>NZ_SAUF01000001.1:1452546-1782570 GCF_004023665.1 Afifella aestuarii
CGGGTTTCGTTGACGGACTTCCGCCAGTCATCGCTGGCCAGAAGGAATTTGCGTTCGATTTCGAGTGCCATGATGCGGAAAGTAGCGAAGGCGTGCGAAGTTCCCGCGACATCGTCGTCGCAGGGACGAACGGTCAAAACTGCGGACCGCGAGGGTTGGGTCTTCCCGGCTGAACGAGATGCCGGCCCGCGGCCGAGCGAACTGCTGCACTCACGTCTTCGATCGCCGTTTCCAGGGCGCGCGTCGTCTGCCAGTAAAGCGGGATATCGAGAGCAGTCTTCGGGACGAGTTCAACGAGGGCACCTGAGCGCAGATGTGTTGCCACCAGTGAAAGCGGGTTGAGCCCCCAGCCGAGGCCTGCCAGGGCCGCCTCGATGAAGGCATGGGTCGCGGGCAGCCAGTGACAGGGCATGTCGAGGGAGTGGCCGAGGAGGCGGGTGACCCACTGTCGCTGCAGGGCGTCTTTGGTGTTGAACTGCAGGCACGGCGCCTTTGCAAGCGCTGCCTCGTCGACGCCTTTGGAAAACCAGCGTGCGGCGAAGGAGGGGGAAGCGGTGGCGACATAGCGCAGCGCGCCGAGCGGACGGCTGCTGCAGCCCTGAATCGCGCCGCCTTGCGCGGATACCGCCGCGCTCACCTCGCCCCGGCGCAGCCAGTCGGCGCTGTGATCCTGATCGTCGAGGACGAGGTCGAAGAGGAGATCTTCCACCTGCGCCATCGCGTCGACGAACCAGGTCGCGAGGCTGTCGGCGTTGACGGCAATACGCAACGTCGCACTGTGCTGGCCCGCCAGTGCGGCGCCCAGCTCGGCTTCGAGCGTCCGTTCCAACAGCGCGACTTCTTCGGCGTGGCGGCAAAGACGGGCACCTGCGGCGGTTGCGGTGCAGGGCTGACCTCGGATGACGAGGACCGCGCCGAGCCTCTCCTCAAGCAATTTGAGGCGCTGAGAGACCGCGGAGGGGGTGACGTGCAGCCGTTCCGCAGCACGCTCGAAACTGCCGGTGCGCACCACCGAAGCGAGCGCGGCCAACTGGTCATAAGGAAGCACGGATTAGTATTCCTAATTCTCATTTAGAAAATTGAGCTTCGCTAATTTCCGTCGACCGCCTAGTCAATGCCGCGGAACGAGACCGGGGTTTGTGGCATGTCACCTTTTGAGAGCGCTGTTGCCGGCTTCTCGCTGGGGCTCGGTCTCATCGTGGCGATCGGTGCGCAAAATGCCTTTGTCTTGCGGCAGGGGCTGGTCGCCCGCCACGTCTTCGCCGTCTGCCTCGTCTGCGCGCTCTCCGATGCGGTTCTGATCTCGGCTGGGGTTGGCGGTGCATCAGGTCTCATGAAGGCGTTGCCGTGGATCGAGACGGTGATGCGCTACGGCGGCGCGTTGTTTCTCATTGTCTATGCGCTGAAGAGTTTTCACGCTGCGCTCAAGCCGGGGCCCGGCTTGCAGCCGCTCGATGCCGACGGAGGGAGCCTCGGCGCGGCGATCGCCACCTGTCTCGCCTTCACCTGGCTCAATCCGCATGTCTATCTCGATACGCTGGTGCTCCTCGGCTCGGTGTCCTCGCAATATGAAGGGGAGAGACCGGCCTTCGCTTTGGGCGCAGTGACGGCGTCGTTCTCGTTCTTCTTTGCGCTCGGCTATGGGGCGCGGCTCCTGCGGCCGGTCTTTGCCGATCCGCGCGCCTGGCGGGTGCTCGATCTGGTGATCGGCATCATCATGGGCGTGATCGCGGCGAGCCTCCTGCGGGGATGAGCGGCGAGGGGGCGGACGGCGAAACGCGGACGGCGGACATGAAAATGCGGGACGTAAAGTCCCGCATGGATTGAATGGTGAGGCGGGAACCCCTGAAGAGGTTTTCTCGCCTGTTCCGGGTTCGGCCCGCGCTACTTCTTGGCGTAGAGGCGGCACCAGCCCTTCGGTGAGATCGGCCCCTGCACGACCTGACAGGCGTCCGGCGCCTGGAAGTGTCGGCAATTGTCGCACTCCTGCCGCCCCTTCGGCGTCGTCTGGTAGCCGGCGATGCTCTGCTTGGCCTTGTTGGCGATTTGCGCATTCGCCGACCCCGTCCCGACCAGAGCCAAAGAGCCGGCTGCGATCGCACAGGCCCCGAGAAGCTCACGCCGGGACATGCCAGTGTTCGATGTCTTCGAGTTGTCGCTCATTTTGGGTTCCCTCCTTGGTTTTTCTTTGAATGTGCCCCGGATGCGTCGCGTCGACGGCACAGGGGTCTTTCCTCACCAGCGGTAGACCAGCGAGGCCATGACAGCGTGGACGTTGTAGTTGGTGTCCCAGAAGCCCATGGCGTAGCTCGTGGTGACGCCGTCCTCGATCAAATGCTGATAGGGCGTGTCGAGCTCGTCCTGCCAGTTGTCGACGAAATTGCGTTCCCAGGAATATTTGAGGGTCAAAGTCAAATCGCCGTCGAGACCAAGAATACCGCTCGCTTCCGGGTGGTAGTTCAGGGCTGCGTCGAAGCGATTGTAATTGGTCACCATGTCCGGGAAGGGCAGGCAGTTGGTGTCTCCCGGGCAAAGAGGCGTGGCGATCGGCGTGCGCGAGCTTGCGGTCGCGGTCCATTTGGAGACGCCGCGGGCGAAGCTGTCATAGAATTCGAGATCGAGAACGCCCGGGATGATCTCGATGTTGGCGCCGGCGACAAGCGTGTGCACCTGTTCGGTCATCTTGCTGTCCCAGCCGCCGGTGACGACGTCCGTGCCGCCGCCGGTGATGCTCGCGGCGACCATGTCACGGTCGAAGTCTTCGTAGACATAGGCGGCCATCAGGCTGATGCCGGGGGCGGGCGAGAATGCCACTTCGAGGCCGCCGTCCCAGCTGTTGTCCTTCAAGAGCCCGTATTCCGGGATGGCGGGATCGGTTAGGTAATCGTCGAAGCGCAGGCCGAAGGACGGCGTGATGACGAGATTTTCAAGCGCTTCGTATTCCAGCGAGACCTTCGCCTTGTGACGGTCCCGATCGGCCATGTCGTATTTGCGCACGCCAGGATCGACATTGGTGCCGAGCGGGTCGCTCACCATGGCATCGAGCACCGGCCCGAGATCGTAGCTGTCGTAGCGGCGTTGCGAATACTGGTAGCTGGAGCGCAGCTGCGCGCGATCGGTGATGCGGGCGTCGAGCGTGATCTTGCCCAGATATTCGTCCGTCACGTTGACGGAGCGCCTGTCGCGGTCCCACCGTTCCCAGCCGACCTCGCTGCCGAGCGTGATGCGGCTGGTCGCGAGCCAGCTCACTTCGGCTGAGGCGTTTTGCTTGGTGTATTGATAGGCGAGGGCTCTCAGGCCGCCGGTGGCCGGCGTGGCCGTCGTCGAATCGCCCATGATGTACTGGTCGATCAGCCATTCGGGCGTGCGATTGTCGAGGTCGTAATAGCGGTAGCGCAGCGTCGTGGAGACATCCTCGGCGATCTGCGTGCTGATCTTGTTGTTGATGAGGAGCGTGTTGATCTTCGCCCTGGCATCCGTGGTCGGCAGCGACAGCGCCGGGGCGTTCGGATTGATCGTATACGGGATGAGCGTGTCGCTCTGCTCCATCGTCGTATAGGAGACCGTGCCCATGTAGCGGCTCTTCCAGGGCAGATCGACGCCGGTCGTGACGCCGAGCGAATAGGCCTCGTTGTCCGGCGCAAGGCTGACACGGCCGAATTGCGGGAAGGTGGTGCCGGGCACCTGATAGTACGGATTCCGGAATGTGTAGGAATCGTACTTGTTCTCGTAAGTCGAAGCGTGACCCGTCACAGAGACGTTGAAGCGGCCCCAAGGTGTCTTGGAAAAATACTCGCCGCTTGCCTTGAGGTTTTGCGTCACGTCGTCGACCGGACGGGGAACGTCGACGCGGTGCACTTCGCCGGCGCCAAAGCCGTTCATGAGGATGCCGGCGGGCTGCGTTCCTTCGCGGTGGTCGTTGAGGTAGCTCGCCTCGAACTCCCAGCTCGGGCTCGGCGTGTAGGTCTGGTCGTACTGGATGCGACGGCGGTCGATGCCGATGTCGATCGGATGCACGGCGCCTGAGATCGCCGCATCATATTCTGCGGGACTTGGCGGGCTTTCCGGAAACGACACGTCGGTCGACAGGAAGTCGGTGCCGACGCCCTGCCAGATGCTCTGCGCGGTCGTCGAGTAGAGATGCGGGATCTCGTCCCACATGAAGGTGCCGTCGAGGAGCCCGGTCCGCGACCAGTCGAAGATGTAGCGGCCGTTGTTCTGGCCGATGTTCTCGGCGCGAACCTCGCCGGAATAGAGGCCGTCACCCGATTGCCAGCCGAACATCAGTTTTTCGAGAAGCAGGCCCGCAGGCACATCGCCATATTCCTCGAACTTGGCGGAGCTGTATTTCTGTGGTGCCAGGATGCTCGGCGTGTCCCAGACGGAAGCGTGATCGGGCGGCTCGTCGATGAAGACGCGGGCGCCCACTTCGATCTCGCCCCAGGTGACCGCCTCGGTGTCTTTCTCGTCCTGTGCCTTGGCTGCCTGCGGCAGCGCCGAGCCACCGGCGAGGAGCGCCATCGTGGCCAGCGTCAATCGGCGTTGAACCTTCATCGTTTCCTCCCCCCAGAGAAATGTCTTCAGGCCTTGGCGTGTGAGCGAAGCTCCTTGCGTGTCGTTGCTTTTTGGGTGGCTGCGGGGCGGTGCTTGCGAAACCTGCACGCGCCCCGCGCCTCCCCCCCCCTGTGGCTAGCGGTGCCAGCGCCTCCCTGACGGGCTGTTCGAGCCGTGGATGTTCGTGTGGCAGTTCTGGCAGGCGCTGTTGACCATGTAGCGGTTGGAGCTGATGCCGAGCGCAGGGTTGCCGAGATGGCGACCGGGCGTATGGCAGCGCTGGCACAGCCGCGGCCGCATCACCGTCAGAAGGTTGCGGTTCATGGAGCCGTGCGGTTCGTGGCAGTTGAGGCAGTTCTCGCGCACCGGCGGATGCTCGAAGAGGAACGGCCCGCGCTTGTCGGCATGGCAGGTGTAGCAGACGTCGTTGACGGTCGCTTCTTTCAGCATCTTGTCGTGCGGGCCGCCGTGCGGGTTGTGGCAGCTGCCGCAATCCATCTTGCCTTCGCGCATCGGCATATGGGCGGTGCGCACCGAGTGGGCGCGGCGGTCCTTGTGACACTGGAAACAGGTGTCCATTACGTTGCCCTTGGCCATCTGCATGCGGGGCGAGGTCCGGCGCATCACCGTGTGGCAGCTGGTGCAGGCGACGCCGCGGATTTGATGGACGGAGCCGCGCCAGTAGGTCCGGTCGCCCTTTTCGTGGCAGGTCAGGCAGATGCCGTTGATGTCGGCCGCCGAGGAACGCGGGTCGTTCGCACGAAAGGAACGAATGACACCGGTGCCGATGTCGTTGCGACCGCCGCCGGCGTTGACGTGCGAGGAGCCGGGTCCGTGGCAGCTCTCGCATTCCATCTTGCCGCCAACGGTGTGATGCCCTGTCTCCAGGAGACGGCCCATCACCGTCAGCTTGAACTCGTCGAAGGAGCCCGCATGACACACGCGGCATGGCTCTGAGCCGACGTAATGGGCGCCGACCGCGGCCCCGCTCGCCGTGACCTGCAGCACGTCCTGGCGCGGCAGATCCTTCAGCGTATCTTCCCGCGACAGAAGATCCATGGCCATCTGGGCGGTGTCTGCCGTCTGCGTCTTGGCAGAATCGGGGACGAAGACCGTGGCAGCCAGCAAGACGATCGGAATCAGGAAAATAGCAATCGTCGGTCGCCGACCTGCCGATAAGGCAATAGAGATCGCGCGGCCTACACCGCTGGCTAGTATCATCGATTTCCCCCCTCATCTAGCGCTTGAGCGCTAGGGCAATTCTGTCCAGATTTATTCGATCCGCGGAAAACTATGCGAAAAGCACAGTCCGTCCGCGACCATTACCGGATACGATTGCCGTTTCATTGCAGGTTAAGGGGCGAAATTTGGAAGTGTCAATTATTAAATTAGAGAATTTTGTATTTTCGCAAGTGCAAAATGAAGTTTTACATGAGGCTCGCTAGTATATTAGAATTATTACAAGAATTATATATGGAAGATTTTGTTGTATTTTATGCAGAGGCATGATGTGTTGATTTTGCAAGGGCTTGGCGGTTCGTGCGTGCGTGCGAGTTCATGTGGCGAAGCATCTATTGCGAGCTCCGTCGTTCCGGGGGAGGCCGGGATTATGATGCTTCGAGCCGCGAAACGGTGCAGGCCGGCTGCCGCGCACGGGATGAAAAAACACATTCGTTTTGCAGCGCGGAATCGGGCTGAACTCGCCCGACTTCAACGTCTTCTTCTCTCGCGGCTGCAACTGCTTTCCTTGCCCAAGCGCGCGGAGGTCTTCGTCAACATATGCAGATGCTTTCGCGTCTTTCGCGGGTGCTTCAGCCCGCGCGACGCCAGGGAGCCTTGCCGCAATCGAAAGCGCTGCGACGGAGATCTGGATGCGGCGTGGGAACGGGCCGCTCAGGCCGCGTCAGGTTCGCGGCCGAGTTCCTCCAGCATGGCCCCAAGCTCGATCCAGCGCTCTTCCAGCCGTTCCAGCATGGCCGCTTTCTCGCCGCGCTTCTTGGCAAGTGCAGCGGCCTTTTCGGGCATGGCGCGATGCAGAGCGGGTGACGCGAGTTCCTCGTCCAGGGCTTCGATCTCACTGGTGAAGACGTCGATCAGCCGTTCGCATTCCTTGAGCTTCTGGCGCAGGGGGGCCGAGGCACGGCGTTTGTCTGCCTGCTTCTGGCGGCCGGCTGCCGGCGCTGCGGGGGCCTTCTCCGCTGCCGGCTTTTTCGCCGGGCCTTCGAGCACTTCGCGGCGATAGTCTTCGATGTCGCCGTCATAGGGGGCGACGGTGCCTTTCGAGGTCAGCCAGAGCCTGTCGACGGAAGCTTCGATCAGATGGCGGTCATGGCTGATCAGGATGACGGCGCCGGAATAATCGTTGAGGGCGTGGATGAGCGCCTCGCGGCTGTCGACGTCGAGATGGTTGGTCGGCTCGTCGAGGATGAGGAGATGCGGCTTGCCCAGAGTGGCGAGGCCCATCAACAGGCGCGCCTTTTCACCGCCGGAGAGATCCTTCGCCTTGGTGTCCATCTTCTGCGTGGCGAGCCCCATCTGCGCGACGCGAGCGCGGAGCTGCGGCTCCGAAAGATCGGGGAGGCGCGCGCGGATGTGCTCCACAGCCGACTGGCCCGGAATGAGCTCGTCGAGCTGGTGCTGCGCGAAAAAGCCGATCTTGAGCTTGTTGGAGCGCTTGAAGGTTCCGGTCTCGGCCTCGAGCTGGCCGGAAATCAACTTGGCAAAGGTCGATTTGCCGTTGCCGTTGGCACCGAGGAGCGCGATGCGGTCATCGTCGTCGATCCTGAGATTGAGGTCCGTCAGGATCGGATGGCCGGGCTCGTAGCCGACCGAAACGCCTTCGAGCTGCAGGATCGGCGGGGCGGCGCGCTTCTCCGGATCCGGGAAGCGGAAGGGCAGGACCGTCTCGTCGGCGATGGTGGAGACCGGCTGCAGCTTGGCGAGCGCCTTCAATCGCGACTGGGCCTGCCGCGCTTTCGACGCCTTGGCGCGGAAGCGGTCGACGAAGGCCTCCATGTGCTTGCGCTGCGCTTCCTGCTTGTCCTTGAGCTTGGCCTGCAGGGCCTGGCGCTCGGCGCGCTGGCGCTCAAAACTGTCGTAGCCGCCGGAATAGGTCGTGAGCTTGTGCTCCGACAGATGCACGATCGTGCGCACGGCGTTGTTCAAGAGATCGCGGTCGTGCGAAATCAGGATCGCCGAATGCCGGTAGCGGGCGATGTAGCGCTCCAGCCACAACGAACCTTCGAGATCGAGATAGTTCGTCGGCTCGTCGAGAAGGAGAAGGTCGGGCTCGGTGAAGAGAACCGCGGCGAGGGCGACGCGCATGCGCCAGCCGCCGGAGAATTCCGAGCAGGGACGGTTCTGCGCCTCTTCGTCGAAGCCGAGGCCTTTCAGAATGCGGGCGGCACGCGCTTCCGCTTCATGGGCGCCGATTTCGGCAAGGCGGGTGTGGATCTCGCCGATGCGGGCGCCTTCCTTGGCCGTCTCCGTCTCGGCCAGAAGCCGGCTGCGCTCTTCGTCGGCAGCGAGCACGGTTTCGATCAGCGTCTCCGGACCACCTGGGGCTTCCTGCAGCACGCGGCCGATGCGGGCGCGCTTGGGCAGGATGATCTCGCCCTCATCGGGCGCGATGTCGCCCGCGATGGCGCGAAACAGCGTGGTCTTGCCGGCGCCGTTCTTGCCGACGAAGCCCACCTTCGAGCCCGAGGGAAGGTTGAGGCTCGCCTTGTCGATGAGGGTGCGCCCGGCGATGCGGAGCGTGATGTTTGAAAGCTGCAGCATGGCGAGGGCATAGAGGCTCCGCCGGGCGAAAGGCAAGCGGTTCGCGTCACGCGCGCTCTTGGCGCTTGCAATGCGCATGAGGCGCGGCTACCGCCGTTGCATGTCACACGATCCTTTCCCTGCTTACCGTTTCTCTCGCGCGCTTCTGCGCGAGCCGGCGGCAAGCGTCGTTTGCGGTCTGCGTGCGGTCGACCGCGGCGATCCGAGCCTTGAACTTTTCCATCTCGAGCATGCCGCCTATCGGGCCATCCTCGAGAATGCGGGACTTGAGACGCATCTCCTGCCGGCGCTTTCCGACTGGCCGGATTCCGTCTTCGTCGAGGATCCCGCGATGGTGCTGCCGGAAGGCGCCATTCTCTTCCGGATGGCGGCGCCGAGCCGTGCCGGCGAGCCGGACACGGTGCGCGAGGCGCTTCAGAAGTTCGTGCCGGTGACGCTGCTTGAAAACGGGCATGTGGACGGCGGCGACATCCTCGTCACGGGCCCCAAGATTTTTGCGGGCCTGTCCAAGCGCACGGACAAGGACGGGCTCGATGCGATGGGGGCGATTGTGGCCGGCTGGGGCTATGAGCTCGTCGGCGTCGACATGCCGGAGGGGCTCTTGCACCTGAAGACCGGTTGCGCGCTTCTCGACGAAGAGACAATCCTGGCGGTCGAGCCGCTCAAGGAGACGTTTTCAGATTTTCGTGTTCTGACGCTTCCGGAAGGCGAGGAGGCGGCGGCCAACGCCGTCCGCGTCAACGACATCGTGCTTCTCGCTGCCGGTTATCCGCGTACCGAGGAGCTGCTCGACCGCGGGGGCTACAATGTGCGCACCACGAAGGTGAGCCAGGCGCAGCTTCTCGATGGCGGGCTGTCCTGTCTGTCGATCAGGTTCTGAGGTTCCGGGCGCTCAGCGCCCGGCACGCTTCAATGCCAGCAAGCCGAGATAATGCTGGGCCACCGTGGAGGCGGCGATCGCCGTGATGTCGGCGTGGTCGTAGGGGGGGGAGACCTCTACGACGTCGCCACCGACGAAATTCACGGTTTTGAGGCCGGCAAGCGTCATCAGGGCCTGGGCGGAGCTCGGTCCGCCGGAGACCGGGGTGCCGGTGCCGGGCGCAAAGGCCGGGTCGAGGCAGTCGATGTCGAAGGTGAGATAGGCCGGCTGGTCGCCGACACGTTCGGCGATGCGATCCGCCGTCTCGTCGGCATGCATGCGCTGCCAGTCATAGGCGGAAATGATCTCGATGCCGCAGGTCTCCGGCGCGTGCGTGCGGATGCCGATCTGGATCGATCGTTCGGGGTCGATGATGCCTTCGCGCACGGCGCGCAGCACGAACGAGCCATGCGAGAGCTTCGAGCCGTCGTCGTCCCAGGTGTCCTGGTGGGCGTCGAACTGGATGAGGGCGAGCGGTCCGTGGCGTTTGGCATGCGCCTTCAGGAGCGGCCAGGTGGAATAATGGTCGCCGCCGAGGGTGAAGAGATGTGCGCCGGCGGAGAGAATCGTCTCGATCTCCGCTTCGATTGCGGCCGTCAGCTTCTCCGGATGATGCAGCGGCAGGTCGACATCGCCGTAATCGACGACGGCGAGATTTTCGAAAATATCGATGCCCCACGGATATTGCGGATCGCCATCGAAGATCGCCGAAGCGCGGCGGATCGCCTGCGGGCCGAAACGGGCGCCCGGGCGGTTCGTCACCGTGATGTCGAGCGGAATGCCGAGGATGGCGACATCGACGTTGGTGAGGTCGCGCGAATACTTCCGTCGCATGAAGGAGAGCGCGCCGGCATAGGTCGGATCGGCAGCGCCGCCTTTGAGCTCTTTGGCGCGGAAGGCGTGGTCGATTGCAGGCTTTTCAGACATGGCTCGCCTCTAGCAGGTGTGGGCGCCGGAAACCAGCGGCGGCGCCGCCAAGAGAGAGGAAACCGGAAACGGAAGCTTTGTTTCGGTCCAACGCGGGATGTCCGTCCGACTATTCGGCGGGACCGTGGCGATGGCGCAGCTCTGCCTCGCGCCGGTCGAGCCGGCGGCCCCAGACCCAGAAAACGAACAGGCCAACAAACCCAAAAACGACGGCCGCAATCGGCGGCCAGAGCGGGAGATCAGACACTTCCTTCCTCCGCACGCATCAGCCGGATCACGCTCTGCGCGACCATGTGTAATGTAATGCTTAGGGCGATCCAGGACCAGCGAATGGTAGGACTTGGGTCGTGCGCTATTAAAGGCTGGATCAGCCCGCCGCCGAAGATGACGAGACCGATTGCGTTCACCGTCGACGAGAACAGTTTTACATGTTCGTTGAAGCGCTTCGCCTGAAGCTTCATCTGGGTTTCTGCGCTCACCGGTTCGCCCCCTGAACCTGCTCCATCGGTGAATAACAGGCAAGGGGAAGTCTTCACAACAAAAAGGGCGGGTCCGAAGACCCGCCCTTTGAGAACCCAAAAGAGAAACGCCGATTAGCGCTTGGAGAACTGGAACGAACGACGCGCCTTGGCGCGGCCGTACTTCTTGCGCTCGACCACGCGGGAATCGCGGGTGAGGAAGCCGACCTTCTTCAGGATGGCGCGCAGCTCCGGCTCATAATGCGTGAGCGCCTTGGAGATGCCGTGACGCAGCGCGCCCGCCTGGCCCGACAGGCCGCCGCCGGAGACGGTCGCCATGATGTCGTACTGGCCGTTGCGGTCGGCGACGAGGATCGGCTGCTCGATGATCATCTGCAGCACCGGACGACCGAAGTAATCCGTGTAGTCCTTGTCGTTGACGGTGATGCGGCCGGAACCCGGCTTCACCCAGACGCGAGCGACTGCGTCCTTGCGCTTGCCCGTGGCATAGGCGCGACCGTACTCGTCCAGCTTCTGGACATGGACGGGAGCCTCCGGCTGGGCCGCAGCCTCGGTGCCGCTGAGCTCCGAGAGGTCTTGAAGCGTTTCAGCCATTTAGAAAACCCTCACATTCTTCTTGGAGAGGGCGGCGACGTCGAGCGTCTCCGGCTGCTGGGCGGCATGGGGATGCTCCGACCCTGCATAGACCCTCAGATTCTTCAGCTGCTGGCGCCCGAGCGGGCCGCTCGGAAGCATGCGCTCCACGGCCTTCTCCACGACGCGCTCCGGGAAACGGCCTTCGATCAGCTTGCGCGCGGTGCGCTCCTTGATGCCGCCCGGATAACCCGTGTGCCAATAATACTTCTTCTGGTCGAGCTTCTTGCCGGTGAAGACGACCTTGTCGGCGTTGATCACCACGACATTGTCGCCGTCGTCCATATGCGGCGTGTAGCTCGGCTTGTGCTTGCCGCGGAGATGCATCGCGACGATGGTCGCCAGACGACCGACGACCAGGCCGTCGCCGTCAATGACGATCCACTTCTTCTCGATGTCCGCCGCTTTTGCGGAATAGGTTTTCATCTTCGTCCTCTTTCGGGGAACCTCAGCAATGAGGTAAGGGCGACCTCAGCCGGCCGATGAGCCGATGGCTGGCGCCCGATCGCGCGGCAGATAGGCGGAGAGGCCTGTCATTGTCAAGCGCTGCTGGAGAAAAAGCCCAAAAATCAGAAGCTTGCGGAGGTGGTATTATTATACCTCAAGCGCGGTCGGGAGGAATCGAATAGGTGGCGGTGGCGTGTGCGACAAGAGCCTCGTCATCGGGTGGGGCGATGGCGATCTCGGTCACGGCAAGTCGTTTGCCGAGCTTCAGAATCCGGCAAGTGCCAAGGAGCGCGCCGGGCGTTGGCATGCGCAGGAAATTGATCGAGAGGTTGGTGGTGACGGCAAGCGCGACCGGGCCGATATGGGCGAGAATTGCGGCATAGGCGGCGAGATCTGCGAGCGAAAAAAGTGTCGGACCGGACACTGTGCCGCCCGGTCGGAGGTGAGCTTCGGATGCATCGAGGCGCATCACCGCTTCGCCCGGCGCGACTTTGACCACCGTGAAGGCGCGCCCATGCAGGTGGATCTGCGGGAATTCCTTTTCCAGGAAGGCTTCCACCTCCGCTTCATTCATCACCGGCGCAAAATTCATTCTTCCTCCCCTTCGGCTTTTTCTATGCGGACACAGAGTAGGTCAGGACAGCGGGGAGGCGCCAGCGTGTCGGCGATCCTGGCGGAAGGCGCGATCGAATCGCGACACGGCACGCCATATCCCACAGGCAAAGTCACATTGGGGGCGAGGTCGGGCTTGCCGTGGCGTCCGGACGGAACAGATGAAGGCGCATGAGCCAGCTTTCCTATTCCGACGATTTCATCCGCTCCATCCTCACGGACACGAAGACGATCGCCGTCGTCGGCGCTTCGCCGAAGGCGGTGCGGCCGAGTTACGGCGTCAGTCAATTCCTGATCCGTCAGGGCTATGAGGTCTATCCGATCAATCCCGGCGAGCCGGACGAGACGATCGAAGGGCGGGCGTTTCTGCCCTCGCTCGCCGATGTGCCGGTCGCGATCGACATGGTCGATGTCTTCCGCCGCTCGGAGGCCGTTGGTGGTGTCGTCGACGAGATCCTGAAACTCCAGCCGCTACCGAAGGTGATCTGGATGCAGCTCGGGGTGCGCGACGACGAGGCGGCCGCGCGCGCGGAGGCTGCCGGCATCAAGGTCGTGATGGATCGGTGCCCGAAGATCGAATGGCCGCGCCTTCTCGGCTGAGCGCCTCCTCGGCTGAGCACCATCTCTATGAAGCGTGATCAGCCGCGGTCTTCGGCAAGGTCGAGAAGGGCTGCACCTTCCGAGCGATAATAGACCTTCGCGATCGGCGTCAGGCCGACGCGTGCATAGAAGCGTTGTGCCGCCTCGTTCTCACCCGCTGTCGTGAGGTCGAGTCGGGCCCCGCCTTCCGCCAGAGCGACGCGGGCGGCTTCTCGCAGCAAAGCCTCGCCGATGCGCCGTCCGCGCGCTGACGCCGCGACGTAGAGTTCCTTCAACAGCCAGGCCGGGTGCATGTCCGGGCCGGGAAAGAGCTCGTAGAGGCAGGCAAGGCCGAGCGCCTCGTCTTCGAAGGCGCCGAGAATGGCACGGCCGGGCAGGGGCTTCAGCGCGGCACGAAGGCGTGGCCGTGCCGTTTCGGCGTCGATGGCGGCTGCCCCTTCGTAATGGTGCTGCATTTCGATGAAGAGCGGGAGAAGCGTCTCGGTGTCGGTTTCCTCGGCACGGCGGATCGTGACGGTCATCTTTTGCTCCCAAGCCCCCAATTTCGGCAGACTTAGCAACATTTCCTCTTCGCGGCAGCCTCTCACAGAAAATCCGTCCTTTGCTCCGCGCCGCGCTTGCCGCTAAATCGGCCGACCGCAATCAACGAGAACGAAACGGGGAAGATCATGTCCGAAGACCGCACGCCCGGCTTTCACACACTCTCCATTCACGCCGGAGCGCAGCCGGATCCCACCACGCATGCGCGTACGACGCCGATCTACCAGACGACCTCCTATGTCTTCGATGACGCCGAGGAGGCCGCCAACCTCTTCGGGTTGAAGGCTTTCGGTAACATCTACACCCGCATCACGAATCCGACGACGGCGGTGCTGGAGGAGCGCGTCGCCGCGCTCGAGGGCGGCACGGCCGCGCTTGCCGTCGCCTCCGGCCATGCCGCGCAGATGCTCGTCATGCACACGCTGATGCAGCCGGGCGACGAGATCGTCGCGGCCAAGAAGCTCTATGGCGGCTCCATCAACCAGTTCGGATTCTCCTTCCAGAATTTCGGCTGGAAGGTGAAATGGGCCGACACCGACAATCTGCAGAGTTTTGAAGAGGCGATCACGCCGCGCACGAAGGCGATCTTTATCGAATCGATCGCCAATCCGGGCGGCGTCGTCACCGACATCGCGGCGATCTCGGCGATCGCCAAGCGGGCCGGCGTGCCGCTCGTCGTCGATAACACGCTGGCGAGCCCGTATCTCTGCCGGCCGATCGAGCATGGCGCCGACATCGTCGTGCATTCGCTGACGAAGTTCATGGGCGGCCACGGCAATTCCATGGGCGGCGTGATCGTCGATGCCGGCTCCTTCAACTGGTCGCGCGAAGGCCGCTATCCGATGCTGTCGGAACCGCGGCCGGAATATCATGGCCTCGTGCTGCACGAGACGTTCGGCAATTTCGCCTTCGCCATCGCCTGCCGCGTGCTCGGGCTTCGCGATCTCGGACCGGCGCTGTCGCCGTTCAACGCTTTCATGATTTTGACCGGCATCGAGACGCTGCCGCTCAGGATGCAGCGCCATTGCGACAACGCGCTCAAGGTGGCGGAATGGCTTTCGGGTCGGCCGGAGGTGTCCTGGGTCTCCTATGCCGGCCTGCCGGGCGACCGCTATCACAATCTGCAGAAGACATACGCGCCGAAAGGGGCGGGCGCCGTCCTCACCTTCGGGCTCGAAGGTGGCTACGATGCAGGCGTGAAGCTCGTCGAAAGCGTAAAGCTCTTCTCGCATCTCGCCAATATCGGCGATACGCGCTCGCTCATTATCCATCCGGCCTCGACCACGCACAGCCAGCTCACCGAAGAGCAGCTTCGCGCGGCGGGCGCCGGCTCCGATACGGTGCGCCTGTCGATCGGGCTCGAGGATGTCGAAGACATCATCGCCGACCTCGAGCAGGGGTTGAAGTAGAGCCTCCAAGCTCTTCTTACTGGAATCAAAAAGGGCGAGGCCGCGGCCTCGCCCTTTGCATTTATTGAGAGGCGTGCGGCGTTAGCCGACGATCTCGTTGCCGGCGAAGAACTGGGCGATCTCGACGGCGGCCGTCTCCGGCGCGTCGGAGCCGTGCACCGAATTCTCACCGACGGATTTCGCATGCGCCTTGCGGATGGTGCCTTCGGCGGCGTTCTCCGGATTGGTGGCGCCCATGACTTCGCGATATTTGGCGATCGCGCCTTCGCCTTCCAGAACCTGGACGACGACCGGGCCGGAGATCATGAAGTCGACGAGCTCGCCGAAGAACGGGCGTTCCTTGTGCACGGCGTAGAAGGTCTCGGCCTGCTCGCGGGTCATCTTCACGCGCTTCTGCGCGACGATCCTGAGGCCGGCGGCCTCGATCATGGCGTTGATCGCGCCGGTCAGATTGCGGGCGGTGGCATCGGGTTTGATGATCGAAAAGGTGCGTTCTAGCGCCATCGGTGCATGTCCTTGCGGGTTCGAAAAAGGAGAAAGGAAGCGGCTCTATAGCCTTGCCGCGCGTTCCGCTCAACCGGTGGCCGAAACGAGGCTTTCACTCAAGCCGGCATGCCATCCGGCGATCTGTGCCGCAAGCTCGCGAAACTGTGCCGCGCCCGGATGGCTCGCCCGCCAAGCCAATCCGATCTGGCGCTTCGGTGCCGGCTCGGCGAAGGGAAGCAGGCGAACGCGGCGGCTTTCGAGCCCGTTCGACGAGGTGAAGAGGGCGGGCAACAGCGACACGCCGCCGCCCGTTTCGACGAGCTCGATGATGGTCGCGAGATTGGTGACGCTTAGCTGCTCCGTGTCCGGCGGAATGCGGCAGAAGGAGAGGATCTGATCGCGCAGACAATGCCCTTCCTCGAGCAGGATCATCTCTACATCTTCGAGCGCGGCCATATCGGCGGCCTGCTTTTTCCCGAGAGGGCTGTCGGCGGCGACGGCGAGATAGAAGGGATCGTCGAAGAGGGGCGCTGCTTCGAGCCGCGGCTCGCCGGTCGGAAGGCTGATGATGATGCAGTCGAGCCGGTCGTCGAGAAGCTCGCGCATCAAGGTTTCGGTGATCGTCTCGCGCAGGCGGAGTTTCAGCTCCGGCAGGTTCTTTTTCATGAAGGGGAGAAGGCGCGGCAGAAGATACGGACCGACCGAAGGGATAATGCCGAGGCGCATCTCGCCAGAGAGAGGACCGCGATAGCGCTCAGACAGGCTCTCGATGGCGCGCACCTCTGCGAGGACCGAAGCGGCACGTTCCACCACTTCCTTCCCAAAGCCCGTCAGACGCGCGCCGGAGGACAATCGTTCGACGAGGTCGAGGCCGAGCTGTTCTTCGAGCTCGCGGATCTGCGCCGACAGCGCGGGCTGCGTGACGCCGACGCGTCCGGCGGCCCGGCCGAAGTGCTCCGTCTCCGAAAGTGCTTGCAGATAGCGCAGTTGGCGAAGGGTGATCATCGATAGGGAAATCTAATCGGCGTTATTTGGATTAAGCATTGGACATTATGACGATCTTCGTTCATAAGAACAGTTAAAATCTGCAAGCTCCAGGAAGGCGAGCCAGGCTAAGACCCGAATGCCTGATCGATCGATGGAGCAGGCCTAAAATTTCAGCCCAATAAGGCTCTTCACGCCCCCCGAAGAGCCCTTGGCCGCGGAGAGCAATCTCCGCGGCCTTCCTTTTTTAGGCTGCCGGCGGTGCCGTCTTTCCCCTTTTGTCGATACGCTCGGCGATCAGCCGCGCCAGACTCGGACCGACCAGCAGAACGGCAATGAAGCGGGCGATCTGCATGGCCATGACGAAGGGCATGTCGACGTCGGTCGAGGCGGCGATGATGGCAACGGAATCGGCGCCCCCGGGGCTGGTGGCGAGATAGGCCGTCAGGGGATCGATGCCGGTTGCCAAGGACAGCACAAGAGCGAAGAGCCCGCACAGCGTGATGAGTGCCACGATGGCCGCGATCAGCCAGGGAAGGGCGCGCAGCGCATAGAGCAGGAGAGGCCGCGTAAAGCGCAGGCCGATCCCCCAGCCGACGAGAAAATAGCTGAGGGCAAGAAGCCAGGGCGGCAGCTCGATCCGGAGAAGGCCGAAATCCTGCAGGAGGACGCCGAAGAGCATCGACAGGATGAGGCCTCCCGCCGGAATGTTGAAGGCGAGCGCGAGGCCCGCGCTGACGACAGCCAGGGCGAGGGTTTCGCCAAAAGCCAGCCAGTGGATTGCCGGGAACCAGACTTTTCCCGCAAGCGCAGCTTCAGCCGCCTGCGGCACCCAAATTTCCGCCACCAGAGACGCCACGACCACGACGCAGACGACCCGCAGATATTGCATGAAGGCGACGAGGCGGGAATCGGCGCCATAGGCATCGGCCATCAGCACCATGGCCGTCGCGGCTCCTGGAAACGCGCCCCAGATCGCCGTGGTGCCGGGCAGGATCCTGAACCATGTCAGCGCCGCCCCGAGCGCGACGCTCGCACCAACGACCGCCATGAGCGTGAGGAGAAAGACCGGCCAGTTGTAGAGCATCTCGCGCAGAAGTGGGGGCGTGATGCTGGTGGCGATCAGGCATCCGATGGCGCCTTGCGCAAGGTAGAAGGCCGTGCGCGGCACGGCGAGATCGGCCCCGGCGGCGGCGAGGAGAATGGCGCCGGCCATCGCCCCCATCAAAACGCCGGCGGCAAGATCAAGGCTCTCCAGGCCGGCCGCAAGGAGAAGAGAGATGGCGAGGAGCGTCAGCCATTGCGCCGAGGGCGGCCACCCCGCCAGGCGGGGAAATCGGAACGGGCGGGGGCGCTGCGGCATGACGGGTCCGGCCTTGGCCGCGCCTTGAAGAGAGGGCGCGAAAGGGAATCGGCGGGGCGATAAGTCTTCGAGTAGAGTGGGGCATTGCGGGCTATTTCAAGACCCGCGGGTATCCGTGAGGCGGATCACGTCCGCGAGGACCCTTGCTGGCTCAGGCGCTCAGTCGTTCAGGCCGCGGATGAGGTCGGCCATCAAGTCGGAGACCGGGAGCGCCCGGGCAAGCGGTGCGCCCTGGCCGGCCCAATGTGCGCCGAAGCCCGTCTCTCCGGCTTTCTTGGCGGCGGCATTGAGCGCCTTTCCGGCGTCGTAGGCGATCGGATAATCGGGGATCTCGCCGGGCGCGACGCTCTCGGCAAGCGTCGTGAAGCCGTTCGCCATGGAGCGCGCGGGGCGGCCCGAAATGGCGCGTGTCATGACAGTGCGATGGGCCTTTTCGCTCAGAAGCGTCGCCCGATAGGCGGCGTCGGCGGATGATTCCGGGCAGGCAATGAAGGCGGTGCCGAGCTGAGCCGCCGCGGCGCCCAGCTCCAGGACCGCGCGGATGCCCGCCCCGTCCATGATGCCGCCCGCCGCCACGATGGGCACATCGAGCGTGTCGGCAAGGAGGCGGGTGAGGACGGAGGTTGGCAGGCATTCGTCTGCGCCGTCCGCATCGAAGATGCCGCGATGGCCGCCCGCTTCGTAGCCCTGGGCGACGATCACGTCGATACCGGCCGCTACCGCGGATTGCGCCTCCGACAGAGAGGTGGCGGAGGCAAAGAGCACGATGCCGGCGTCTTTCAACGCGGCGATAAATTCCGCCGGGGGCAGGCCGAAATGAAAACTGACGACCGCGGGGCGCTCCTCCACAAGCATGGCGAGAAGGTCGGGATTTGCGGCAAAGCTCCGATAGACTTCGCGCAGCGCCTGCGGCGGTTCGGCGCCGAAGCGGCTGAATTCCGGTCTCAGACGGTCGAGCCAGGCGCTTTCGCGCACCGGATCGGCTCGTGCAGGCCGGTGGCAGAAGACATTGACGTTGAAGGGCGCGCGGGTGGCGGAGCGGGTTTCGGCGATCATCTTCCGTGCCGTATCCGTATCGGTCGCGCCGATGCCGAGCGAGCCGAGGCCTCCAGCATTCGAGACGGCGGCTGCCATCGCGGGCGTGGAGACGCCGGCCATCGGTGCCTGAATGATCGGCCATTTGAGACCGAGGCGATCTCTCAGGCGATGGTCGGTGACATGCATGGAGGCGGGTTCGCTTATCTTTTCGAGGCGCCTGGGGGCTCAGGCCTCGATCAGTTCCTCGTCGATCGCGATCTCGCGCATGATGGAAAAGAGTCGCTCGCCCTGCATACGCGCTTCCTCAAACCCGGTCTTGTCCCCGAGATGTGCAAAGAGGTTCTGACCTCTGCGAGACCGGCCGATAAAAGCCATCGACCAGTTCGGAAAAGCGCGTTCCGGCACGGGAAAGAAGAAGAGCACGTGCACGTCGCTGTGGCGAGGATCGCGCTGGATGCGTTCGAACCCCTGTTCGAGCACATCTCTTCGTCCTTCCAACACCTGCGCAAAGATTCCTGAGTTGAAGATCAGGGCTCCAGTGATCTCGGCGGCGGCGTTGTTGAGTTGCGAGATTTCCAGAATCGCCGCGATTTCTCGGCTGACGACAGCGTCGGAGCCTTCAATGCGATTGCGGCTGTAATAGACGAGACGATAAAGGTCTCGATTGTCTGGGAATATTCGCATTCAGCTCAACCGGCGTTTCCTTCAGGTCGATCGGCCTGCATGTTGAAGTTTCGCTTGGCTTCCTCCGCCAGGAAATCTCCGATGCTCTCGGGAGGCAGCGGATAGCTGACGAGAAAACCCTGCGCCGCCGTGCAACCGGAGGCCATGATCCGCCGCCATTGTTCCTGCGATTCCACACCTTCTGCAAGAGTCATCATGCCGAGGCTTCGCCCGAGCGCTGCAATTGCGCTGACGATTGCGGTGCAGTTCGAGTCCTGCGGGTCGGCGCGGACGAAAGACTGGTCGATCTTGATCTTGTCGAAGGGAAAACTGCGCAGATAGGACAGTGACGAATAACCCGTGCCGAAATCATCCATGGAAACGCGCACGCCCATCTCGCGGGCGAGATGCAGCGTTTCCAGAGCCGCCGGATGGTCGGCGATGAGGGCGCTTTCGGTGATTTCCAGCTCCAGTCGGTTGGCGGGAAGCCCTGAGGAATGAATGGCTTGTTTGAGGGTCTCGGCAAAATTGGGCATGCCGATCTGGATCGCTGAGACATTGACGGCGACGATGAGCGGCTCCTGCCAGCGGGCGGCCTCGTTGCAGGCCGTGCGCAGAACCCATTCCCCGATCGGGACGATCAGCCGCAATTCTTCGGCAATCGGGATGAACTCCGCCGGTGAGACCGAGCCACGCGTCGGGTGGTTCCAGCGCAGGAGAGCTTCGAAACCGCTGGTGCGGCCTGAGGCGAGATCGCGCTGCGGCTGATAGACCAGCGAGAACTGGCGCAGGCCGAGTGCCCGGCGCAGATCGGTCTCCAGCTCGCGGCGGGCCTGCATCTGCCGATCCATCTCCGGTTCGAAGAAGCAATAGCTCCGGCTTCCCATGCTGCGGCTGCGGCGCAGGGCAAGGTGTGCGTTCTTCAGAACGTCGTTGGCGGAGCTTCCGTCGGTCGGCAGAAGCGCGATGCCGATGCTGACGTCGATGTCGATCAGATGTCCGTTGATGAGATAGGAGCGGCCGAGGAGATCGACGAGACGCTTGGCCAGTCGGTGGGCCGACGCCGGTTGCGCCACCTTTCGCTGCAGCACCACGAACTCGTCGCCTCCGAGACGGGTGGCAAGGTCATCCTCGCCGAGGGCCGAGCGAAGGCGCTCCGCCAGCAGGCTGAGAAGTGCATCACCGAATGAATGGCCCAGGGATTCGTTGACCGCCTTGAAGCGCTCCAGGTCGATGGCGATGACGGCTGCCGTATCCGAAGCCTGCTCGCCCGAGGCAGGCGTGCTCGATGAAAGTTCGGCTGTCAGAGCCTCGCGCATGGCGAGGCGGTTTCCGAGGCCTGTGATCGGGTCGGTCCGCGCGACTTTGGCCGCCCTGGCGATCTCCGCCATGCGCTCCGACGTGTCCTGGGCGACGACGAGCCAGCCATCGGGGAGCGGCTTACGTTCCAAGACGTAGGTGCGGCCATCCTCGGCTTCGAATGAGCGGCTTTCGCCCGAGGCCAGGAGTGCAGCGGCTTCGAGGCGGATCCTTTCACAATTGTGCGGAAAGCTTCTGTCGAAGGCGTGGTTGGTCATCATCAGTCGGCTGCCACGGTCGAAGACCGCGAGCGCGCAGGGAATGTTGTCGAGGACGCTCATAGCCAGTTCGGCGTCGTCGCGGTCGCTGCGCTCGGCATAATCGTCTGATCGTGAAAGGGCGGGCATGAAGGGCACGATCCGGAAGGATGGAGTTTTGCAGGCAACGTGTTCTTGCGGGAACGTTGCCTGAAGCTGGAGTGATCAAAACTCGTGCGCTTCACGGTAAACGAAGTCTGAAGACCCGCCCGCCGCTCTATGACCGGAGATCGCTCTCCCTCGTCTCGCCGGCATCTTTGGTGCTGTCGGCGCTTCGTGCTTGCAGGTGGCGAACGGCGCTTTCCGGTGTGCGACCGAAGCGTGTCTGCGGCGGTCGAACGCCGTGGGTGAAAAGTGTGCGCCGGATTGCCGGGGAGGTGCCCGTGATGAAGAGTTCGACGCCTGCCTGGTGAGCCTTGCGCGCTGCGCCGGCAATGGTGTTGGCGGCCGTCGAATCGAGAACCGGCACGGCCGAAAAATCGAGGATGAGCGCTTTTCGCTGATCGGCGATGCGGTCGAGGACGGCGCCGACGGTCGATGCCGCGCCGAAGAAGAAGGCGCCCGAGATACGGTAGACGACGATGTCGGGATCGGTGACGAGGCTCGGATCGTAGGGAACGCGTTCGCGAGAGCTGTCTGCCACATCCGGATCGATAAGCGGCGTCTGGTATTCCACCGTGATCGTCTTGGCCATGCGGTTGATGAACAGCATGGCGCCGAGTGCGAAGCCGACCACGATGCCTTCGGTGAGATCGCGGAAGACGGTGAGAAGAAACGTCGCCAGGAGAACAAGGGCGTCGCCGCGGGAGGATCTGATCAAGGCCGCGAAAGCGTGCTTCTCGATCATGTTCCAAGCGACGACGACGAGCACACCGGCAAGGGCCGGCAGCGGAATATAGGCCGCAAGCGGGGCGGCCAGCAGCATGAAGAGAAGCAAAAAGACCGAATGCGCCATGCCGGCGATCGGACCGCGCGCGCCGGCGCGGACATTGGTGGCCGTGCGGGCGATTGTGCCGGTTGCCGGCACGCCGCCGAAAAGGGAAGCGAAGATATTGGCCGTGCCCTGGGCGGCCAGTTCGCAATTGGAGCGGTGGCGGCGCCCGGTCATGCCGTCGGCGACGACCGCAGAAAGAAGGGATTCGATCGCTCCGAGAAGCGCGAAGGCAAGCGCACTCGGCAGCACGTCCTGGATTTTCTCAAGCGACAGAGACGGCAGGGACGGCATCGGAAGCGTGCGCGGAATGCCGCCGAAGCGGCTGCCGATCGTCTCGACGGGAAGGCCGATGGCGAGCGCCAGAAGCGATGCGATGACCACCGCCATGAGCATTCCGGGCCAGCCGGGCCGCCAGCGCTTCGCCAGAACGATGATGGCCACCGTTACAACCGCGAGAAGGAGGGCTGCGGGGCTTGCCGTCGGCACCGCGGCGGCGAGCACTTCGAGCTTGTCGAGGATCGGCCCGGGCTCCGGACCGGAGAGGGTGAGGCCGAGAAAATCCTTCAGCTGGCTCGTGAAGATGATGATGCCGATGCCGGCCGTGAACCCGACCGTGACCGGGTAGGGAATGAATTTGATGTAGGTGCCAAGGCGCAGAAAACCGGCGATGACGAGAAAGATGCCGGAAATGAGCGTGGCGAGGAGGAGCCCGTCGATGCCGTGCTGCTGCACGGTCGTCGCGACGAGAACGATGAAGGCTCCGGCCGGGCCGCCGATCTGAAAGCGGCTGCCGCCGAGCATCGAAATGAGGAAGCCGCCGACGATCGCCGTATAGAGCCCGCGGTCGGGGGTGACGCCGCAGGCGATCGCAATCGCCATCGAGAGCGGCAGGGCGACGATCGCAACCGTGAGGCCGGCGACGAGGTCGCTCTTCAATGCCGTCAGCCCGTAACCTTCACGCAGAACGGTGATGAGCTTCGGCGTGAACAATTCGGCGAAACTCGGCTCGGCGAAATCGACGGGAATGCGCTTGTCGGCGGGAGTGGTCATGGAACGCGGCTGGTGAAAGGGACCTGCATACGCCCTTGGGCGGCCTCCGCAATCCAATTTTCGTCGGAGGCGGGTCTTCGTACTGGCTGATGTCGCAAGCGGTGTGGGACGTTGCGGCGGGAACGAAAGGGATGACCCGCAACAGGGTGGATCACGCGAAACCTCTCAATCGGGATGCTTATCCCACGGCAGTTGAGGTAGCCTCGATGTGCGGCGGTTGCCGCGGTCTGCAGGGCCGCTCTGCACACCCTTGCCATTGACCCGCTCAATGCCGCGCAATAGAGCGACGAAAAGGATCGGCGGAGTACCTATGTTGAAGCTCGCAGCCACCTCCCACGACGCGCTCGATGCCTCGATCAAGAAGACGATCGAGATCGCTGCCGCAGGTCTTGGCGAGGTGCAGAACCAGATTTCCGAGGGGCCGCTCGGCGACCAGATCGAAAGCGCCGTGCGTTTGATCTTGTCTCTCAAAGGCCGTGTCATGGTAGCCGGCATCGGCAAGAGCGGCCATATCGGTCGCAAGATCGCGGCGACGCTCGCCTCGACCGGAACGCCGGCCTATTTCGTGCATCCGACCGAAGCAAGCCACGGCGATCTCGGCATGATCACGCGCGAAGACGCGATCCTGGGCCTCTCCTGGTCGGGAGAGACCACGGAATTCGCAAGCCTTCTCGCCTATTCCGAACGCTTCTCCGTTCCTTTGATCGCGCTCACCTCGGGCGGACATTCGACGCTTGCGAAGGCGGCCTCGATCCCGATCATCCTGCCGAAGGTGACGGAGGCTTGTCCGCATGGGCTCGCGCCGACGACGTCGACGCTCATTCAGCTTGCCGTGGGCGATGCGATCGCCATGGCGCTCCTGGAGGCGCGCTCTTTCGGAGCGCAGGACTTCAAGGTCTTTCATCCGGGCGGGCAGATCGGGGCGCAATTGCGCCAGGTGGCCGAGATCATGCACGGCGAGGCGAGCCTGCCCTTGTGCCGCCTCGGCTCCGGCATGGGCGATGCGATCCTGACCATCACCGAAAAGGGGTTCGGCACGGTCGGTGTCGTCGATGAGGCAGGCAAGCTCGTCGGTATCATCACCGACGGTGATATCCGCCGCCACATGGCCGACCGTCTCATAGACAAGAAGGTCGAGGACGTGATGACGCGCACGCCGAAGACGGTTGCGGCGGGTGCGCTTCTCGCCGCCGCCATGCGCGAGATGGAAGGCAAGAAGATCAACGTGCTCTTCGTCGTCGAGGAGGGTCGCCCGATCGGCATCGTGCATTTGCTCGATCTTCTAAGGGCGGGGGTCGCCTGAGGCCCCTCCCGAGCTGTCACGTGCTTTCAGGCCCGCTGGTCAGCCTTGGAGAGGCCAGATCAGCGGAATGGTGAAGATGCTCGCCAAGCCGACGATGATGTTCATCGGCAGGCCGATCTTGACGAAATCCGTGAAGCGATAGCCGCCGGCGACATAGACGAGCGTGTTGGTCTGGTAGCCGATCGGCGTGGCGAAACTCGCGCTCGCGCCGAACATGACGGCCACTGCGAACGGGCGAGGATCGAGCCCGAGCTGCGCCGCGAGCCCGATGGCAATGGGCGTGATGACAACCGCCACGGCGTTGTTCGTCACCATTTCGGTCAGGACCGAGGTCAGCGCATAGACCGCAGCCAGCAGGACGATCGGCGGCAGCACCTGAAGATAGGGCAGGGCTGTGTCGATGATCAGTTTGATGGCGCCCGATCTGTCGATGCCTTCGCCGACCGCGAGCATGCCGAAGATGAGGATGAGGATGCGCCCGTCGATGGCGCCGAACGCCTCGTCGGGATCGATGCAGCGGCTGAGGAGGACTGCCGCGACGCCGAGGATGGCGAGGCCGGCGATCGGCATCAGATTGAAGGCTGCAGCCGCGACCACGGCGGCAAGGACGAGCCCGGCCACCGGCGCCTTGGTGCGCCGATAGGGACGAGCCTCCGGCTGATCGATATTGAAGATCCCACCCTCTCTGACGAGTTCCGCAAGACCCTTCGTATTGCCTTCAAGAAGCAGCGCATCGCCCGGCTGGAGTGCGACCGCATTGAGGTTGTGGCCGAGCCAGCGGCGGTGTCGACTGACGGCGAGAGCCGACACACCATAGCGGCTGCGCAAGGCGAGATCGGGAATACGCAGGCCGGCATATTGGGAATCCGGCGAAATCAGCGCTTCGACGAGTTCCGGCGGCTTGCCTTCTTCGTCCGGCTTGGGCGGTTCGCTCGTTCCCATGCGAATGCCTGAGGTCTGGCGAATGCCGAGGAGTTCGCTGAGAGAGGCGCTGACAGCGACGCGGTCTCCCTCCTGCAGCGGCTCTTTCTGCAGATTGCGACGAAGGACCCGGCCGCCGCGCCGGATCGCGAGGAGCGATACGCCGGGCTCGTTGAGGCTCGTGATTTCTCCGAGCGTCCGACCGATCAGGGGCGAGCCTTCCGGAACGCGGAAGTCGCTGATGAAGGCGGCACCCTCCTGCGCGCCCATCACGTCGCCGAAGGTCGGACGTTCCGGCAGAAACCGTTGCGTTACGAAGAGATAGAAGCTGCCGACGGCGGCGACGACGAGCCCGACCGGAGCAAGCGAAAAGATGGTGAAGGGTTCAAGCCCCAGATCGCGCGCGACACCGTCGACCAGAATGTTGGTGGAGGTGCCGATGAGCGTGCAGGTGCCGCCGAGAATGGCGGCATAGGAGAGGGGGATGAGAAGCTTGGAGGGAACCGAACCGACCGAGCGGGCGAGCCCCATCACGACCGGGATGAGCACCATCACCACCGGCGTGTTGTTCAAAAACGCGGAGGCGGCGACCGTCGCGCCCAGAACGCCGACGATCGCGTAAACGGGTCGCCGCGTCGCCCGGCTCAGAATGAAGCGGGACATGGCGTCGAGCGCGCCGGTGCGAACGAGCGCACCGGACAGGACGAACATCGCGCCGATGGTGATCGGAGCCGGATTGGCGAAAACGCTCAACACCGTGTTCGTGTCGAGGATGCCGAGCGCGAGAAACGCAGCGGCACCGAGCGTGGCGACGACTTCCGGCGAGAAACGCTCCCACATGAAGAAGACGAACATCAGCGCCAGGATCGCCAGAGCGACGACGGCCTGATTGGCGTGCACAAACTCCATCACGATCGCGCGTGTGATCTGCAATCGCGGAGATCGGCAGGGCCGGTGTGGCCCGGCACGGAAGGCGCCTTCATGGCATAGTCCGGTATGAGGATGGGGTCAGGCTGCCGCTTCTTCGCGGGAGCGGCTTGCCGCTGCGAGCTTTGCCAGCCGCTCCATCTCTGACGGATGGGCGGCGACGGCGAGGCGTTCTTGCGGGTCGAGCCAGGCAAGCGCTTCGGACAGATTTGTGGCATCCGAGATCTTCTTGGCAGCGCTCAGGAGGAAGCGGTCGACCTGACCGCGGTCCTTGGGGGCCGGGGGCGTCAGCCATGCGAAATAGGCCTGACGCAGATCGGACGATTGCGCGACCGCCGCCAGGGGATCGTCGCCAAGCTCGGGCCGTTCGGCGAGAATTTCGTCGCGCGCGCACGCTATCGCGGGCCGCTCGACCTCTTCCGGAATGAGCAGAAGCTTCATGCCGCGCAGGGTGTTGCCGATCTCCTCGCTGGCGCTCCAGCGCGACAGAAGCGGCGAGAAGACGAGACCGATAACGATCGGCGACAGCCAGGCAAGGATGGCGGGCGAGACGAAGATGGCGACGGCGGTGAGGAAAATGCCGAAGAGGACATGGGTACGGTGTGTCCCCCAGAGCGCCGACCAGGCCTCGGCGCTGCCGCCTTTTCGGCTTTGCGGTGCCCAGCCGGAATCCTTGCGCCGCAAGATGTCCCAGACATGCCTGCTCTGCAGCAGCATCATGATCGGGGCGTAAAGGGTGGAGGCGACGATTTCGAGGAGCATGCTCAGCGTGACGGCCGCCGCGCCGCCATGGGCGCGCCGCAGGCGCCTGGAGAAAATCACGCGCAGCGTGCCGAAGATCTTCGGAATGAACAAAATCACGAGTGTGAAGACGAAGAGCGTCAACATGCGCTCTGAATCGAAGACGGGCCAGTTCGGGAAGAGCTGATGATCGTCGCCGAAATAGACCGGCGTGACGAGCTTCGCCTGCACGGCGAGAACCAGACCGACAAGGATCAGGAGCAGCCACAAGGGCGAGGAGAGGTAGCTCATGATGCCGATGAAGAAGTGCAGACGCGAGGGACCGGCAAGGCCCTTGGCGCCGATCACCTTGGAGTGCTGCAGATTGCCCTGCGCCCAGCGCCGGTCGCGCACGGCCGTCGCCAACAGAGACGGCGGGCTTTCCTCCCACGAATCCACGAGGTCGGTGGCCATCTCCACCTTGTAGCCGGCACGGCGCAAAAGCGCCGCCTCGACGAAATCGTGGCTCAGGATATGGCCGCCGAAGGGCGGGGCGCCCGGCAGCGGCGGGAGGCCGCAAGCCTTGGCGAAAGCGCGCGTGCGGATGATCGCATTGTGGCCCCAGTAATTGCCGTCGGAGCCCTGCCAGGCTGCCATGCCGCCGGCGACGACCGGCCCATAGACGGCACCGGCAAACTGCTGCATCCGTGCGAAGAACGAGTTTCCGTCGAAAAGCCGCGGCACGCTCTGGAAGAGGGCGAGATTGGGATCCTCCTCCATGCGCGCCACCATGCGCAGCACAGTGTCCGCCCGCATCAGGCTGTCGGCATCGAGGACGAGCATGAAGTCGTAACGTCCACCCCAATTGGCGACGAACTGCTCGATGTTGCCGGCCTTCTTGGCCGAATTGATCGCCCGTCTGCGGTACCAGACCGGCAGGGTGCCGGCGAGCGCATCGGTGAGGCGATGCATTGCCAGCGTTTCACGAACCAGGGATTCGGCGCGATTGGAATCCGACAAGACGACGATCTCGAAGGCGTGCGCCTGACCGGCGCGTGCGATGTCTTCCGCCATCGCCTGAAGGCTGGCGGCGACCATGTCGGCATCTTCGTTATAGACCGGCATGACGATCGCAGTGCGGCTCTTCAGCGGGTGCTTTGGAACCGGCGGCGTCGGCAGAGGGCGGGGGGCGAGAAGGCCCGCAACGGCAAAGCTCGTCGACATCGCGATCCAGGAATAGGTGATCGCGAAGAGGATCGTCATGATCCCTTCGAGAATCGTGATGCCGCCCGCCGAGACGACGGCGATCATCTCGTGCACGCCGTAATAGATGAGGCCGCCCGCCGTCAGGATCGCGATCAGCCGCGCATAACGCGCCGCGGCCGGGTTGCTGCGCGGCAGAGCATCGACCGGCTCCTTCGAAAAGTCTTGATGGGGCATCGCCAGCGGATGCTGCGGCGGCATCGGCCCGAAGGGCCTCAAGACACGTTCGTCAGGATGGTCGTGCTTCTGCTCGCTCATTCGGGAACCCAACGGTAGAGCCAGGTTTCGCTGGCGGGCTCGCCATCAGCGACGAGACGCACGCGAAACTCCGTCAACTGATCCTCCGGCTCAAAGAGGAACGTCGCTCTGACACCGCCAACAAGCGGGTTCGGCTGCAAGACCTGCCCTTTGATGGCGCCGTGATTGGCGGAGACCTCCAACGACAGGCCGTCAAAGGCCGGAAGAGTGCCTTCTTCGGGAATGAAATCGATGACGTAAAGGTTGCTCGTGTCGTGAAAGTTCCGCCCGGCGCGGCTGTCGGCGGCGTAAAGCGAACCGGCAGGGGCTTTCGGCCGGTCGGTCCAGCGCATGCGGTAGGCGAAGGAATAGGGCGCGCCGGGGGTCACATCGTAGGATGGTCGCCAGAAGGTGACGATGTTGTCGTGGATTTCCTTGTCGGTCGGGATTTCCAGAAGCTCCACCTGGCCGTTGGCCCAGGTCCCGATCGGTTCGATCCAGACGCTCGGGCGGCGCTCGTAGCGGGCTTCCAGATCCTGAAAATCCTGAAAATCGCGGGCGCGCTGAACGAGACCGAAGCCGCGCGGGGCGGGATCCATGAAGGACGAGGATTGCAGCGTCGGATAGTTCGCGAGCGGCCGCCAGATCCACTCATTGTTGCCGGTCAGCATCTGCAGGCCGTCGCTGTCGTGGACCTGCGGGCGGTAATCGTTGAAGCCCGTGCGGTTGAGCGGACCGAAGAGGAACATCGAGGTGAGCGGCGCAAGGCCGATATGGTGCAGAGGCTGGCGCGGAAAGAGCTCGCCCGTGACCTCGATCACCGTGTCGCGGCCCGGACGCACGACAAAGCGATAGGCCCCCGTCGTCGACACGCTGTCGAGGAGGGCATAGATGTTCAAAACCTCTTCGCCAGGTTCCGGCTTCTCGATCCAGAAGGTGGTGAAACGGGGAAATTCCTCGCCGTCCGGATCGCCGGTCTTGAGCGCGAGGCCGCGTGCGGACAGCCCGTAATACTGGCCCTGGCCGACGGCGCGGAAGTAGGTCGCGCCCTGAAAGACGAGGAATTCGTCCCACACATTCGGGCTGTTGATCGGGTTGTGGACGCGAAAGCCGGAGAAGCCGATATCGATACCTTCGGGCGGCTGCGGTGCCTGGCGGAAGTTGTACATCGCCGGGTTGTAGGCCACCTGATGGGCCTCGCCGTTCTCGACGATGAAGATGTTGACCCGCTCTTTGAACAGCGCGCCGCGATGGAGAAAGTCCAACTGGAAGGCGAGGCCTTCGTCGCGCCAAAGACGGGCTTCGCGCCGGTATTCGATCTCGCGGAACTGCGCATAATTGAGATCGGCGAATTGGGCCGGCAGATCGTCGTCAGCCTCTTTGAACGGGCGCTCGGCAAGCGCGCGCGCCTGAGATTTCAGGCTGTCCCACGTAAACGCGTTGTTGCTTGGGGGAGGCGCGGCAATGTCGGGTGCCGGATTTTCAGGTGTGTCTGGGGAAGCGCCTCTCTGGGCGAATGCGTTGCCGCTTGCGCTTGATGCCGCGGCTGCCAGAGAAGCAACGAGGAAGGCCCGCCTGTCCATACTCAACTCATGTTGTCGGAGAAGACGCGGGCCGAGCGCCCGCGTTCCTAACGCGCCTCATAGCACTCGGTTGCCACGGAAACATGCTTTTTTTGGCGTTGCAGCATGGTTATGCGCGCGGTGAAAGGCTTCGAAGCAAGGTCTGTGGCGGGTCGATAGGAAGAAGATGTGGCAGAGATGGGGCGCAGGCGCTGACCGCGACGCCATTGCTCCCGGCGGCCGCCTCGCTTATGTGGGCTGAAATTCCCTCGCATCCCGAAGACAACGGAGATCGGCGACCATGGCGCGCCAGTTCATTTATCATATGTCCGGCCTGTCCAAGGCCTATTCCGGCGGCAAGAAGGTTTTGGACAATATCCATCTGTCCTTCTACCCGGATGCCAAGATCGGTGTCCTCGGCCCGAACGGCTCCGGTAAATCGAGCCTTCTGCGCATCATGGCCGGGCTCGACAAAGAATTTACCGGCGAGGCCTGGGCGGCCGATGGCGCACGCGTCGGCTACCTGCCGCAGGAGCCGCAGCTCAACCCGGCCAAAGACGTCAAGGGCAACGTGATGGAAGGGGTCGCCGCCAAGCAGGCGATTCTCGACCGCTACAACGAGCTCATGATGAACTATTCCGACGAGACGGCGGAAGAGGCGGCAAAGCTTCAGGATCAGATCGATAGCGCCAATCTCTGGGATCTCGATTCAAAGGTCGACATGGCTATGGAGGCGCTGCGCTGCCCGCCGGGCGACGCGGACGTCAACGTCCTGTCCGGTGGTGAACGCCGCCGCGTGGCGCTGTGCAAGCTGCTCCTGGAAGAGCCCGATCTTCTCCTCCTCGACGAGCCGACGAACCATCTCGATGCGGAGACCGTGGCGTGGCTCGAAAAGCATCTGGAGCAGTATCCGGGCGCCGTCCTGATCGTCACCCACGACCGCTACTTCCTCGACAATGTCACTGGCTGGATTCTCGAGCTCGATCGCGGCCGCGGCATCCCCTACGAGGGCAATTACACGGCCTATCTCGATTCCAAGTCGAAGCGCATGCAGCAGGAATCGCGCGAGGACGAGGCACGCCAGAAGGTGATCGCCCGCGAGCGCGAATGGATGGGCCGCTCGCCGCAGGCGCGGCAGGCGAAGTCCAAGGCCCGCATCAAGGCCTATGACGAGCTTCTGAAAGCGAATCAGGAACGCATGGCAAGCCGCGATGCGCAGATCGTTATTCCGCCGGGCCCGCGGCTTGGCGACGTGGCCATCGAGGCGGAGGGGCTGACGAAGGGCTTCGGCGATCAGCTTTTGATGGAAGACCTCTCCTTCAAGCTGCCGCCGGGTGGCATCGTCGGCGTTATCGGCCCGAACGGCGCCGGTAAGACGACGCTTTTCCGCATGCTGACGGGGCAGGAGACGCCGGATGCGGGCGAGATCCGTCTCGGCGATACGGCCATCCTCGGCTATGTCGATCAGAGCCGCGACGACATGGATCCGAACGCGAGCGTCTGGCAGGAGATTTCCGGCGGGGCGGAGGTGATCCAGCTCGGCAAGCGCGAGATGAATTCGCGCGCCTATGTCGGCGCCTTCAACTTCAAGGGCGGCGACCAGCAGAAGCCGGTCGGCAAGCTCTCCGGCGGTGAGCGCAACCGTGTGCATCTCGCGAAGATGCTGAAATCGGGCGCCAACATTCTGCTGCTCGACGAACCGACCAACGATCTCGATACGGAGACGCTGGCGGCGCTTGAAGAGGCGCTCGAAGATTTCGCCGGCTGTGCCGTCGTCATCAGCCACGATCGCATGTTCCTCGACCGGCTCGCGACGCACATCCTCTCCTTCGAAGGCGACAGCCATGTCGAATGGTTCGAAGGCAACTTCGAGGCTTACGAAGAGGACAAGAAGAGGCGCCTCGGCACCGACGCCGTCGAAAACCCGCGGCGGATCAAATACAAGCCGCTGACGCGGTGAGGTTCAGATACGGTCTTGGTTTGGGGCGCTTCGGCGCCCCTTGCTTTTTGAGGCTTTCGGTCAGGCTTTTGTCTCGCCCGGCGAGTTCGTGTGTCGGCGTGGGCCGCGGCGCCAGATGAGGGCCGCTTCCACGAGGATCGCGGTCCCGTAAGCCGCGGCAAGCCAGGCGAGGCTCACCTTGTCCTCCTGCCAGGTGTGCCACATCAGGACGGCGAAGCTCGCCGCGGCGAGCACGCTGCCTGTGAGCGGCAGGAGCGGGGACATCTTGATCCGCCGTGCGAGCCGGAAGGCGGCGAGGTTCACCGCCGTGAAGATCACCAGGAAGGTGGCACTCGCAAAGGTGGAGATGACCTGCAGCGGTGCGGCGAGCGTGAAGGCGATCGCAAGTACCGTCAGGACGATCAGGGAAACGAAGGGCACCGGGCGGGTGCGCTCGCGCATGGAGAAGATTTTCGGCAGGGCATGTTCGCGTGCCATCACCATGGCGAGGCGCGCCGCACCGAAGAGCGTGGCGTTGATGGCCGAGGCGGTGGAGAGGAGGGCGGCGATGCCGATCAGCGTGAAGCCCGCCGCACCGAGTGTCGGGCGAGCGGCGACGGCGAGCACGTATTCCTGATCCTTCTGGATCTCCTGGGGCGTCAGATTGCCGAGAGCCGCGATCGCGACGACGACATAGATCGCGGTGGTGACGAGGATCGCGATGACGATCGCCCGCGGCAGGTTTCGCTCCGGGTTCGCCATTTCATCGACGGCGTTCGGAATGAGTTCGAAGCCTTCATAGGCGACGAAAATGAGCGCGATCGCGGCGATCGGCGCGGCGATGCCGAGATTGAAGACCGGCACGAAATGGTCGGCCTTGATGCCGCCCATGGCGACGGCTGCAAACAGCGCAAGAATGGCGAGCTTGATCGCGACGACGCCGAGCTCGACGCCGCCGGAGATTTTCGCGCCGACGAGATTGATGGCGAGGAAGAGCCCGAGGACGAAGGCGCCCAAGGCACCCGGCGCCCAGGCCGGATCGATGGTCTTGGGCAGAAGGCTTGCGCCATATTCGCCGAAGGCGCTCGCATAAAGGGCGAGCGTGCCGACATAGCCAGCCACCAGCAGCCAGCCCGCGACGCCGGCGATCGCAGGCGCCGCGAACGCCTTCTCGATATAGGTGAAGCTGCCGCCATCATCGCGAAAGGTGAGGCCGAGACGGGCGTAGGAGAGGCCCGTCAGAAGTGCGATCGCGCCGCCACCTGCGAGGGTTAGCGCAACCGCGTGGCCGGCCGTCGCCATCGCCAGGCCGAGAACGGCGAAGATGCCGCCACCGATCATGCCGCCGATGCCGAGAGCGGTCACCTCGACGAGACTGAGTTTTTCCGATTTTTGCGCCATCTTGTCCGTTTGCCAGCAATTGCAGCTGTTGCGCCCCTCGGCAAGTGGTCGCGCCGGAGGAGGGGAGAGGCAAGGGCCGAGACGGTTTTGACGGCTGCGGTCTCAGTGTCCGGGCAGAACCAGAACTTTCGGGTCGAGCGGCAGGGTGGCGACCGAGACCGTGGTTTCCGCGCTTGGGTTGATCTCGACGGCAAAATCCTCGCCGAGGCGGGAGAGGAAGCGCTGCAGCGTGCCCATGCCGAAATAATGCATGGGCAGGACGAGGCGAGACTTCAGAACTTTCAGCGTTTCCACGACCGCGTCCTGGCTCATCGTGTAGGAGCCGTCGACTGCCACCATGACGACGTCGAGCTGGCCGATGATACCGAGATCTTCGGGCGCCAGCACGTGGTGGAGGTGGCCGAGATGGCCGATGCAAAGGCCCGCCGTCTCGAAGATGAAGATCGAATTGGCCGCCGTCTCGCGCCCGCCGAAGCTGCGAATGTCGGTCGGCACGTTGCGGATGAGGACATCGCCGACGGTGAGGTTGTGGTGGGCTTCGCCGCCTTGTGGGTTCCAGCCGCGCAGGACATGGGCGATCGCCGGATCGGGCTGGTCGGTGTAATGCGAGGAATGGGCGTGGTTCATCGTGACGACGTCCGGCGTCACGCCGCCGGCCCAGCCGTCGTAATCGGTGGCGATCGTCACGCCCTCTGGGCTTTCGATGAGAAAGGTGGCGTGACCGACGAAGCGGATCGTCACCTCGCCCTGCTCGGGCGGTCTTAAGGCGAAGGGCTTCCCCTGGACGAGGTGCCGTGCGGGCGCGTCGAGGCGGCGATAGCTCGCATAGAGCGTGGGTGGGGCGGCTTCTGCGATCGCGAGGCAGCGGCTCGGTGTCTGACGTTCCGTCCGCTCCTGAACGGGCAAGGGCGCGGCGTTTGCCGCTGTGCCAAAGGGGCCGATCGAAGCTGCAAGGGCAATGATGGCGGCACCGATTGTGTGGGCAATCGAGCGGGCGACTGGGCGGCTGATGGCAGGGGAGGCGCGTCCCCTCATCCGCAGCCGGCGGAGTGGCGAAGGCGGCGGCATGGCCCTCTCTCCCATCAAGCCTTCATCTGAATGAGTTTAGCGGGAGTTGCATGTGCTGCAACGCCGGCTGCGCCACTACACGGCAACTTGACCGAACCGAAACCTTGCGGCCTTTGTTGATGCCGGCCTGGCGAGTAGGCGATTTTGCGCGGCCGTCATGACTGGCGAGATTTTGCACCGCACCTAGTTAGATGCGCAACGACACTCGCCCGCCGCTTTGAGAAGGGAAGTTTATGTCTGAGACATTGTCGAAGCTCTTTCAGCCGATTGATCTCGGCCCCGTACCGCTTGCCAATCGCATCGTCATGGCGCCGTTGACGCGCAGCCGCGCCGACGAGAACGACGCCCCGCGGGACTGGCATGTGGAATATTACCGCCAGCGCGCCTCGGCCGGCCTGATCATCGCGGAAGCGACGCAGATCACGCAGCAGGGCAAAGGTTATGCCTGGACACCCGGCATCCATTCCGACCTGCAGGTGGAGCGCTGGCGTGCGGTCACCGACGCCGTGCACGAAGCCGGCGGCAAGATCGTCCTGCAATTGTGGCATGTCGGGCGCATCTCGCATCCCGATCTGCAGCCGAACGGTCAGTTGCCCGTCGCACCGTCGCCCGTGAAGCCTGACGTCAAGGCCTTCACCGAGGAGGGGTTCAAGGACGCCGTGGAGCCGCGGGCGCTCAGCGCCGACGAGCTGCCGGGCATCGTCGAGGATTACCGCAAGGCGGCCGCGAACGCTCAGCGTGCCGGTTTCGACGGCGTCGAGATCCATTCCGCCAACGGCTATCTGCTCGACCAGTTTTTGCGCGACAAGACCAATAAGCGCCATGACACCTATGGCGGTTCACTCGACAACCGCATGCGTTTTCCGCTGCAGGTGGTCGATGCCGTCGTCGATGTGTGGGGGCCGGAGCGGGTCGGCATCCGGATTTCGCCGGTCAGTCCCGCGAACGACATCGCCGATTCCGATCCGGAGATGCTCTTCCGCGCCTACGTGCGTGAACTCTCCGAAAGGCGGCTCGTCTATCTGCACGTCATCGAAGGCGAGACGCGCGGTGCCCGCCAGCCGGACGGACAGTTCGACGTCACCACGTTGAAGCGGGATTTTGCCGGCCTCTATATCGGCAACAACGGCTATACGCGCGAACTCGCGATCTCAGCCGTCGAAGAGGAGAAGGCCGATCTCGTGGCCTTCGGCCGGCCGTTCATCTCCAATCCCGACCTCGTGGAGCGGCTCAAGCGGAATGCCCCGCTCGCGGAGCCGGACCAGGCGACGTTCTATGGCGGAGACGAGCACGGATATACGGACTATCCGACCCTCTCCGCCGAGACGGAATCGGCCTGAGCGAAAGTTTTGACCGATCCGCGCTCCGCTTCTTGAAAAGGCCCACTTCTTGAATCGTTTGGGGGCCGCGCCAGAATGCGGGGCGCGGGAATCACTAGGAGATCTCATGCGCGCGAAATGTGTATGGACGGCGGCCGTTTTCGGTCTCGTCCTTGCGACGCCGGCTGCCGCTCAGCAATGCGGCGGCGATTTTTCGACCTGGCTCAACGGAGTGAAGCAGGAGGCGGCCGCAGCCGGCGTCTCCGATCGCGGCCTTTCCGCCCTTTCCGGTGTGCAATTCGATCGGCGGGTCATTTCGCGCGATCGCGCGCAGGGCGTGTTCACTCAGACGTTTGCCGAGTTCGCGGGCCGTATGGTCAACGATTACCGGCTGAAGAACGGCCGCTCGCTTCTCAACAAATATGCCTCGACCTTCTCGCGCATCGAGCAGAAATATGGCGTTCCGGGGCCGGTGATCTCGGCGTTCTGGGCACTGGAGACGGATTTCGGCGCCAATCAGGGCGATTTCGATACGCTCAACGCGCTTGCGACCCTTGCGCATGATTGCCGGCGGCCGGAGCTTTTCAGGCCGCAGCTCATCGCCGCCTTGAAGCTCCTCGATCGCGGCGATCTCGCACGCTCGGAAATGAAGGGTGCCTGGGCGGGCGAGCTCGGCCAGACACAGATCCTTCCTTCCGATTATCTCGCTTCCGGCGTCGACTTCGACGGCGACGGGCATGTGAACCTGAAGAAGAGCGTCCCCGACGTTCTCGCGACCGCGGGCAATTTCCTGAACCGCCTCGGCTGGCGTGCGAACGAGCCGTGGCTGCAGGAGGTCGTGATTCCGGCCGATCTGCCCTGGGCGGAGGCCGGGCTTTACAACAAAATCCCGGTGAGCAAGTGGGAATCCTGGGGCGTGAAGGCGCGTTCGGGCAATCTTCCGGGCGGTTCTTTGCCCGCCTCTCTGGTCCTGCCGATGGGACGCAACGGACCGGCCTTCCTCGCCTATCCGAATTTCCATGTCTTCCTGGAATGGAACCAGTCGCTCGTCTACGCCACGACGGCCGCCTATCTCGCCACGCGCCTGGATGGAGCTCCGCGTGCCGATATGGGCAATGCGTCCAGTGGTTTGTCCGGTGCGCAAATGAAGCAGTTGCAGCAGGCACTTCTCGACAAGGGTTATAAGGTCGGCAAGGTCGACGGCATTCTGGGCGCGATGACGCGTGACGCCGTGCGCGCCGAACAGCTGCGTCTCGGCCTGCCGGCCGACGCCTGGCCGACGGAAGAGCTGCTCGCCAAGATTCGCTAGGCTCCTGACAAATGAAATGTGAGGGCTCGAACACCAGCTTCGAGCCCCACCGGGCTTAGTGCCGACAGCGTCAAGCAGTGTTCGAGGACCTACGAGGTGCAAGCGCCTTTGCCACCTCGTCCGCCAGATCCTCGCTCGGACGCTCGCCAGTGAGACGGAGAACGGGGGCGGACTGGGTGCTCAACCAGCGCTCGTGCTGCGCGATGTTGCGCCCCGTGAAGGTGGGGTCGTCATAGCGTGAAGCCCAATCTCTGAATGCCAGATGCGCTTCGTGCATATCTCCGCCCGGCAGAATGCGCGCGCCATGCCGCTCCGCTTCGCGCCGATCGAGACGTTGAAGCCGAACGCTGGTGGGCGTCTTCAGAAACACGATGAGATCGACTTTGTGGATCAGGGCGTCGCCCCATCCAATGAAAGACCCGGTCAAGATCCACCCCCGAGACGCGGCCTGTCTCTCCTGGATCAGACGGACGCGGTCTTCGGCCGGGCGTTTCGTGCTGAAGGGAGGATCGGTCGGCATCCAGTAGAAGTCGTCGACATCAAGATGCGGAACCCCGAACCGCTCGGCCAGGAGAGTACCAAGCGTTGAAACGCCAGAGCATGATGCCCCGGTCACATACACCCGCGGTCGATCCATGTGACTGTCGTCCTGAACGAATGGGCGGCTTCTATCGTGGCGGGCGTCTGCGCTCAATGATCGGCGGGTCCGCACAATTCACGGTCGGACGAACAACCGCAGGCTTTGGTCTCGGAAGGCGTTGATCGCAGCTTCTGCCGTGCTATTGCGTAAAATCTTGAAAATCGAACTCTTTGGCAGGACGTTCGATGTGCCCGCCTTGGGGGGCGGCGGCTTATCTGCCGGCATCGGATCTGCCACGGGGCCATGAGGCAGATTTCCGTTCTCTCAATCTCGAAAGGCGTACATATGCAGACCCTCAAAGCTTTTGCTTTGGCCGCGCTCGCACTCGGCATTGCCAGCGCCGCGACCTTCGAGGAATCCAAGGCGCAGGACACGAAGACCGTTGCCATCACCTATATCGTCGAGCATCCGGCGCTCGACGCCGTCCGCAATGGGATGATCGAAGGTCTCGCGGAACGCGGCTACAAGGAAGGTGAAAACCTCAAAATCGTTTCGCGCTCGGCTCAGGGCAATATGGCGACGCAGGCCCAGATCGCCTCCGAATTCGCCGGGCTTGAACCCGATCTCGCCGTCGGCATTTCCACGCCTTCCGCACAGGCCGTCAAGCACGCGCTCAAGAACACGCCGGTGATCTTCGCCGCCGTCACCGATCCGGTCGGAGCTGGCCTTGTGGAAAGCCGCGAGAAGCCGGGCGGTCTCGTCACCGGCACGAGCGACCAGCAGCCCTACGAGCCGATGCTCGAGCTCATCAAAGAGCTGATGCCCGACGCCACGAAGCTCGGTGTCATCTACAATCCCGGCGAGGCCAATGCGGCCAAGCAGGTGGAAGATCTGAAGACCGCGGTGGAGCCTTTCGGCATGACGCTGGTCGAGGCGCCTGCCGCGCAGTCGACGCTCGTCGCCGATGCGGCGCGCAGCCTCGTCGGACGGGCGGACGCCGTGCTTCTTCCGGTCGACAACACCGTCGTCTCGGTGCTCGAAGGTGTCGTGACGGTCGGCGAGCGCGCCGGTCTGCCGGTGTTTGCCTCCGACGTCGATTCCGTCAATCGCGGCGCCATCGCGGCTATCGGCTTCGACTATTACAAGATGGGCGTCCTGTCCGGCGACATGGCGGCCGATATCCTCGACGGCAAATCGCCGGCCGATATTCCGGTTGCCGTTTCCGACAGCCAGGATCTTTATCTCAACGCCACCGCGGCCGAGAAAATGGGCGTCACCATTCCGGACGACGTTTTGGCCAAGGCGAAGAAGGTCGTTCGCTAATTATGAGCCTTTTCGCCTTTGCTGGCGCCCTTGAATCGGGACTTCTGTTTTCGCTCGTCGCGCTCGGGGTGTTTCTCTCCTTCCGCGTGCTCGACTTTCCCGATTTGACGGTCGACGGCAGTTTTCCGCTCGGAGCGGCGGTTGCGGCCGCCGCTCTCGCCTCCGGTGTCGATCCGTTTCTTGCAACCGGGTTTGCGATCGTCGCAGGCTGGGGGGCAGGGCTCGTCACAGCGCTTCTCAACGTGCGCTTCGGCATCATGAACCTTCTGTCCGGCATTCTGACGATGGTGGCGCTTTTCTCCATCAATCTCAGGATTATGGGCGGGCCGAACGTGCCCCTCTACAACGTCGATACGGTGTTCGACGTGGCGCAATCCTGGTTCGATTTCGGGCTTTGGACGAACACGGTCCTGATTGCGATCGTGGCCTTTGCGGCGAAGTTCCTCGTCGACTGGTTCTTGAAGACCGAGCTGGGGCTTGCCCTGCGCGCGTCCGGTGAGAATCCGGCCATGGCGGAGGCGCAGGGCATTGCGGTCGGGCGCATGGCGCTCGTCGGCATGGCGATCAGCAACGGTCTTGTCGCGCTCGCCGGCGCCTTGTTCGCGCAGCTTCAGGGCGTGGCGGATGTCTCAATGGGTATCGGCACGATCGTGACGGGCCTTGCCGCCCTCATCATCGGCGAAGCGATCCTCGGCCGGCGCATGGTCTTCGTCGCCACGCTCGGCTGCATCGTCGGCGCACTCGTCTATCGTCTCTTCATCGCCCTGTCGCTCAGTGCCGGCTTCATCGGCATTCAGCCGCAGGACCTCAATCTCGTGACGGCGATCGTCGTTGCGATCGCGGTCGTCCTGTCCAAGGGGCGTGCGCAAAGAAACCGTCGCAGGGCCGGCATGGCGCCGCGCCGTGCGCCCGCCGCCAAGAGGGCCGGCTGATGCTGTCGTTGAATAACATCCACGTCACCTTCAACGCCGGCACGCCGACCGAGGTGAGGGCGCTCAGCGACATCAACCTCAAGATCGCGGATGGCGAGTTCGTCACCGTCATCGGCTCGAACGGCGCAGGGAAATCGACGCTTCTGTCGGTCGTCGTCGGCACGGTGAAGCCCGAACGCGGCAGCGTGCATCTCGATGGCGAGGACGTAACGGCCTGGTCTCCGCACCGGCGGGCGATGCATGTGGGGCGCGTTTTTCAGGAGCCGCGGCTCGGCACCTGCTCGTCTTTGTCGATCGAAGAAAACCTCGCTCTTGCGGCGGCTCGCGGCAAAAGCCGGGGCCTCAAGGGTGCGCTCGGCACGCGGCAGAACCGCAAATGGCTCGCCGACCAGGTGGCGAAGCTCGAGATCGGGCTGGAAGACCGCATGACGCAGCCGGTCGGCACGTTGTCGGGCGGGCAGCGCCAGGCGATCAGCCTGTTGATGGCGACGCTTCTGCCGATGAAGATCCTCGTTCTCGACGAGCATACGGCCGCGCTCGATCCGGGTGCTGCCGCGAAAGTCCTGGCGCTTTCCACAGAGATCGCCGAGACGCGCAAGCTCACGACGTTGATGGTGACGCATTCGATGCGCGACGCGCTGGCCGTCGGCCACCGCACCATCATGATGGATTCCGGCCGCATCGTCCTCGACTTCACCGAAGAGGAGCGGGCGAAACTCACCGTCCAGGATCTCTCGAGCCTGTTCGGACGTGCGATCGGCAAACAGCTCGACGACGATAAGATGATGCTGGCTTAAGAGCTTGTATGCGGGTTGTGGGCAGATTGTATAAGAGCTGTGGATCGGTTGTGGCTTTCCTGTTGAAAGAGAGCAGACGTCAGGCGCGGAAGGTGGAGAAAAAAAGTGGCAGGATGGCGCAAATCACTCTGTCCGCTTCGCCGCTTTATCGGACTCTTTCTTGTCGCCTTGGCGTTTGCCTTGGTGGGAGCTTCTTCCGGCGCTGCTCGGGAAAAGCCGAGCTTTTCTTTGCTTGAACGCCCAGTGGACGAGCTCACCTTCGAGCCAGAAGGCTTTCCCGCGCTTACTTTCCGATCGGCATCTCCCGAGGGCTTCGAATGGGAGCGTCTCAATGTGGGACGAGACGACTTCAAGGCCGCAGAAATCTTCCCCGTCTTCCGCGAGGTGCTGACTGGCCGGCATTCTGATGAGAGGCGGGCTGAGATCCACGTCTATGCGGCAGAGATTGACCTGAAAAGGGTTGGGCTTGGTATCGATTACGCCCGGTTGCTTGCCGCGGTCTGGGCTCCTTCCAACGGTGATGCGGTTTCGCATAGCGCTGTCTTCGGCGAGGCGCTCGGAACGAGCGAAGCGACAGAACCGGGCTTAAGAATGCGCATCTCCGTCTTTCGGCGAGGAAAGGCGCTTCTGATTGTTCGCGCAGAGGCGGAGGAAGACGACTGGTCGGGTTTTGAGACGGAGATCGCCACCTTTGTCGGCTCTATTTCATTTGTGGAGCCGGCGGCTGAAGATCCCGCCCTTCAAGGTGCCAAGACGGTGCGCCTCGATGCCCCCGCAGAGGGTGGTGAGATCGATACGCTGGAGATCGTTTTTCCGGCTCATTGGCGCGACCTCAATCTCTCCGCGCCCGCCCTGGACGGTAAAGGCGATATCCGTTTCCTCGTCGATGATGCCGATCCGCTGGAAAATACCGGGGTCATGCCATTTTCGTTTCGTCTTGCTGAGGGGAGGGTGCCGCACGGGGTCGAAGACGGAGGACGGCTCGCATCGGTTCTCGTGGAGGTCCTGCTTACCAATATGCTGCCCGGACGCGAGCCCGGCCTGAAGCCTCTTGCGGGCGGCCGCTACGCCGATTTAGGTGATCTCACCGATTTCACCGGCTATTACACGTTTAAGGTGACGATCAAGGATTTCCCACGCGCAAGCGCGGCGAGCGCACTCGTGACCGTGAACAAGGATCGCATCGTCGGCTTTGCCAGCATTTCAGCCTATCCAGAGGATCTCAGCCTATGGGGCGCACGCCTTCACGTGAATTACGTGAAGCATCAATTGGAAAAGGCGATCCGGGATTATTGGGAGCGCTCGGCGCAGTCGACGTCACGCTAATAGGTTCACCAGCAAGGATGGGTGGGCAAGTCAAAACCAGGCGCTCACCCCGGGGTATATCGGAAGCTGTCGCCCATGACCGAATCGTCGTTGCTCGCCGCTCATGTCCCGCTCGAAAAGGATGCTTTCGACCGCTTCCTGAAAACCATAGCCCCAGTCTTTGCCGAGCCTGCAGCCAGCATCATCGTCGATCGGAGCGAAGACTGGCTCATCCTGCGCTATCTGAAGAGTGAGGCGGCGGCTTTCCTCGCCTTCATCTACAATTGGGGCGACACGGGCGAAGAGATCATGGCACGGCCTTACTTCGACGCCTTCCTGAAGATCGCGGACTTCATGCCAGAAGGCGCAAGCGGCCGGCTACTAATCTCGGCAGGAGCGATGAAATTCCTGACGGATCCGATCGATGCGGCCTTCACGCTCACAAAGAAGGGCGGTGCGCGTCGGGATGACGACGGGCTCGACGAGGATGAGAAAAAGCGCTTCGACGCCCTGCTTAACAAATACATGTTCGGCTCCAGGCCCTACGAGCAGCCCTATCAAGAGGCGATTGGGCGAAGTACCGTTCTCGACGCGCGCATTCGCAGGAGAGTTCGCACGCTGATCGAGACGCGGCGTCGTGAGATCGCCAAGGAGCGCTTGCCTCGGGCGACGCTTTTGAGACCGGTGCGCCTGTTTGAAGGTTTCCATTACAACGGACACTTCACGACGCATTACGACACCGGCAGGCTATGGCCGTTGCCGGGGTTCGATGCCTTTACGGCCGAACAGACGTCGTGGGGTGCCAAGGATGCGCGCCATGCGGTGGTCGGCCGTCGCCTGATCGAGACCGATCCCGCTTCGTTTCGGGCCATCCCGACCGCGCCCGAAATGGAGCGATGCCTCTATCGCGATGATCGACAGATCTACACGCCCACGGGCGAGGTGATTTCGGGCGCGGATCCTGAAAGCTTCGAATATGTCGGTGGCGGCTACGCGCGCGACAAGCGCCGCTGGTACACGATCGAGGGAACCGTGCTGGACGATGTCGGCAATGAAGGGCATGTCGACACCCGGCTCTACTATACGCGCGACGCTTTGCTGATCGGCGAACGGGCGGTCTATCTCGGCGGGAAGCCCTTACCCGTCGATCCAGGCAGCGTCGAGGTGGTCCGGCTCGAACGCGTCCGGCAAAGAGGGATGCGCGAGCATAGCCTTGGATGGCTTGTCGACCGGGATGGCGCCCTCATCATTCATGACGTGATAAGCGCGTTCGAGGGACCGGAGTGGCAGCGGACGGATGACCCGGAAGCGCTGTGGGATGCGTTGAAGGAGGCTGATGAAAAGACGCTCCTGCCGCCTCTTCCAAGAGAGCTGTACGAATTCGAGGCGATCTGTCCCAAGGACGATCCCGATCCGGCTCAACTTCAATTGATCGCCGAGTTCGGGGCAGGCTGGTTTGCCAGAAACACGGAAGCGTTTCTCGCCGAACGGCCTTTTGACGATCGCTTCTGGTGGCTGATGGTGAAGTATTTCTACGCTTGCTGGACCCTCGGCCGCGGCGACGACATCTTGGAGCTTTATGAGCGTGTCGCGGCAGATGCCTGGTGGAACCCCTATGTCTTCCATCATGCTGCGTGCGCCTATGTCGCTGCGGGCGACCTTCAGTCGGCATTGAAGGCCGTCTATCTGGCCCTGGCCTGCGGTTATGACCGGATCGACGAGATGCTGGTTGATCAGGATCTTTCAGCGCTCTTTTCGATGGACGAGTTCCAGCGCCTCAAAGCATTTCGCGACGCCAACAAACAGGTGCGGTGCCCCTTCCTGCCACTCGTCGCATTGCAGTCGTTGGCCAACCGAGCCTTCGATGATGGGGCTATGAGCTTGGCCTGGTCGTTGACCAATCGTTTTTTCATTCCCGACAGGGCGGCGCTGGAGAACTGCTTTCCGGACCAAGAAATAAGGAACCTCTATCGTCAATCGTTGCTTCAGGTCGCCGATGACCTTGTCCGCGCTCAGTGGGATGGAACTGATGAGACACGTCTGGATAAGCGCTTCTACCGTCGGATCCGCGATATCGAAGGTCTTTCGCCGGCCGTCCACCTCGCCGGTGCTCTTTCCTTGTTCTCAGAAGGTTTCTTCTGGGTCGACATGAAGAGCGACGATAACGAGGAGCGCGGGGAATTCGTCGAGGCGGTGGAAGCGCTCGGGCGCATGCGCCAGGCGCTGGCCGAAAACCCGGCAGCGGCCGAGGATACTCTCTGGATGGACCTGTCCACCCATGCCTCTGTCGCACCTTTCGTTGCGCTCGCTGACGCTGGAGGTCATCGAGGTGCTCATCGCGATCGCCCGGACTGCGGACAATGAAGATATCCGTCCCAAAGCTGAAATCGGTCTGAAAGGCCGGAGGAGCTCAGTCGGCCATGGTCTCGATCGCGGCAAAGCCTTCCGGCTTGTCGCCTTCGTCGAAGGGGGTTTCCACCTCGACGACCGTGTCGGGATAAAAGCCGTTGAAGCGGCTTCGAAGCGACAGGGAATAGGCACCGATATGGCCGATTTCGATCCAGTCGCCGGTATCGACCGTCTCCGGCAGCCAGAACGGGCGCGAGAGAATGTCGACGCTGTCGCAAGTGGCGCCGCACACCTTGAACGGCACGATCTCGTGCGGATTGCCGGAGCGGCGCTTGCGGGCCGGATCGGGAATGAAGCGGGCGGGAAGGGTGATCTTGCCCGTCCAGGAATCTGAGAGCGACGCCCAGATGCCATCGTTGATGTAGATGCGTTTGCCCTTTTTCAGGAGCACGCGGACGATCAGCGAAATGGAGCGGGCGACGATGACGCGACCCGGCTCGGCAATGAGCGGCAGGTCGGCAAAACCCCATTCCGTCAGATCTTTTCGAAGCCGCGCCATGATCTCGTCGCGGTCCGGCATGATGCGCTTCTTGCGGCGCGGATCGTAGCCGTAGGGCGCCGGAAATCCGCCGCCGACATCGAGCGCCGTCAGCTCGACACCGGAGCGGGCGCGCACCCAATCGGCGGAGCCGAGGGCGCGCTCGTAGATTTCCGGGTCTTCGATCTGGCTGCCGACATGGAAGCAAAGGGCCGGCTTGAAGCCGATGCCGGCGATGCGTTGCAAAAGCTCCACCGCATGGGCGGGGGTGGCGCCGAACTTTTTCGACAATTCGTAGGTGGCCGAACCCTTGGTCTGCAGGCGCACGAACAAGGTCAGATCTGCCGGATCGAAATCGAGCGCCCGCACGATCCGCAGGATTTTCGCCACCTCGTCCTCGTGGTCGAGGGAGAGGGTGCGGATGCCGTAGCTTTCGAGCGCCAGGCGGATATCCGACTGCGCCTTCACCGGGTGCATGTAGAGGAGTTCGGCGTTCGGCGAGGCTTCGCGCGCAGCCGCAAATTCGGCCGGGCTGGCGACGTCGAAGGTTTTCACGCCGGCATCGGCGATCGCCTTCAGAACGAAGGGCTCGCCATTGGTTTTGACGGCATAGGCCGTCTTGCCAGGGAACGCCTGCGCAAAATGCGCAACGTCCTCGGCGAGGACCTGTGGATGGAAACAATAGACCGGAACATCCGGCCGCATCTCCAGCGCAGCCTCGCGTGCGTCGGTGAAGGTTTTGATCGTTTTGGCCCCGTCGTCTTCAGGAATCGCCGTTGGCGGTGTTTAGCAGGACAGGGCGGCCGGGCGAAGACCCGGCGGCATATTATCCGCTTTGTGTTTCCCGTATCGGCGCAGGTCTTTCGATCAGCCCCGGTGCAGCTCGTCCATATCGTGGATGCGGGGTCTGCGCCGTGCGCCCGCGACGGCCACCGCTGGACGCGGGGCCGGGCGCGGAGACAGAGACGGGAGCGCCACCAGGCGCAGCCGCCGGCGCCGTTTCGGGCCGATGGGCGGCTCGTCGCCTTCCTCGGCCGACAGAAGGACGCCGCTTGCGGTCACCGCGCCGCCGAAGGTCAGGGCAAAGAAAGCCGCCAGAAGGGCGAGCGGCAGAAGGGGCGTGGATGAGTGAGAGATCAGCGTCCACAAACCGCCGGTGTCGAAGCCGAGCAGAATCGCCAGGAACAACCAGCCGACGAGAGCGCCAAGCGCGACGTGCACGAACAGGAAGCGAAACAGATGGGGCAAGGTCGCGTCCTCCGCAAAAACGGTATTCTATAATACTTCTAAGTTCATATCCAGATGCGAAAACAGTGTCGGAAAGCGTCTGTTTAGGCCCTCGGAGGAGCGCGGAAACAAAAAAATCTATGCCGGCTTAGCGGGAATGTCGCGCCGCAGCATGCCTAAACCGCTGGTATTTCGGAGAGAATCTGACTGCGGCGACCTGCCGCATGAAGAGAACAATGCGTCGCAATGACGAAAAACATTCCTGTCAGCAATGTTTGGGGTTAGACTTTAGACGTAAAAGATGCGGGAGGATGCCATGAACCTGGCGAAATCAATCAACATGATCGCCTTGATATCTGCCTTTGTCTTTATCTGCGCGATCGTGCTGGGCGCGGTGTGATATCGGCGACGTTCAACTCTTCTTCGGCTGCGCGGCGCGCTCATGCCGCGCAGCATGTCCTTTCCCCTTCGAAAATTCTTGCCGCTTTCAAGACCGCCGAGACGAGGCGGTGCTGGTTCATCGTGTAGATATGAAAGCCGGAGACGCCGCGTTGCGCGAGGTCGTCGATCTGGCGCGCGGCGAGGTCGACCGCGGCTTCGAAATGCGCCTCGCCTGAAAGCTCCGATAGCGGCAGAAGATGCGGCGGGATGCGCGCGCCGCAGCGGCCGGCAAAGGAATGCACGGCGGCGAAGCGGTGCACAGGCAGGATGCCCGGCACGATCGGAATCGTGATGCCGGCGGCCGCAACCTTCTCCACATACCGTTCAAAATCGTCATTGTCGTAGAAGAACTGCGTCAGGGCACGGGTCGCGCCGGCCTCTACCTTGCGCTTCAGGATGTCGATCTCGGTGTCCCAGTCGGGACTCTCCGGATGGCGCTCCGGATAGGCGCTGACGGAGATCTCGAAATCGTCGATGCGGCGAAGGCCGCGGATCAAGTCGGCCGTATCGGTGTAGCCCTCAGGATGCGGTGCATAGGGCGTGCCGGGCCCCTCCGGCGGGTCGCCGCGCAACGCCACGAAATGCCTGACGCCGAAGGTCTGAAAGGTTGCGATCGCATCGTTCGTGGCGGAGCAGGCGGCGGAGACGCAGGTGAGATGCGCGGCCGTCGGCAGGCCGACCTCCTGCGTCAGTATCTCCACCGCCGCGAAAGAGCGGTCCTTCGACGTGCCGCCGGCGCCATAGGTGACGGAGACGAAATCCGGCGCAAAGGCTTTGAGCCGTTCTGCCGTGTCTTTGAAGGCGACGAATTGCTCGGGCTTCTTGGGCGGAAAGAACTCGAATGAGAGCTCGAGCCTCTTCGGTCCGGCGGCGTGGTGGGCTGCAGGCGTCATGCGAGCGCTCCTTCCTGGAGGGGTTCCGCGTCTTCGTCGGCTTCGGCCTTGAAGGCTGTCGCGATGGTGACCGTCAAATGCTCGTCTTCCCTGGGCGGAGACTTGGGGGCGAGATGCTGGATGGAGAATTGCTCGAGGGCTGTGGCCGACAGCCATTGCGTGAGCTGCTCGTCGGAGAAGCCGAGCCTCAGATGCGCGTGATTCTGGCGCAGGAACTCCAGATGATGGGGCGCGAAGTCGACGACGAGCAGCATCCCGCCCGGAGCCAGAACCCGAGCCGCCTCCGAAAGTGCCGCCCGCGGATCTTCCAGAAAATGCAGAACCTGATGGATGACGACGACGTCAAAGGACGCGCGCGGCAAGGGAAGGTTGAGCGCATCGCCGCTGCGCAGCCGCACATGCGAGAGGCCCGCGCGTTCCAGGCTCGTCCGTGCGAGCGCCAGCATCTGCGGCGAGCGATCGATGCCCGTCAGCCGCTCGGCGCAATCGGCAAGGAGTTCGAGCATGCGGCCAGTGCCGGTGCCGATGTCGAGGAGAGAGCGGGGATGGTGGCCGCTCAGCGCGGCGCGGATTGCTGCCTCGACCTCCTTTTCAGGCACGTGCAGGGAACGCAGCCGGTCCCATTCCTCGGCATGGCGCGCAAAATAGAGTTCTGCCGTTTCCTGGTTGCGGCGGCGGATGAGCTCCAGCCTGTCGCGATCGCGGCGCAAATCCGTCTCGTTGCGCAAGGGATCCGTCTGCATGGCGGCAAGAGCTGCCCGCGCCAACGCCGCCGCTTCGCCGTCGGAGGCCAGCCGGTAATAGACATGCGCGCCTTCCGGCAGCCGGCGAATGATGTCGGCTTCCGTCAAAATCTTCAGATGCCGGGAGATGCGCGGCTGCGACTGGCCGAGGATTTCCACGAGCTCCTTGACGGGGCGCTCGCCCTCGGCAAGCAGCGCCACAAGGCGGAGCCGGGTTTCATCGGCAAGCGCCTGGGCGGCGCGCGCAAGTTTCGTCAGGCCCATCGAGACCTCTTTCAAAAAGATATAAAGATAGCATTATATCTTTTTGGGGCGTGGTGCAACGGTCGGCGTTCGCCTGCCTGCCGGGGCCGATCGTCCTGCAGCCGCCGTCTCGCAGCCTCGTGCTTGCGACGCTCTCACGCTTGAACCGCGTCGCGACCTTTGCCTAACTCCTTCGAAAGGAGAGGCGCATGGCGGACGACAGGAACGATCCCGGAACGGCGGGCTCCGGCTCGCAACAGGAAAAATCGCATGCCAGGGCCCGTTCGTGGGAAAACCCGACGCGGGAGGGTGAGATCGCACTCGACTTCGATCCGGGCGAACGAACGCCTGACGCGGGTCTCGTCTATATCGGTCATGCCAAGACGCCGTGGGTTGGACCCGGCGAATGCCCGCGCAACATCCGTCAGGCGCGCGAGCGAGCAGCGGCCGAAGCGGGTCTCGGCTTTTCGCTGCAGATCGACGAGCCCTACCGACCAGGCCTTGCCGATTATCGGCCGGGCCAGGCGGTTTTCGTGCTCATGTGGATGGACGGGGCACGACGCGATCTCATCGTTCAGGCACCGAAGCACCGCGAGCATCCGGCCGGCGTCTTCTCATTGCGCTCTCCCGTGAGGCCCAATCCGATCGGGTTGTCGCTCGTCTCCATCCTGGAGGTGGAGCAGGAGAGGGGGATCATCGTCGTCGATGCCCTCGATTGTCTCGATGGTACGCCGATCATCGATTTGAAGCCGTGGGCCCAGACGGCCGATATTCCGGCCGCGCGCTGAGACTGGTTGAAAAGCGGATTTCAATGCCGGCGACCGCGGAAGCCGATTTCGGCCTTCTGACACGGCCTTGAAACGGCCCTCTTCGGCCTCCATATTCTCATCATCCAGGGCGACTTCATGGTTGCCCGCGCCACAAGCCCCGCGAAAGCCGGGCGGCGCATATTCCCAATCAATCCATCACATCGCTGAACGCAGCCGCGGAGCGCGGCGCGAAAGTGAGTCAAAGGACACCCGAATTATGCACACAGGCAACGTTGTCTGGTTCGACACCCGCCGAGGCTTCGGCTTTATCCGCCCCGATGAGGGCGCCGACATTTTCGTTCACCGCACCGCGCTTGAGCGCGCCGGGCTGGCGACGCTTCAGCCCGACCAGATCGTCTTCTTCGACGTCGAGATGCGCGATGGCGCGCCGACGGCGACGGATCTGACCGCCCTCAATTGAGGCGGAGCCCCGGTTTCGGGGATCGAAGACTTTTCCATGGACGGGCCGCCGCGTGCGGCCCGTTTCGATTCCGACTGCCGCGTTCGGCCAGGCCTCAGCCGCGAAGCGCGTCGATATAGGCGGTGAGGTCGCGGATCTCCTGTCGCGTCAGGCTCATATCCGGCATCACCGGATGCGGGTCGGCGAGGAAGGCGGCAAGCGCCGCGAGGCCCTTGCCGCGGTATTTCTCTCCGATTGCGGCGAAGCTCGGTGCGGCGGGCGTGGCGCTCGTCTGCGTCTCCATGACGACGTGGCAGGCGGCACACCATTTCTGGGCGATCGCCTGTCCCTCCTGCGCATCTCCCGCCGCCAAGGCCGGTGGGGCAAGAGACAAAAGCATCGCGAGAGCGCAGGCCGAGTGATGCAGGGATGAGGACATGAGGGCCTCCGAAGAGTTTCTTGGCACCTTGCGCATGTTAAGCCGCAGATCGGCATTCTTCAGCGGACGCTTCGCCGCTTCCCCCGTCTCGCCGGCCACGGGGCCAAGCCTAGATACGTGCTCGCATGGATGTTCTGGAGCATGTCTTTCAATCGGAGGCCTTGAAGCAGGCGCTCTACGTGCCGGCGGAGAAAGCGCTTTTCATCGCTTTCCAGACGGGCCGCATTTACCGCTACGACCATGTCCCGGAAGCCGTCTTCACCGGGCTCACGGAGGCGCAGTCGGCGGGCGCCTATTTCAATGCTGTCGTTCGTCATTATCCGTATCGGGAGGTGGAGACGACGTCTCTGCAGCGCTAGAGGGCCGCCGCGGCCGCGGCTTCAAGGTGAGCGAGCCGGTATATTCGAGCGCCGTCCGATCCTTCATGTTGAGAATGACACGGATGGTGCCGCCGCCGCTCAGGCCTCGATATTTGCCGGTGCCGTCGATGGCGACCCATTCGCCGCCGCGTTCTCCGTCCGAGGTCCAGGAGAGCCACCAGAGATCGCGGTCATGGTCGATGGTCGTGCAGATCCCGGCGCCAAACGGCGTCTCGCCTTCGGCCGTAAAGAGCGTTCCCACACAATCCTGCGCGCTCAGATGCAGCGGGCTCGCCTCTCTCTTGTCCTTGATGATGCCCTTCTGGACGAGGGCGGTGAGACGGCGTCCCTCGCCGAGCCGCGTCTGTCGGTTGGTGGTGGTGTAGACGACGGTGCCTTCTGTCTCCAAGGCGGGGACTTGCGCTTCGGCTGCTGCGGGCGCGATAACGGCCAACATCAGCCCTAGAATGGCGGTTCGCATGAGATCTGCCTCCCCCCGGCACAGCCTCGACCGAAGCGCAGGATGAGGCAGCTTGTGGTTGAGTGCAAGGCAGGTTTTCGGCCGCGTTGGTCGCGGCCTTTTCCGCTCTTTGCCGGCCTACCTGTCGAAGAACCACAGGATGAGCGAGAGGACGAGGCTCACGATCACCATTGTGGTGATCGGAAAATAAAACGAGACGTTCTCCCGCTCCACCGCGATGTCGCCGGGCAGGCGGAAGAGGCCGAACCTCGAAAGGAGCGGCCAGAGGAGGCCCGCCGCCACGAGGGCGAGCCCGATGAGGATCAGCGTCTTCGACATCGTGCCGTGTCAGCTCGCAGGCGCGCCGGTCATTCCGTCTCGAATTCGAGCGCGGCCGAATTCATGCAATAGCGCAGACCCGTCGGGCGCGGGCCGTCGGGGAAGACGTGTCCGAGATGGCTGTCGCAGCGGGCGCAGCGCGTCTCGATGCGGCGCATGCCGTGGGAATTGTCCTCGATCTCGCGCACATGTTCCGGATCGAAGGGCTCGTAGAAGCTCGGCCAGCCGGTGCCGGATTCGAATTTCGTCACGGAGCGGAAGAGCGGCAGGCTGCAGAGCTTGCAGGTGTAGACGCCATCTTCCTTGTTGGTGAGAAGACCGCCGCAGAAGGGCGTCTCCGTGCCGTGGTCGAGCATGATGTGGCGCTCTTCCGGCGTCAGCTTTTCGGCGAGCCTGTCGCGTTCGGGGCCGCGGATCGGCGTCAGATCATAGCCGGATTGCGAAACATGCTGGCCATCGGTCCTGGCGGCGGTGTCGGTCATGAGAGATCTCCCTGTTTGAAGAGGGATATAGGGAGCGATTGCCGGCTGCGAAGACGGTACCCGGCGATCGGCTGCATCTTCTGGTCATGAGGATGGTCGATGTGCGTGTCGATCAGCGCCGGTCCTGCGGGGGGAGGAGAGGCGCCTGGCGGCGGGAACGAACCCTGTGCGCCCTGCATTGTGGCACGGAACATAAGACGGAGAACGAAATGGCTGAAAGCTCGGGCGGCAACACCTTCCTCGCCTTCATCGTCGGGGCGCTTCTCGTCCTCGTCGTCATCCTCTTCCTGGCACTCGGCGGCGTGAACCTCTTCACCGGTGGTGGCGGCGGTGGGCCAGACGTGAACGTCGACATCCAGGCGCCTGCGCCGGGTGGTGGCGATGGCGGTGGCAACTGAGCAGGTCGCAAGGTTTTCTCTCAAGACGGCGCGGAGGATTTCCGCGCCGTCCGTGTATGAGCGTCAGGCTGCCCCAAATCCCCCGCCGGTCGGGGTGGTGACGATCACCGCTTCGCCGGCCTTCAGAAGGGTCTGATCGGCGCCTTCGAGTTCTTCGAGGCTTCCGTCGAGGCGGCGGATTCCGGTTTTGCCGACATGTCCGGCCTCGCCACCCTTGAGCCCGTGCGGGGCGATCTTGCGGTGGGAGGAAAGGATGGCGCAGTCCATTTCTTCCAGGAAGCGGATGGTGCGGCGCGTGCCTGATCCGGCCGAAAATGCGCCGCGTCCGCCCGAGCCGTGGCGGATATGAAAATCCTCAAGCAGCACCGGATAACGCATCTCCAGAACTTCCGGATCGGTGAGGCGCGAATTGGTCATGTGGACGTGGACGCCATCCGTGCCGTCGAAGCCGGTGCCGTCGTTCATCGTGCCGGCCGGTGAGCCCGAACAGATCGTCTCGTAATACTGGTAGGTGGCGTTGCCGAAGGTGAGGTTGTTCATGGTCCCTTCGGAGGCGGCCATGGCGCCGAGCGCGCCGAAGAGGGCGTTCGTCACCTGCTGGCTCGTCTCGACATTGCCGGCGACGACGGCGCGCGGATATTCCGGCGACAGCATCGAACCTTTCGGGAGAACGATTTCGATCGGCTCCAGGCAGCCGGCATTCATCGGGATGTCGGCCTCCACCATGACGCGGAAGGCGTAAAGCACGGCCGCGCGCGTCACCGGGGCAGGGGCGTTGAAGTTGTTCTCCTTCGCCGCCGACGTGCCGGTGAAATCGACTTTGGCGGAACGGTTCTCCTTGTCGACCGTGATCGCGACCTTGATCACGGCGCCCTGGTCGGTTTCGACAGAAAATTCCGAATCCTTGAGGCTCTCGATGACGCGGCGGACGCTTTCGGCCGCATTGTCGCGGACATGGCGCATATAGGCCTGCACGACGTCGAGCCCGAACTCCGCCACCATCTTGCGCATCTCCGCGACGCCTTTTTCATTGGCAGCGATCTGCGCCTTCAGATCGGCGACGTTCTGGTCCGGGTTGCGGCACGGATAAGCATGGTCGGTCAGAAGCTCGCGGAGCGCGTCCTCGCGGAAACGGCCCCGATCGACGAGTTTGAAATTGTCGATCAGAACGCCTTCCTCGTCGACGTTGGTCGCCCGCGGCGTCATCGAGCCGGGTGCCACGCCGCCGACATCGGCATGGTGACCGCGCGAGGCGACCCAGAAGAGGATCTCGTTGCCCGCCTCTTTCCCAGTTTCGGCGAAAACCGGTGTAACGACGGTGATGTCGGGCAGATGCGTGCCGCCATTGTAGGGGGCGTTGAGGGCGTAGACGTCGCCGGGGCGAATGTCTGGGTTCTTCTCGCGCACCGTCTCCACCGAGCGGTCCATGGAGCCCAAATGCACCGGCATGTGCGGGGCGTTGGCGACGAGGGTGCCGTTCGGCCCGAAGACGGCGCAGGAGAAATCGAGCCGTTCCTTGATGTTCACGGAATAGGCGGTGTTCTGCAGCGTCACGCCCATCTGCTCGGCAATCGACATGAAGAGGTTGTTGAAGATCTCCAAGAGCACCGGATCGGCCTTGGTGCCGATCGCATGGTCGCGCGCCATCGCCTCCGTGCGCGTCAGGATGACGTGGTTCTTCGCCGTGATCTCCGCCGACCAGCCGGGCTCGATGACGATCGTCTGATGGTCCTCGATGATGAGCGCCGGGCCCTTGAGGCGGGCGCCCGGGGAGAGCTCGGCGCGCTGCGCGATCGCAGCTTCGTGCCAGGCGCCAGCCGAAAAGAAGCGGGTCGTCGCTTCCGGCCGCACGTCCTCAGAGATCGTGTCCGTTTCCGGCTCGTCGATGTCGGCGCCGCCGCCGACGGCCTCCACCTCGACCTGTTCGGCGATCAAGGGCTTGTCGTCGTAGATGAAGCCGAACTGAGCGCGGTGGGCATCTTCGAAGGCGGATCGCATCTCCGCCGCCTTGCCGAAAGGCACCGGGATCGGCGTATCGGTGCCCTCGTAGCGCAGATGCGCTTTGGCGATAATCGTGATCTCTGAATCGCTTATCGCCTGGTCTTGAAGCTCTTTGCGGGCCTCTTCCTCAAGTTCTGATTCAACGCTTTGAAGTTCTGATTCAGAATCCGCTGCGAGCGGCAGGACGGTGGCGCGGCTCTTGTTGGCGCGCACATCGGCGAGCCCCATGCCGTAGGCGGAGAGGACGCCCGAAAGCGGGTGGATATGCACCTTCTGCATGCCGAGCCGGTCGGCGATCTGGCAGGCGTGCTGGCCACCGGCCCCACCGAAGCAGGAGAGCGCGTAATGGGTGACGTCGTGGCCGCGCTCGACGGAGATTTTTTTGATGGCGTTCGCCATGTTTTCGACGGCGATTTTCAAAAAGCCGTCGGCAATCTCCTCAGGTGTGCGGTGCCTGCCGTTCTCGTCCGGTCCGATCAAACCCGCAAGCGCTTCGAAGCCCTTTTCGACCGCCTCAATGTCGAGCGGCTCGTCCTGGTTCGGGCCAAAAATCGCCGGGAAATTCTCCGCCCGGATCTTTCCGGCCATGATGTTGGCGTCGGTGACGGTGAGGGGACCGCCGCGGCGGTAGGCGGCCGGTCCGGGATCGGCGCCGGCCGAGGCAGGCCCGACCTGAAAGCGGCCCGAGGCGTAAGAGAGGATCGAGCCGCCGCCAGCGGCCACCGTGTGGATGCGCATCATCGGGGCGCGCATTCTGACCCCCGCCACTTCCGTCTCGAAGGCGCGTTCGAGGTCGCCCGCATAATGCGAAACGTCCGTGGACGTGCCGCCCATGTCGAAGCCTATGATCTTGTCGAGCCCGGCCATCTTCGCGGTCTCGGTGGCGCCGACGACGCCGGCGGCGGGGCCTGACAGGATCGCGTCCTTGCCGGCGAAAAGTTCGGCCGCCGTCAGGCCTCCCGAAGACATCATGAACATGAGACGGGGCGCATCGGGGTCGTGCGGCTCGGCCGGGTCCGCCGTCTCCTTGATGCCGAGATCGCGGGCGACGCGGGCAATGTAGCGAGCGAGGATCGGCGAGAGATAGGCGTCGACCACCGTCGTATCGCCACGGCCGACGAGTTTGACGAGCGGTGAGGTTTCGTGACTGACCGAGACCTGGGTGAAGCCCATGTCGCGGGCGATCTCCGCCACGGCGGCCTCGTGCTCGGGGTATTTCCAGGCATGCATGAAGACGATCGCGAGCGCGTCGAAGCCGTCCTCCTTCAAGGCCTGAAGCGTCTTGCGGATCGCGGCTTCATCGGGCGCCGCCTCGACCGTGCCGTCGGCGCGCACGCGCTCGTCGATTTCTTCGACGCGATCATAGAGGAGGTCCGGCAGGACGATCTTCTTCGCAAAGATATCGGGGCGCGCCTGGTAGCCGATGCGAAGCGCGTCGCGGAAACCTCTGGTGATCAAAAGGGCCGTGCGCTCGCCCTTGCGCTCCAGGAGCGCGTTGGTGGCGACCGTCGTGCCCATCTTGACCGCGCCGATCTTCTCCGACGGCATTTTCTCGCCAGCCGGAACCTCGAGAAAGCGGCGGATCGCCTCGATCGCCGCGTCGTCATAGGCGCCGGGATTTTCCGACAGGAGCTTCATCGCAGAGAGTGCGCCCGCGGGATTGCGGGCCACGACATCCGTGAAGGTGCCGCCCCGATCGATCCAGAAGTCCCATTTCCCGCCGGCTTCCGATTGTGCCACGATCGTCTCTCCCGTCGCTCGATTGGCTATCGGAAGCATGTCGGGAAGAAAACGTCAACACAACGTTGACAAATCGTCGGGGTGCGAACAGTCTCGGCACAGCTGCGGGACGCCGGCTCGGGCTCTCGCGAAAAACCAAGAGGGAGAGCATCGATGTACAAGACATTTCTGGGGGCGCTCGCGCTCGCCGGCTTCGTCGCCAATGGCTTCGTCGCCACGGGTGCCCAGGCGCAGACCGCCTGGGACATGCCGACGCCTTATGGCGACAGCAATTTCCACACGCAGAACATCGCCAAGTTCGCCGAGGACGTGAAAGAGGCGACGGGTGGCGATCTCACCATCACCGTCCATTCGGCCGGATCGCTGTTCAAGCATCCGGAGATCAAGGACGCGGTGCGCAAGGGGCTTGTGCCGATCGGTGAGGTGCTCGTCTCGCGCCTGTCCAACGAAGATCCGATCTTCGGGCTCGATTCCGTGCCCTTTGTGGCGACGAGCTATGACGACGCCAAGAAGCTCTACGACGCGCAGAAGCCGGAGCTCGAAAAGGTGCTCGACCAGCAGGGTCTGACGCTTCTCTATTCCGTGCCGTGGCCGCCGCAGGGGCTTTACACCACCAAGGAAGTGTCGAAGGTCGAAGATCTCGCCGGCCTGAAGATGCGTGCCTACAATGCCGCAACAGAGCGGCTCGCCCAGCTTGCAGGCGCAGTGCCGACGCAGGTCGAAGTGCCGGATCTGCCGACCGCCTTCTCCACCGGGCGCGTGGAGGCGATGGTGACCTCGCCCTCGACGGGCGCCAATTCCAAGGCCTGGGACTACGTCAAAATCTATACGAACACGCAGGCCTGGCTGCCGAAGAACATGGTCTTCGTGAACAAGCGGGCTTTCCAGAGTCTCTCAGAGGAAGATCAGAAGGCGGTGATGGAAGCCGCTGCCGCCGCGGAGACGCGCGGCTGGGAAGCCTCCAAGACGGAGACCGAGGAGAAGACCCAAGAGCTCAAGGACAATGGCATGACGGTCGCCGAGCCGACCGACGAGCTGATGAGTGGCCTGAAGAAGATCGGCGAGACGATGGCCTCGGAATGGAGCGAGGAAGCTGGCGATCCCGGCAAGGCCGTTCTGGAAAACTACAAGAGCATGTGAGGCAACACGGCCGGCCCAAATCTGAGCCGGCCGTTTTCATTCGAGCGGAGGACAACGATGCGCAAGGCGCTCGACATGCTCTATGCCGCCTCCGGGGTTGCCGCGGCTGCCGCGATCGTCGCCATTGCGGTTCTTGTTTCCGTGCAGGTGCTCGGGCGCGTCGCCGACAAGGCGCTGCAGCTTTTTGGCTATCCCGTCTATGGCTTTCTCATCCCGTCGCTGGCGGAAATCTGCGGCTTCCTGTTGGTGGCGGCATCCTTTCTGGCGCTCGCTTCGACGCTTCGCCACGGCGTGCATATCCGCGTCAATCTTCTCCTGCAGTCGGTGCCGGAGGCAGCGCAGCGTCCGCTCAATGCTCTCGTCCTCATGGCGGGCACGGCGCTCTCCGGCTTCCTCGCCTTTCAGGGGGGGAACCTCGTGCTTGAATCCTATCGGTTCGGGGAGGTGTCTTTCGGCATCATTCCGATCCCGCTGTGGATCCCGCAGACCACGATGGCGGCCGGCCTCGTCATCCTGACGATTGCGCTCCTCGACGATCTCCTTGTCCTGCTTCGCGGACAGGTTCCGGTCTTCGCCCAGCATGAGGGCGAGGATCTGGTGGAAGGACGAGAGTGATGGGGCTCGGCACAATCTCCGCGCTTCTTGCCTTCGGGCTTTTGGGTGCGCTCGCTCTCGGCCTCTGGGTGGCGCTGTCGCTTCTCGGCGTGGCGCTCATCGCCATTCTTCTGATGACCAACGTGCCGGCCGGCGCCGTGACGGCGACGGCGGCCTGGGGTGCGTCGAATTCCTGGGATCTGACGGCGCTGCCGATGTTCATCTGGATGGGCGAGATTCTCTTCCGCACGCGCCTGTCTGAGGACATGTTCGCTGGCATTTCGCCCTTCATGCGGCGCATTCCGGGGCGGCTTCTGCACGTCAATATCGTCGGCTGCGCCATCTTTGCCGCCGTCTCGGGCTCCTCGGCCGCCACCACGGCCATGATCGGGCGCATGTCGCTGCCGGAGCTGCGGGGTCGCGGCTACGACGAGAAGATGGCGATCGGGACGCTCGCCGGGTCCGGCACGCTCGGGCTTTTGATTCCGCCCTCGATCATCCTCATCGTCTATGGCGCGGCGACGGAGCAATCGATCGCGCGCCTCTTCATCGCCGGCATCCTGCCTGGCGCGATGCTCGCCTGTCTCTTCATGGGCTATGTCGTCGTCTGGTCGCTCGTGCGCCGGTCCGGCATGCCGGAGGCCGATCCCTCGACGACCTTGCGGCAGAAGTTTTCGGCTGCGCGCCGGCTTCTGCCCGTCGTTCTCCTCATCGTCGGCGTCATCGGTTCGATCTATGCGGGGCTTGCCGCACCGACGGAGGCGGCGGCGATCGGCGTCATGCTGGCGCTTCTGCTCTCCTGGGTGACGGGCACATTGACGAAGGCAAGTTTTGCCGAAGCGCTGATGAGCGCCACGCGCACCTCCTGCATGATTGCCTTCATTCTCGTGGGAGCGGCGGTTCTGACGGTCGCTATGGGATTTACGGGCATCCCGCGGGAGCTCGCCTCGGCGATCGGCGCGATGGATTTGTCGCCCGCGGCACTTCTGGCGGCGCTCACGCTCCTCTTTATCATGCTCGGCTGTTTTCTCGACGGCATTTCGGTGGTGGTGCTGACGACCTCCGTGATCCTGCCGATCGTGGAGGCGGCGGGCTTCGACCTCATCTGGTTCGGCATCTATCTCGTTCTTGTCGTGGAAATGAGCCAGATCACGCCGCCGGTCGGCTTCAATCTCTTCGTTCTGCAGGGCATTACGGGGCACAACATCTTCAAGGTGGCGGTGATGGCGCTGCCGTTCTTTCTCATCATGGTGGTGGCGGTGGCGCTGATCGCAGCGTTCCCAGAGATCGCGCTCTTCCTGCCGCGCACCATGCTCGCAAGGTGATCCATGGCGGCGACCCCTAAACGAAACACGGAGATCGGTCCGATCGTGTCGGCCGCGCATCTCGCGGAAGGGGGGATGCCCGCGCTGTCGGAAGTCGAGTTTGCGCTGGAGATGGCGAACAACGCCTTCTCTCGCTGGATGGTGCGCGGCATGGCCGCCGCCGGTGTGGACGGATTGTCGGCGCTCGACGTTCTCGTTCTTCACACGGTCGCGCATCGCGCACGGATGAAGACGGTCGCCGACATCTGTCTCGTTCTCAACATCGAGGACACGCACACCGTCACCTACACGCTGAAGAAGCTCGAGCGGCTCGGTCTCGTCTCCTCCAGCCGGCGCGGCAAGGAGAAGGCGGTCGCCGTCACGCGCGAAGGCGAGGCGGCGTGCCTGCGCTACCGCGAAATCCGTGAGACGCTGCTCGTGGAGGCGGTGAAATCGCTCGGCCTCGACGAAGCGGAGATGAGCCGGCTCGCCGCGCTGCTCAGGGCGCTCTCCGGCCATTACGATCAGGCGGCGCGGTCAGCCGTGTCATTGTAGTCACACCGGCGGCATTGACGCCGCCTTCCGCCAATGCCACCTGTCGCGCGCCAGCCGGCCGGACGGCCGCTTCGCCAAGTCTCGAAAGGGCGGCGGAGAGGAAAGTCCGGGCTCCATGGAAACACGACGCCGGGTAACGCCCGGCGAGGGAAGCTGCGCTGCCAAGCGCAGACGAACCTCAGGGAAAGCGCCACAGAGAGCAGTCTGCCTCTCCGCTTCGGCCGAGAGGTGAGGGTGAAAGGGTGGGGTAAGAGCCCACCGCGGACGCAGCGATGCGGACGGCACGGCAAGCCCCGTCGGGAGCAAGACCGAGAAGGGGCGGCAGGGACGAACGTCTTCGGGCGCTTGCGTCCAGGCCGGTTTTCAGGCCAGCCGCTCGGGTAGGTCGCGAGAAGCGCCGGGTAACCGGCGCTCCAGATGAATGGTCGTCACGTCGCGGGCAACCGCGGCCGTACAGAACCCGGCTTACAGGCCGGCTGGCATATTTCCCGCTAAGGATCAGACGGTCGACCCGGCGGAGGCCAGGGCCGTCTTCACGCGACCGCAATAGGCCGCGGCGCCGGAGGTCATGCGTGTTGCGTAATGGCCGGCGTTGTAGCGCAGAAGCGTGCCGCAGGTCGTGCCGCCGCCGAGCTCATAGGCGCGGGCGAGATAGCGCATGCCCCATTCGAGGTTCGTTTCCGGATCGTAGAGCGCCTGGATCGAACCGGTATAGCCGAGGCCGCGGGCCGTCGCCGGCTTGATCTGCATGAGGCCGATCTCGCCGGCGCTGCCGGTGGCGCGCGGATTGAAGCGGCTTTCCACCATCACCACGGCGCTTGCGAGTTCCACCGGCACGCCATGCTTTGCGGCCGCCTTGGCGACGAGCGCATGCAGATCGCTGGCCGGCTTTGCGGTCTTGCCGGCCGTGTCCTTCTTCGCTTCGGTCGTTTTCTCGGTGCGCGCGACGGCGTCCGTGCTGCCGGTGCTTTTCGGCGCTGCGTCGTGCGCCCGGGCGATGATGAAGGCTTTCGAGCTGTCACCTGAGCTCGCCCGGGGCGTATGCACGGTCTTCTGCGTGGCGGTGTCGCTCTTTTCGGTTGTGGTTTCGGATGCGGCCTGCCGCTGTGCGCCGATGATCAGATCTTTGGAGGCATCATCTGCGAAAGCAGGCTGGATGAAAGCGGCGCCTAGCAGGACCGCTGCAATCGTTCTCTTCAACTTTGACCCCTTTACCGGTCTCTTCCGGGCGGGGCGGGTAAAAAGCCCAGATGGCCACAATGTGCGGGTTCCAAGGTCATTTGATGGAACGCGGCATGTGACGCAGCGGCGGGCAAGTCTCTGAACCGACTAAGTTTCGTCGATCGTGGCGAGGAGCTTGCGCAGTGTCTGGAGCGTCGAACGGTCGACGATGCCGTCGATGCGCTCGGGGCGGAAGTGCCTCTGGAAGGCGGCCACGATCGTCCGGGTGCGCTCGTCATAAATGCCGCTGACGGAAACCCCGTAGCCATAGAGGGCGAGGAGGCTCTGGAGGTCGGCGACGTGCTCGCCTTCAGCGCCGAGAGCGAAGAGCGCTTCGGAGGAGGCGGGCACCGGCGACACGAAATGGCCGATCCCCGCCTTCGCAAGCTGGTGCCAGGGAAAGAGCTCGCCCGGATCGAGCTTGCGCTCGGGTGCGACGTCGGAATGGCCCAGAACACGTCGGGCCGGGATTTCGTGGCGTTTCAGGATATCCCGGGACAGGGCGATGACGCTGTCAATCTGTCGAGCGCTGAACGGCGGCAATGGCTTGCCTTCTTCGAGTGCCGCATGGCCCCAATTGGCGATTTCGATGCCGATCGAGCGGGCATTGATATCGCACGTGCCGTTCCATGAGGCGCGGCCGGCGTGCCAGGCGCGATCTTTCTCGTCGACGAGCTGGAGACGCGTGCCGTCCGTGCGAACGAGATAGTGGCAGGAGACTTGCGCGGCCGGGTCGCACAGCCGAGCGAAGGCCGCGTCCTCATTCTCCATGCCTGTGTAATGCAGGAGAAGGAGATCGATCGGCTCGCCGTTCCGAGAGTTGAAATTGGGCGACGGCTGCCACTCGGCGATGGGAGTGTTGCTCATTGATCGGCGGCCGAGCCTCGCGAGGCGAAGGAGCGTCCGCGGCAGATTTCCTCCCAGGCCGCGTTGATCGCGGCAAGCCTGTCATTGGCGATGGCGATGAATTCCTCGGGCACGTTGCGTGCGATCAAGCGATCGGGATGGTTCTCGCGGACGAGCTGGCGGTAGTGATCTCGCAACTGTTTTTCGTCCCATGAGGGATCGGCGCCGAGAACCAGCCATGGATCGGCCTCGCCCATATGCACATGGCGGGCCCGGATGCGTTCGAAATCACGACCTTCGAAGCCGAAGATGGCTGCGACCCGCTCCAGATAAGAGAGCTCGCGCTGATGCACGGCGCCGTCCGCCTTGGCGATGGCGAAGAGGGCATCGAGAATGTCTTCCAGCATCGCCGGATCATCCTGCAGGAGACGGGCGGCGTCCTGCGCGTAGGCCTCGAAACCTGCAATGTCGGCGCTTGCCAGACGATAGATGCGGGCGACGTTCTTCTCGTCCGCGGGCGGGACGGTGAAGAGCCTTTCAAAGGTCTCGATCTCTTCGAAGGAGACGATGCCGTCAGCCTTCGCCATTTTTGCAGACAAGGCGATCATCGCGATCGTGAAGGCGATCTCCTTGCGCCTTTCGCTTCCCGAGAGCTGCAGGAGCACGTCGCGCAAGCCGGCGATCGCCGCCCCCGTGCGGTCGAGGAAGTCGGACAGACGCGACCAGATGCTCATGGATGTCCTGCTGAGGTGGTGAAGCGAACTGTCGGCGGCGTCGGAACCGCTTTTGTGTCCCTAGCGGCGCGAAAATGTCCAGGCAAGAATAAGCGAATTCCTCAGCGCTCCTCCAGGCCCGGCGTGGTGCCTTGAGCCTCGATCGCCCGCCGCGAGCCTGAGCGCCCGATAGTGAGCGGGCAAGGCAGCGCGACGCGAACGTCGCGCTGCCTCGGGCCGCCAGGCCGGCACCCGATCGGCCGGCGGCCGATCCCTTGCCCACTCGTCCTGTAACGGTCGCAGGGAGCTTTGCGTTCCGGCCTCGACGTCTCTCTGTGCGTCTCTTTCATGCTGGCGGAAATCCTTGCCGGCAAAGGGTTTAGGCAATGAAGGAAGGGTCCGCTTACCGCCTGTTTACCTTGTGAGTGCATCTCTTTCAGACCATCAGAACGGTGCTCCGGCCCGCCAGATTCCATTGCAAACCATGGTATCCCATGCTATCCCATGGATACCCGGAATGGATCGGTAATGATGATGTGCGTGGGGTTCTCGGCGCGCTTCGTCTTTCGTGTTTGCGGAATGCCGTGACCTTGCCGGGGAGGGCGGCTCGATGACCGCTATGGGGTGTGCAGGCGTATGGACGGGTTCGTGGCAACCTTCACCAACCGGCTCGATGCGAAGGGCCGGGTGTCGGTGCCTGCCCAGTTCCGTGCGGTGCTTGCGCGGGAAGGGACGGAAGGGCTGTTTTGTTATCCCTCACTCGACCAGGACGCGATCGATTGCGGCGGCGCTCGTCTTCAGGACGAGATCAGCAAGCGCCTGCAAGCCTTCGAGACGTTCTCGGAGGATTACGAGACCCTTTCCACGGCCTTCTATGCCGACAGCCGTCTCCTGAAGATCGATCAGGACGGTCGCATCATGCTTCCCGAGGAATTCATCGAATTCGCCGGCATCAAGGATGCGGCGGTGTTTGCCGGTCTCGGCCTCAAATTTCAGATCTGGGAGCAGGAGAAGTTCCAGGCGCGCCGTCAGGTCGCCCGCTCCAGACTGCGCAGCATCATCCGTTCGCTCGACGGCAAGCGGCCGTCCGAGGACGACGCGTGATGGGCGGGTCGGAAAGCCTGCCGAACAATTCCCCGCATGTCCCGGTGATGCTCGAGCCGGTCATGGAGGCTCTCAATGTGCGCGCCGAGGGGCGCTACATCGACGGAACATTCGGGGCCGGCGGCTACAGCCGCGCCATCCTCGAGGCGGGCGGCGCGGTTCTGGCGATCGATCGCGATCCGAGTGCGATCGCCGGCGGTGCGGCTCTTCTCGACGAATACGGGGCGCGCCTGCGTCTCGTCGAAGGCCGTTTCTCCGAGCTCGAGGCGATCGCCAAAGACAACGATTTCACGCCAGCCGATGGCGTCGTTCTCGATATTGGCGTGTCCTCCATGCAGCTCGATCAGGCCGAGCGCGGCTTCTCATTTCGTTTCGACGGCCCGCTCGACATGCGCATGGGCGCGGACGGTGCGTCTGCCGCCGACGTCGTCAATCGTGCCTCGATCGGCGATCTTCAGCGCATCATCGGCCATCTCGGTGAGGAGCGCCGCGCCGGGCGCATTGCCCGCGCAATCGCCGCGGCCCGCGAGGACGAGCCGATTACGCGCACCGCGACGCTCGCTTCAATCGTCGAGAAGGCGGCCGGCGGCCGGGCTCCCGGCTCCCATATCCATCCTGCGACGCGCACCTTTCAGGCGCTGCGCATCTTCGTCAACCGCGAGCTCGACGAGCTCGTCGAGGCGCTTTCTGCGGCCGAGCAGGTTCTGGGCGAGGGCGGCAGGCTGGTCGTCGTCGCCTTCCATTCGCTCGAGGATCGTATCGTCAAGCGCTTCCTGCGTCTGCGCAGCGAGGAGCTGCGCGGTTCGCGCCATCAGCCGTTGAATGTCGGTCCGGCGCCGAGCTTCAAGGCGCTCAATCGCGGCCTCAAGGCCGATGATGCGGAAACTGCGCGCAATCCGCGGTCTCGCTCAGCGGTTCTGCGTGCGGCCGAACGCACCGCGGCTGCCGCTCATCCCCTCGATAACACGCGCCTCGGTGTTCCCCGCCTTGTCGGTGTCTCCGGGCCGGAGGCCTTCGCATGATGCGTGTTCTCAACATCGTCGCCATCGCCGCGGCCCTCATCGCGGCCTTCTCCGTGTTCAATCTGAAGTACCAGGCTGAAGGCGTCGCCAAAGAGGTCGCTGAGCTGCAGCGGAAGGTCGATCAGGAAAAAGAAAGCCTGTCGCTCCTGCGCGCCGAATGGAGCGTTCTCAACCAGCCGGAACGTGTCGAGGAACTCGTCACGCGGCATGCCGAAGCTCTCGACCTCGCACCCGTCGAGCCGGCGCAACTTGCTGATCCAAGGCAGATACCCATGCGAAGCATCGCTCCGAGCGAGCAGGACCGTGATCTCCTGACCGGCCTCGCCGGCGATCTGGTGGAGAAACTCCAGTGAGCGTCACGACCGAAGCCTTCAAGCCGGACAATTCATGGCGGGAGAGCAGCTGGAGGCATCTTGCTTCCCGCCCGCGTCAGCCGTCGATCACCCGAGCTGGCGACAACGAACGTCTGCGTTGGCGTGTCGTCTTCGCGATGGCCGCGTTCGGCGTGCTCTACGCGGTGCTCGCCGGACGGCTCGTGCATCTGGGTCTCGCCGCCAATGGCGATGATATGCGCACGGCCGGTGCCGCAAGCGCGGTTGCTGCCGCGCGGCCCGATATCGTCGACGAGAACGGCGAGATTCTCGCCACCGACATCAAGACGGCGTCGCTTTACGCAGAGCCGCGCCGCATCGTCGATGCCGACGAGGCCGCCGAGCAATTGTCGCTGGTTTTCCCGGATTTCGATCGTGAGCGGCTGCGGCGCGATCTTGCCACCAATGCGGGCTTTCTTTGGCTGAAGCGCGAGATCACGCCGGATCAGCGCCGGCGTGTGCACGAGCTCGGCCTGCCGGGCATCGGCTTCGTCTCTGAAAATCGCCGTTTCTATCCTGGCGGCCCAACCGTTTCCCACATTCTGGGTGCGGTCAACGTCGACAATCAGGGCATCGCTGGCATCGAAAAGTATATCGACGACAGCGGTCTTGCCGATCTGCATCAGGCGGGCTTTGCGACCGAACACGGTCTCGAACCGGTCAAGCTCTCCATCGATCTGCGTGTGCAGCATGCTGTCCGCAGCGAGCTCGAGACCGCGATGGGCAAGTACACCGCCAAAGCCGCCATCGGCATCGTGCTCGACGTGAAGACCGGCGAAGTCGTCGGCATGAGCTCGCTGCCCGACTTCGATCCGAATATCCCTGCCCAGGCTCTCGACAAGGACCGGCTCAACCGCGCCACCGTCGGCGTCTACGAGATGGGCTCGACCTTCAAGACGTTTACGACGGCCATGGCCCTCGATTCAGGGCTGGTGCACCTGAACGACACGTTCGACGCGAGCAAGCCGCTGCGCATCTCGGGCTTCACCATTCACGATTTCCACGGCAAGCACCGGGCTTTGAGCGTGCCGGAGATCTTCATCTATTCGTCGAACATCGGCACGGCGAAGATGGCGCTCGAATGCGGCATCCCCATGCAGCAGGAATTTTTGGGCAAGCTCGGGCTTCTCGACGAGTTGCGGACCGAATTGCCGGAAGCCGGCGCACCGCTGAAGCCGCGGGAGTGGACCAAGCTCTCTTCGGTCACGATTTCCTTCGGCCACGGCATTTCCGTGTCTCCGCTGCAGACGGCTGCGGCCGGTGCGGCGCTGATGAACGGCGGCTATTATATTCCTCCGACGTTCCTGCCGCGCGACGAGCGGACTGCGGCCGAGCTTTCGCGCCGGGTGGTCAAGCCTGAGACGAGCGCCGATATGCGCAAGCTGATGCGGCTCAACGTCCTCAAGGGGTCCGGCCGCCGCGCCGCCGTTCCGGGCTACCGCGTCGGCGGCAAGACGGGGACCGCCGAAAAGGTGGTGAACGGCAAATACGCGCACGACAAGCGCCGCAATGCCTTCCTGTCGGCTTTCCCGATCGACGATCCCCGCTATCTCGTGCTGGTGGTCATCGACGAACCGAACCCGGAGAAGCCTGGATTGCCCGCCACGGCCGGCATGAATGCCGCCCCCACGACCGCCGCCATCATCCGCCGGATCGCCCCGATGCTCGGCATCAAACCGCTCCTCACCGATCCTGAAGAGGATCTGGCGACGACGATCGCAGCCATCGAGTAGGTGACAGGTCGATGGCTTCCGACAAGGCCTACCCACCGCGCCGGCTCGGCAAGCTCTTCGGCGACGAAGCTTCCGTTGCCGACGATGCCGCCGAGGTTTGGATCTCCGGACTGACCGCGGACAGCCGCGAGGTGGTCCGGGGAACGCTCTTCGCTGCGCTGCCCGGCACAAAATCCGATGGCGCTTCCTTCATCCCGGATGCGATGAAGAAGGGTGCCGCCGCGATCCTGACGGGCACGAAGCCGCTTCCTGAAGATCCTGGCGTGCCGGTCATCCGTGCCGCCGATCCGCGCCGCGCGCTCGCCGTTGCGGCCGCCAATTTCTTCGGACGGCAGCCGGAGCGTGTGGTCGCCATCACCGGGACGAGCGGCAAGACTTCGGTCGCCGTCTTCACACGGCAGATTTTTGCCCATGCGGGGCTGAAGGCGGCGAGCCTCGGGACGATCGGGCTCGTGACGTCGGACGGCCAGACGAAGCCCGGCCTGACGACGCCGGATCCGGTTTATCTGCATCGTACGCTTGCCGATCTCGCCAAGTCGGGCGTCACGCATCTGGCGCTTGAAGCCTCCAGCCATGGCCTCGACCAGCGGCGGCTCGACGGCGTCAAGCTCGCGGCGGGCGGCTTCACCAATCTGTCGCGCGATCATCTCGATTATCACAAGACGCTCGAAGAGTACCTTCTCGCCAAGCTCAGGCTCTTCGAGGTGCTTCTGCCGGAAGGTGCGGCCGCCGTGGCCGATGCCGATCAGAAGGAAGCGATGCGGGTGAGGGCGATCGCCAGGCGTCGCAATCTCTCCTATCTGTCGATCGGCAAAGCGGGCGAGACGCTTCGGCTCCTTTCGGTCACGCGCATGCCGGACGGAGCTCGTCTGCTCCTCGAAGTGAACGGCGAGAAACGTTACGTGCCGCTGCCGCTCATCGGGGAGTTTCAGGTCTCCAACGCCTTGATGGCCGCATGCCTCGCCGTGGGCGCAGGGCTTTCGGTCGATCAAGCACTTGCGGCGCTGCCGGAGCTTCAAGGCGCGCCGGGGCGGCTGGAGCTCGTCGGGAGCCATCCGAACGGGGCGCAGGTTTTTGTCGATTACGCGCACAAGCCGGGCGCGATCACGGCAGCGCTTCAGGCGCTGCGTCCGCATACGCAGAACCGTCTCGTCATCATCTTCGGGGCGGGCGGTGATCGCGATCCCGGCAAGCGCGAGCTGATGGGCGAGGCCGCGCGCGAGGCCGCCGACCGGGTCATCGTCACCGACGACAATCCGCGCAGTGAAGATCCGGCGTCAATCCGCCGGGCCATCATGGCCGCGGTGCCGAAGGCCCGGGAAATCGGCGACCGGCGCGAGGCCATTCGGCAGGGCATTGCCGGTCTCGAAGCCGGCGACATCCTGCTCGTGGCCGGCAAGGGACACGAGACCGGCCAGACGGTCGGCGATCAGGTTCTGCCCTTTTCCGATCAGGAAGAGGTGCGCAAGGCGCTGGCGGAAACCGGCAGCGAAGCTCCGCAAGAGGCGAAGGAACAGCCCCAATGAACCCTTTGTGGCGGATAGCCGAGTTCCTGGCCGCCACAGAAGGGCGGCTGGAAGGTGGGGCGCCTCAACCGGCTTTGGCCGGAGACGAGGATGCTGGCGCGATCTCGCCGATGGCCATCACCGGCATCTCCATCGACAGCCGCTCGGTCGGTCCCGGTGAGGCCTTCTTTGCTATCAAAGGCGATCGTTTCGACGGCCACGATTTTGCCGAGGCCGCGCTGAAACAAGGTGCCGCGCTCGCGGTCGTCTCCGAAGATCGTCTTGCGGAACTCTCCGGCGGACCCTTCGCGGTCGTGCCCGACGATCCCTTGAAGGCGCTCGAACGCCTCGGCATCGCCGCACGCGAGCGCTCGCATGCCAAGATCGTCGCGGTGACGGGCTCTGTCGGAAAGACCGGCACGAAGGAAATGCTGCGGCTCGCCTTCTCCCTTCTCGGCGAGACGCATGCGCCGGTCGGATCCTTCAACAATCATTGGGGCGTGCCCCTGACGCTCGCGCGCCTGCCGGAAAAGGCAGCTTTCGGGATTTTCGAGATCGGCATGAACCATGCCGGCGAGATCCGGCCGCTGACGCGGATGGTGCGACCGGACGTTGCGATCGTCACGACCGTCGAACCCGTGCACATCGAGTTCTTCGGGACTGTCGAAGCGATCGCCGATGCCAAGGCGGAAATTTTCGAGGGGTTCGAAGAGGGCGGAACGGCGATCCTCAATCGCGACAACGGCCAGTTCGATCGTCTTGTCGGCGCGGCCCGGGCGCGGGGCGCGCGGATCGTCAGTTTCGGAGGCCATCCCGATTGTGACGTCAGTCTTGTCGGTCTTATCGAAGAGGCCACGGGGAGCCGGGTGACGGCCGATGTCCTCGGGGAGAGCGTGCAGTATCGGCTGGGCGCGCCCGGTCGCCATCTGGCAACCAATTCCTTGTCCGTTCTTGCAACGGCTGCGGTTCTCGGAGAGAGCCCGTCGGCTGCCGGCGAAGCGCTGTCGCAGTTTTCAGCTCCCGTCGGACGCGGGGCACGCACGCAGCTTCGTGTCGGCGAGGGAAGCTTCACCCTCATCGATGAAAGCTACAACGCCAATCCGGCGTCGATGCGCGCGGCGATCGCGCTCCTGGGTGCGGCCGAGCCAGGTCCGAACGGTCGGCGGATCGCCGTTCTCGGCGATATGGGAGAGCTTGGCGAGCATGGGCCGGCTTTTCATGCCGAGCTTGTTGATAATCTTGCAACAGCCCGCGCCGATCAAATCTTTCTGGTCGGGCCGCTCATGCATCATCTTTGGAATCACTTGCCGGAACGGGTGCAGGGAGCCTATGCCGAAGCGGCGGGCGAAATTGAGCCGATTCTTCTCGATGCGATCCGGCCGGGCGACGTGGTGATGGTGAAAGCCTCCCTGCTCACCGGTCTCGGCAGAGTGGTTGCGGCAATGAAAGAGCGGTTTCCCGCAAGAGATCCAAGCGAAAAAGAAGAGAGCTGAGACGGATGCTGGCCTATCTGCAGAACTTCGCGGATGACTTCTCCGTCTTCAACATCTTCCGTTACATAACCTTCCGAACAGGGGCGGCGACGATGACGGCGCTGCTCTTCGTTTTTCTGTTCGGTCCGATGATGATCGAGGTGCTGCGCTTTCGGCAGGGCAAAGGTCAGCCGATTCGAGCCGACGGGCCGCAAACGCATTTCAAGAAGGCCGGAACCCCCACGATGGGCGGGCTGATGATCCTGACGGGCGTCGTCGTCTCGGCGCTCCTGTGGTCGGATCTTTCCTCGCCGTATGTCTGGTGCGTGCTTCTGGTGACGCTCGGTTTCGGTTCGATCGGCTTCTACGACGATTATCTCAAGGTGAAGGGCGCGTCTTCGAAAGGCTTTTCGGGACGGGCGCGGCTCGGCTTCGAGGCATTGATCGCCGGCGCCGCTGTCTACGTGATGATGCGGGCGGGCGAGGGCGCAAGCGCGACGGCGCTGACGTTGCCGTTCTTGAAGGAGACCTTCATCCAGCTCGGGATCTTCTTCGTCGTCTTCGGCGCCTTCGTGATCGTGGGGGCGGGCAATGCCGTGAACCTGACCGACGGTCTCGACGGGCTCGCCATCGTCCCGGTGATGATCGCTGCCGCCTCCTTCGGGCTGATCGCCTATCTCGCCGGCAATATCCGCTTCGCCGATTATCTCCAGATCCATTACGTCGCCGGAACCGGCGAGCTTGCCGTTCTCTGCGGCGCGATGATCGGCGCCGGTCTCGGTTTTCTCTGGTTCAACGCCCCGCCTGCCGCAATCTTCATGGGCGACACTGGCTCGCTGGCGCTCGGCGGCATGATCGGCGCGGTCGCGGTCGCCACCAAGCACGAGGTCGTGCTCGCCATCATCGGCGGCATCTTCGTCATGGAAGCACTGTCGGTGATCATCCAGGTCACCTCTTACAAGCTCACGGGCAAGCGCGTCTTCAAGATGGCGCCCATTCATCATCATTTCGAGCAGATCGGCTGGACCGAACCGCAAGTCGTGATCCGGTTTTGGATCGTCGCCGTGGTTCTTGCCCTGATCGGCCTCTCCACGCTGAAACTCCGCTAGGCCGGCGATGTCGATCCCTCTGTCCCATCTCAAAGGAAAAAGTCTCGGGGTTTTCGGGCTCGCCCGCAGCGGGCTTGCGACGGTCAAGGCCGCTGTCAGCGGTGGGGCGCGCGTCTATGCCTGGGACAACCGGGAAGATGCGCGGGCAAAAGCGGCGGGCGAGGGCGTCACGCTGCAAGAGCCGGGGGAATGGCCGTGGGAAGAGCTTGCCGCTCTGGCGCTCGCCCCGGGCGTGCCCCTCACGCATCCCGAGCCGCATCCGATCGTCGGCATGGCCCAGGGGGCAGGCGTCGAAATCCTGTGCGATGCGGAGCTTCTTTTCCGCGAGCTCGAAGGCAAGGCCCGGTTCGTCGCCATCACCGGCACGAACGGCAAGTCTACGACGACGGCGCTCATCGGCCATCTCCTCGGCGAGGCCGGAATTGCGGTCGAGGTGGGGGGCAATATCGGGCGTTCCGCGCTTGATCTCGCAGCGCCTTCAGCGAGCGAGCCTGTCTCAGGGAGTTTCCCCGAGCAAATCTATGTGCTCGAGCTCTCGTCCTATCAGCTCGATCTCTGCCACCGTCTTCGGCCCAACGTTGCGGTCTGGCTCAATCTGACGCCGGATCACCTTGACCGCCATGGCGATATGGCCGGCTATCGTCTCGCCAAGGAGCGGATCTTTGCGAAGATGGGCGGCGACGATCTTGCGGTTCTCGGTATCGACGAGACCGATATGGAAGAGGTTGCCGGCGCGCTTTCCGAACGAGCCCAGGCGCCCCGGCTTGCCCGCGTCACCGTGCGCGAGCGGGACGCGGCCGACATTCGCGTCGACGAAGCCGGGCAGATGACGGATGCGCGCAACGGCGAGGGGCTCGATCTTTCGGCGTTCCCATCGCTGCGCGGACGTCACAATTGGCAGAACGCTGCCTGCGCCTATGCGGCCGTGCGAGAGCTTGGCGTGCCGGTCTCTCAGATCACCGCTGGGATGGCGAGTTTTCCGGGGCTCGAACACCGCATGCAGATCGTCGGACGACACGGCAAGGTGCTTTTCGTCGACGATTCCAAAGCGACCAACGCCGATGCGGCCGCGCCCGCTCTGGCAACCTTTCAGCCCGTCTACTGGATCGTCGGCGGACGCCCGAAGGCGGGCGGCATTCACGGCTTGTCCGGTTTCTTCCCGCGCGTTGCGAAAGCCTATCTGATCGGCGAGGCGGCGGATGAATTCTCCGCCACGCTTGCCGCGCGAGTCCCGCATGTCATCGCCGGAGAGCTCGCACGCGCCGTCAGGATGGCGGCGGAGGATGCGGCGCTCGATCCGGAGGACGAGCCTGTCGTCCTCCTGTCGCCGGCGGCGGCTTCCTTCGATCAGTTTCCCGATTTCGAGGCGCGCGGACGAGCCTTCGTCGCCGCCGTCAACGCCCTGGACGATGCATCCGCGCAGCAGGCTGCGCTCTCGGAGACCGCGTCATGATCAGTCGTCGCGACCGTTCCCTGATTGCCGAATGGTGGTGGACCGTCGATCGCACGACGCTCTTCCTGGTGCTTCTTCTGCTCGCCGCCGGCGTCGTCCTGTCCTTTGCGGCGAGCCCGCCGGTTGCCGAACGTATTGGCCTCTCGACCTATCATTTCGCGATCAGGCAGGCGATGTACGCGCCGACCGCGACGGCGATCATTCTCAGCATCTCGCTGCTCACGCCCCGCCAGGTGCGTCGGCTCGCGCTTCTCATCCTCCTCGTGTCTCTGTCGATGATGGTCGCAGTGCTCTTCATCGGCGACGAAGTGAAGGGCTCGCGGCGCTGGGTCTATATCGCTGGCATGTCGTTGCAGCCGTCGGAGTTCCTGAAGCCCGCCTTCATCGTCATCGTGTCGTGGCTGTTCGCGGAAGGCTCCAAACATCCGGAAGTGCCGGGCAAGCTTCTCGCCGTCATTCTGCTCATCATCACCGCGGCGCTGCTCGTGGCCGAGCCTGATCTCGGCCAGACCATCCTGATCTTCTCCGTTTGGGGTGCCGTCTTCTTCCTGGCTGGCGTGTCGCTGCCTCTGGTCGGCGGGCTCGCGGGCACGGCCGTGGCCGGGCTCTTTGCGGCCTATTTCATGTTTCCGCACTTCACCTCGCGCATCGACCGGTTCCTCGATCCGGAAGGCGGCGACACCTATCAGGTCGATATTGCCATGCGTTCCTTCGAGCGCGGCGGTTGGTCTGGATCGGGACCGGGCGAGGGCGTGATGAAGCGGATCCTGCCGGATTCGCATACCGACTTCGTCTTCGCGGTGATTGCCGAGGAATTCGGAATCGTCCTGTGCCTCGCTCTCATCTGCATCTTCGGCTTCATCGTCATGCGCGGGCTCATGCATGCGCTGCGGCGCAAGCAGCCGTTCGAGCGCATGGCGATCGCCGGCCTCTCTACCCAGATCGGCCTGCAGGCCTTCATCAATATGGGCGTGAACCTGCAGCTTCTGCCCGCCAAGGGCATGACCTTGCCGTTCATTTCGTATGGCGGCTCGGCGTTGCTTTCGAGCGCCGTCGTCATGGGCTTCATCCTCGCCCTGTCGCGCGAGCGTGCGGAGCGGAAGGTGACCGTCATGCCGCATTCGAGCTTTGCTGAGCAATTATGAGCGAAAAGACCAGGCCGTTGGCCTTGCTGGCCGCCGGGGGAACCGGCGGGCATCTCTTCCCGGCAATCTCTTTGCGGGCCGAGCTGAAAAAGCGCGGCTATGACGTCGCGATCGTCACCGACAAAAGGGCGGGGCAATACGCGGGCAATCTGCCCGCCGACGAACTCCACGCCATCGATGCGGCGACGCTTTCCGCCGGCAATCCGGTGCGGGCGGTTTCCTCGATGTGGAAACTCTCGCGCGGCGTCCTGCAATCGCGAAAACTGCTGCGGCAGCTCGGCGCGGATATCTGCGTCGGTTTCGGCGGCTACCCGACCGTGCCGCCGCTCCTTGCCGCGCGTATGGCGCGTGTGCCCGCCCTCGTGCATGAGCAGAACGCGGTTCTTGGCCGTGCCAACAGGCTGCTGGTGAAGGCCGGCGCGGCACTTGCCACCGGGTTTCCCGATCCGAAAGGTGCGGCTTCTGCGAAGCGCCTTGCTTTCACGGGAAATCCCGTCCGCGAAAGCGTCATCGACGCCGGCAAGACCGCTTATGAGCCTGCCGGCGAGGAGGACAGCTTTCGCCTTCTTGTCTTCGGCGGCAGTCAAGGTGCGCGCGCGCTGTCGTCACTGGTGCCGGAGGCGGTCGCGCTTCTGCCACGTGCGCTGCGCGCAAGGCTTCAGATCGTGCAGCAATGCCGGCCGGAGGATCTCGACACGGTGCGGCTTCTCTACGGCCGTCTCGATGTCTCGGCGGAACTTGCCTCCTTCTTTCAGGATCTGCCGGCGAAGATCGGCGCAAGCCATCTCGTCATCAGCCGCGCAGGGGCGTCGACGGTGTCTGAACTCGCCGTTATCGGCCGTCCGGCCATCCTCATCCCTTTCCCGCACGCGATCGACCAAGATCAGGCGGAGAATGCCCGCCTTCTCGCCGATGTCGGCGGCGGCTGGATGATGGAAGAAGGCTCTTTGACCGCGGAAGGCCTTGCCTCGCGGTTGAAGGAGCTGATAGCGCATCCCGACGAACTGGCCGCAGCGGCCGCCGCCGCGAAAAAGGCCGGCCGGCCGGACGCGGCCGAAAGGCTCGCCGATCAGGTCGACGAGCTCGTCAGCCTGACGCGAGGACATCGCCAATGAAAATGCCTTACAACATCGGCCCGATCCATTTCGTGGGGATCGGCGGCATCGGCATGAGCGGCATCGCTGAGGTGCTGATCAATCAGGGTTGCCAGGTCCAGGGGTCCGATGTCTCCGACAGCCCGAATGTCGCCCGCCTGCGCGCCAAGGGAGCTGAGGTGATGATCGGGCACGCGGCGGAAAATCTTCGCAACGCGGCGGTGGTCGTTGTCTCTTCGGCCATCAAGCGCGACAACCCGGAACTCCAAGCAGCGCGGACGCAAGGTCTGCCCGTGGTCCGGCGGGCGGAGATGCTGGCGGAGCTCATGCGACTCAAATCCGCGGTTGCGATCGGCGGCACGCACGGCAAGACCACGACCACGTCCATGGTGGCGGCTCTGCTCGACGCTGGAGGGCTCGACCCGACCGTCATCAATGGCGGCATCATCAACGCCTACGGCACCAATGCCCGCATGGGCGACGGCGAATGGATGGTGGTGGAGGCGGACGAGAGCGACGGCACCTTCGTCAAGCTGCCGGCCGACGTCGCCGTCGTGACGAATATCGATCCGGAACATCTCGACCATTACGGCTCCTTCGAAAAGGTGCGCGAAGCCTTCATGGCCTTCGTGGAGAACGTGCCCTTCTACGGCTTTGCCGTGATGTGCCTCGATCATCCCGAGGTGCAGGCGCTGGTGAAGCGCATCGAAGACCGGCGCATCATCACCTACGGCTCCAATCTCCAGGCTGAGGTTCGGTTTCACTCGGTGAGCTTCGTGCCGGGTGAATCGCATTTCTCGATCGAGCGGCGCGACCGGCTGACTGGCGAAACGGAGACGCTTTCCGACCTCGTTCTGCCGATGCCGGGCATCCACAACGTCTCGAACGCGACGGCTGCGATCGCAGTCGCCCGGGCGCTCGGCGTATCGGAAGCGGATGTGCGCAAGGGGCTCGCCTCGTTCGGCGGTGTCAAACGCCGCTTCACGCTGACGGGCACCTGGAACGGCGTCGCCATCTATGACGATTACGGCCACCATCCGGTGGAGATTTCGGCCGTCTTGAAGGCCGCCCGCGCGAGCTGCCGCGGCCGCGTCATCGCTGTCGTGCAGCCGCACCGCTACAGCCGCCTCCACAATCTCTTCGATCAGTTCTGCGCCTGCTTCAACGATGCCGATACCGTCATCGTGGCGGACGTTTATTCGGCGGGCGAAGACCCGATCGAAGGGGCCGATCGCGACAGTCTCGTCGATGGGTTGCGCGCCGGCGGACATCGCGACGTGCGACCGCTTCCGAGCGAAGCCGAGCTTGCCCGCATGATCGCCGATGTCGCGAAGCCGGACGACATGGTCTTGTGCCTCGGCGCGGGCTCTATCTCGAAATGGGCCAATGCTCTGCCGGGTGAGCTCGATGCGCGAGACGAGGCCGCGTGAGCCTCAAGCTCGATCGGCAGGGATTGTGATGCGCGCTCAGGAACTCGAGGGCCTGCTCGACGGCTTCCGCGGCAGGCTGAAGGCGAACGAGCCGCTCGCGCCGATCGTCTGGCTGCGGGCCGGCGGGCCGGCGGATCTTCTCGCCATGCCGGCCGATGTCGATGATCTCGCCTTTCTTCTGAAAGCTCTGCCCGAAGAGGTGCCGGTGACCGTAATCGGTCTCGGCTCCAATCTCCTCATCCGTGATGGCGGGATCGAAGGCGTGGTTATACGCCTCTCAGGCAAAGGACTGGGTAAGATCGAGGTCGATGGTGATCTCATTCGCGTCGGCACCGCGCTTCCCGACAAGCTTTTTGCGAAGGCGGCGCTCGATGCGGGCCTCGGCGGCTTCGCGTTTTATCATGGGATACCGGGCGGGCTCGGCGGGGCGCTCAGGATGAATGCGGGCGCCAATGGCGGTGAAACCTGTGATCGGCTGATCGAGGTCGTGGCGCTCGACCGTCAGGGCAACCGCCATGTGCTGACGCAGGCGGAGATGGGCTATTCCTACCGCCACAGCGACGCGCCCAAGGATCTCATCTTCGTCGAAGCGCTCTTTAGGGGCGAGAAACGGCCCGAGGACGAAATCCGAGCCGAGATGGATGCGGTGCAAAAACACCGGGAAGAGGCGCAACCGATCAAGACCCGCACCGGCGGTTCGACCTTCAAGAATCCCCTCGGCCAGCGTGCCTGGGAGCTGATCGATGCCGCCGGCTGCCGGGGGCTCAGGATTGGCGGGGCGCGCGTTTCCGAGATGCATTGCAACTTCCTCATCAACGAGGATGACGCCAGCGCCTACGACCTTGAATTGTTGGGCGAGACGGTGAGGGCGCGGGTTCTCGCCCATTCCGGCGTGCGGCTCGACTGGGAGGTCCGGCGCCTCGGCCGGTTCGGCGAGACGGGCGAGGTCGAGCCGTTCCTGGGTGCGTGAGTGGGCGCTTTTCAAAGAATCGCCGATCCACCTCTTAGTTAACGATTTCTAACCCTTTCGGGTCGAGATTGCGGCTTCGTTCGAATGCGGACCGAGCGCCAGGCGCGTCGGTTGGAGCAGAGGGAGGCGCTGCCGTGACCCGCAACACCCATATTGCCGTCTTGATGGGAGGCTGGTCGTCGGAGCGATCGGTGAGCCTTTCCTCCGGCAAATCCTGTGCCGATGCCCTCGAAGAGCGGGGGTATCGGGTGACGCGCGTCGATGTCGGGCGCGATATCGCAAACGTTCTCAGCGATCTGCGTCCGGACGTTGCCTTCAACGCTCTGCACGGGCCTTTCGGCGAAGACGGCAAGATCCAGGGCCTCCTGGAAATCCTCGAGATTCCCTACACGCATTCCGGCGTGCTCGCCTCCGCGCTCGCCATGCACAAGGTCAAGGCGAAGGCCGTCGTGGCGAATGTCGGCGTGCCGGTCGCGGAACAGCGTGTCGTGACTCGGGAGGAAACGGCGCGCGAACACGTCATGGCGCCACCCTATGTCGTGAAGCCGATCAACGAAGGCTCGTCCTTCGGCGTGACGATCGTACCTGAGGATCAGGCGCATCCGCCGCAATCGCTTCTGGGCGATGCCTGGACCTATGGCGAGGAGGTGCTGGTCGAGCACTATGTCGCCGGCAAGGAGCTCACCTGTGCCGTTATGGGACGGCCGGGCGAGGAGGAGGCCTTCGACGTCATCGACATCGTTCCCGTGGGCCACGGCTTCTATGACTTTGATGCAAAATATCTTCAGGGGGGCTCTAAGCACATTCTCCCGGCCAATCTTAAACCATTTGTTTACCAAAATATCCGCAGGTTCGCTTTGGAGGCGCATCGTGCCATCGGGTGTCGCGGAGTGTCTCGCAGCGACTTCAGGTACTGCGAGGAAAGCGATGAGCTCATCTGGCTGGAAGTGAACACACAGCCAGGCATGACGCCGACCTCCCTGGTCCCGGACATGGCGGCCCATGCAGGCCGCAGTTTCGGGGATCTGGTGACTTGGCTTGTGGAGGATGCATCGTGCCGACGATAGGGACGTGGCTGGCAGATCAGGGGGCTCGGGTCGACGCGTTGAGCGACGGTCTCGGCCATACCCTGAATCGCGCCGTGCCGCCGCGCCTGCGTCGCATCGTGGAAAAGATGCAGACCGGCCGGCAGCACCATTACGGCCAGGTCGCCGCGATCGGTTTCCTGGGCGCCACCATTCTTTACGGTCTGATCGCCGGCGGTCACATGCTGACGCTGCTCGACCGCACCGTTGCCGCCGCCTTTTTCGGCATTCAGGAGATCCGCATCGGCGGCGAGATCGAAACGCCCGAATCTGCGGTCGTCGATCAGCTCGACATTCGTGGCGGCTCGCTGCTCGGATTTGACGCGAGCGACGCGCGCGAGCGCCTCATCGCGCTGCCCTGGGTCAAAGACGCCGACATCCGCAAATTCTATCCGAACCGGCTCGACATCACGCTCACCGAGCGCACGCCCTTCGCGCTCTGGCAGAACGACGAGGTGATCTCGATCATCGACCGCACCGGTGTGGTCATCGGGCGGTACAAGGATGTGCGCTTCGCCGGACTTCCCTTCGTGGTCGGCAAGGGCGCGGACAGCCGCGCCGACGGATTCATGACCATGGTGCAGCGGCACCCGTTCCTGGCGGAGCGCATGCGCACGGCCGTGCTCGTCTCGGAGCGCCGCTGGGATCTCGTGACGAAGAACGGCATCACCGTTCAGCTGCCCGAGAACGGGGTCGACGAGGCGATCGATCGCCTGAAGGCCCTGCAGGACAAGGACGACGTCCTGTCGCGCGAGATCGTCACCATCGATCTGCGCCTCAAGGACCGCATCCGCATCGGCCTTGCGGACAATATGGCCGAAACCGTCATCAAGGAGAATGAATCGGTGATCCGTCGCCTCGCCAAAGCTGGAGGCGAGATTTGAACGCCATCACTGAAAATGCCGGCTCCCGCATCAAGCCGCTGTCGCCGCGCCGCACCGCCGTGGTGAGCGTGCTCGACGTCGGCTCGTCGAAGACCACCTGCCTCATTGCGCGCCTGAAGCCGCTCGAGGGCGATCATCATGCGGGCCGCACGCACCATGCTGAGGTGATTGGTTTTGGGCTGACGCGCTCGCGCGGTATCAAATCGGGTGCCGTCGTCGATCTGGAAGAGGCGGAAAAGTCGATCCGGATCGCTGTCGATCAGGCCGAGCGGATGGCCGACATGACGATCGGCTCCGTCATCGTCAACGTGTCGAGCGGACGTCTGAAGAGCGATACGTTTTCTGCCACGGTCGAATTGTCCAGTTCGGGCGTGTCGGAGGTCGATATTCAGCGCGTCCTCGGCGCGGGCTGCGCCAACTCCATCGCCGACGGGCGCGTCGTCGTCCATTCCCTGCCGATCGGCTATGCGCTCGATGGACACAGGGGAATTGCCGATCCACGCGGCATGCTCGGCAGCGAGCTCGGGGTGGACATGCATGTCGTCACCGCCGACGAAGCGCCGCTGACGAACCTCGAACTCGCCGTGAACCGCTGCCACCTCGAAGTGGAGACCGTGGTTGCGACGCCTTATGCGTCGGCGCTTTCGGTCCTCGTCGAGGACGAGGTGCAGCTCGGCGTCGCCTGCCTCGATTTCGGTGGCGGCACCACCAGCCTGTCGATCTTCTACGAAGGCCAGTTCATTCACGCGGCCAGCGTGCCGGTCGGCGGCAACCACGTCACCATGGATATCGCACGCGGCCTCTCGACCCGGCTTGCCGATGCGGAGCGCCTGAAGGCGCGCCACGGTTCGGCGCTGCCTTCGATCTCCGACGAGAAAGACATTTTGACGATCCCGCCTGTCGGCGAGGACGAGCGAGATGCGCCGAATGCGGTGCCGCGCTCGACGCTGACGCGCATCATCCGGCCGCGCATCGAGGAAACCCTCGAAATGGCGCGCACGATGATCGACGAATCGGGATTTGCCGAGATTGTCGGCAAACGCGTCGTTCTGACCGGCGGGGCGAGCCAGCTCACCGGACTGACGGAAACGGCGCGGCGGATGCTTGGACGCAATGTGCGTCTCGGCCGCCCGCAGCAGGGTGCGAATGCTTTGCCCGAGGCGGTCAAGGGACCGGCCTTCTCGGCGGCGCTCGGCCTTATCACCTATCCCCAGGTCGCCCGCATCGAGCAGTTCCGGACGAGACGTCCGAGCCAGTTTGCGATGACCGGGACGGATGGATACTTCGCCCGCATGGGGCGATGGATCAGGGAGAGTTTCTGACGCGCGGCGCGGGGCCGAGCGGCAATTGAGAATAGGCGCGGGCAAGGCAGATGCCCGACGCGAGGACAGCGGCGAAAGGACAACAGATGGCCATCAACTTGCATATGCCGGACCTTACCGAATTGAAGCCCCGGATCACCGTCTTCGGTGTCGGCGGGGCGGGCTGCAACGCGGTCAACAACATGATCGAAGCAGGCCTGCAGGGCGTCGACTTCGTCGTCGCCAACACCGACGCCCAGGCGCTGACGATGTCACGCGCCGACCGCGTGGTGCAGATGGGTGTGGCGGTGACGGAAGGCCTCGGCGCCGGATCGCAGCCGGAGATCGGGCGGGCCGCTGCCGAAGAAACGATCGATGAGATCAACGACCATCTGACCGGCGCGCACATGGTCTTCATCACCGCCGGCATGGGCGGTGGCACCGGCACCGGCGCCGCACCGGTGGTGGCGCGCGCTGCACGCGATGCCGGTATACTGACCGTCGGTGTTGTCACGAAGCCGTTCCAGTTCGAGGGCCAGCGCCGCATGCGCCTCGCCGAGGCCGGCATCAACGAGCTGACGCAGCATGTCGATACGCTGATCGTCATCCCGAACCAGAATCTGTTCCGCATCGCCAACGAGAAGACGACCTTCGCGGACGCCTTCGCCATGGCCGACGAAGTCCTTTATTCCGGTGTCGCCTGCATCACCGACCTGATGGTCAAGGACGGGCTCATCAACCTCGACTTCGCCGACGTCCGCTCCGTCATGCGCGAGATGGGCAAGGCGATGATGGGCACCGGCGAGGCCTCCGGCGACAAGCGCGCTGTGGAAGCCGCCGAGAAGGCGATTTCCAACCCGCTCCTCGACGAGGTCTCCATGCGCGGTGCGCAGGGCCTGCTGATCTCGATCACCGGCGGCAAGGACATGACGCTGTTTGAGGTCGACGAGGCGGCGAGCCGCGTTCGCGAAGAGGTCGACGGTGATGCCAACATCATCTTCGGCGCGACCTTCGACGAAAGCCTGGAAGGCGTCATACGCGTTTCGGTCGTCGCCACCGGCATCGACCAGGAACAGCGCCAGTCGGAGAACACCGAGCAGCGCATGCAGGAGTTAAAGCAGCGCCTGAAGAGCGTCGGCGGTCCGGCAGGTCATGCCCGTCAGGCTCCTGAGCAGGTGGCGGCGAAGGCCCCTTCTTTCGAGGAGGCGATGGCTGAGGATCTGGAGCGTGAGCTCGCTGCTCCGCGCCAGCAGCAGGTCGAGCGCCAGGTCGCGGCCGCAGCCGCCGCCGTGCCGCACACGAACCAGCAGCCGCGTGCCGAAGTTCGCCAGGAGAAAGGCATCAAAATCGGCCCGTTTCGCCCCGAACCGTCCCTGATCGCGCCGCGTGATGCGCATGACGAGATGGAGACGCGCGAAGCCCCGGTGCGCCGTCAGGAGGCTTTCGTTCCTCAGGCTGCGGAGCGGCCGGAGAGCGTGCAGCCGCGTATGCCGAAGGTGGAGGATTTTCCGGCCATCGCACAGCGGCAGATTCACGCCAGCCGGGGTGCCGCCAATGAGGAAGAAGAGCGCCGTCCGCGGTCCCTCCTGCAGCGTCTGACGCATGGTCTTGCCAAGCACGGCGAGGGCGAGGAAGGCCAGGCTCCGCGTCAGGCTCGCGACATGGAAATCGAGCCGCGGATCGCTGCCGCCCCCGAGCGGGCGCCGGCCCGTCCGTCGGCCGCCGAGACCTTCGGCCGGCCGCAGCAGCGGCGTGCTGTTGATCAGGCGGCACGCGGCGGTCTCGATCCGCATGGCCGTCCGGCAGCGGCTGGGCACAGCGAGGACGACCAGCTCGAGATTCCGGCATTCCTGCGGCGCCAGACCAGCTGATGGGCGCTCACAGCCTGTAACGCTCTTGCGGCCCCGGCGTTTTTCGCTGGGGCCGCGTCATTTTTAAGCTACTGTTTTCATGGGGAAAAATCGGGTCCAGGCCAGATCTCAAGTCGGTAACAAAAGGTAAGAAAGCTTGATTGGCGAAACTGTGACCGCTGCTGCTAGCTTCCGGCGCGTCGGGTGAGAGCCGGTCCGCTCCGATTCGCGATGCCACCGGCACGACAACATGAAAGATGGCTTGATGACACAGACCGCTCAGAGCGCCCAAAAGACGCTCCGCAGGGATGCGACACTTACGGGCATCGGCACGCATAGCGGCAAGCCGGTGACGTTGCGGCTGTCTCCTGCCGACCCGGATACGGGTATCGTCTTCGTTCGCCGCAACGAGGCCGGCGAAGACGTTTTCATTCCCGCGCGCTCTTCCTCCGTCGTCGGCACGCAGATGTGCACGATCCTGGGTGATGGCGCCGGACTTTCGGTCGCCACCGTCGAGCATCTTCTGGCTGCGACTTCCGCTCTTTCCATCGACAATCTTGTGATCGAGGTCGATGGCGCCGAAATCCCGATGATGGACGGAAGTGCCTCGGCCTTCGTGGAGGCGATCGACGAGGCCGGTATCGTGGCGCAGCCTGCACGGGCGCGCGCGATCAAGGTTTTGAAGCCGGTACGCCTCGAGGTCGGATCGTCCTGGGCCGAATTTCTGCCCTATAACGGGCGTCGCTTCACCGTCGAGATCGATTTCGACTGCCCGGTCATCGGCCGGCAGAAGCATGCGGCCAACATCACCGCGAACAGCTTCCGCCGCGACATCTCGCGGGCGCGGACCTTTGGTTACATGAAGGACGTCGAGGCCTTGTGGGCCAAGGGGCTTGCTCTCGGCTCTTCCCTCGACAACGCCGTGGTGATTGCCGACGACAAGGTCGTCAATCCGGAAGGCCTGCGCTACCCGGACGAATTCGTTCGCCATAAGCTGCTCGACGCGGTCGGCGATCTCGCTCTCGCCGGGGCGCCGATCATCGGCCATTATCGTTCCTATCGCGGCGGCCACAAGGTCAATGCCATGGCGCTTGCGGCGCTTCTGGAAGATCGCTCCGCGTGGAGCTGGCTCGTTTCCTCCGATCCCGCGCCGCGTCGCAGCGAGCAGGCGGAAGGCCTGCCCGGCTATTTCGCCCCCGCCTTCGCTCCCGACCGTTCGTAGCCATCACAGATGATGGCGCCATCACCATATGGCAGCCATTTTTGCGTGCTGTGCCCATCGCAGCCGGCCGACATTTGCGATTGCGGTGTGCATGCGGCTTTGCAGTCGGCCTGATCTTCGATAAGGAGGCAGCCCGTGCCCTTTTGCTCCGTGTGGATGCATGACTTTCTCTGACGCTACCAAGCCCGGGCTGCGCATCGTCGCCGCCAGTCTCCTCGTTGCCTCGATCGGCGCCTGCTCGAATTTCGGCAATCGTACGAAAATCATCGAGGAGGAACCGACCGTTCCTGCCGACGTCCTCTACAACGAGGGCCTCGCAGCGATGAAGGAAGGGGAGACGACCAAGGCGAAGGAGAAGTTCGCCGAGATCGACAAGCAGCATCCCTATTCGGATTATGCGCGCCGTTCGATGATCCTGTCGGCCTACCTCAACTACAAGCGCGGCAATTACACGGATGCGGTGACCGAGGCGAAACGCTTCGTGACATTGTTCCCGGCCAGCGATGATGCGGCCTATGCCCAGTACATCATCGCCGAATCATATTACCGGCAGATCCCCGACGTGACGCGCGATCAGGAAATGACGCAGCGCGCGATCCTCGCTTACGGGCAGATCCTCAGCAAATATCCCGATTCGGAATATGCCGATGACGCGCGCCGGAAGATCGATGTCGGCCGCGATCAGCTCGCCGGCAAGGAGATGCAGACCGGGCGCTACTATCAGGAGCGCGGGGAGTATCTGGCTGCGGTGAACCGATTCAAATCGGTCGTGGAAGCCTATCAGACCACCCGTCATGTCGAAGAGGCGCTGCATCGTCTGGTCGAGTGCTATCTCGCTCTCGGTCTCGTCGATCAGGCGCAGACGGCGGCCGCGGTGCTTGGGCATAACTTCCCAGACAGCCCCTGGTACAAGGATTCCTACCGGCTTCTGGCGGATAAGGGTGTCGAACCGTCGGAAAGCAAGGGATCTTGGATCTCGCGGGCCTTCCGCTCGGGGCAGGCCACCTGATAGCTTCCGGCGGCCATGCTGGCCAACCTGACCATCCGCGACATCGTTCTCATTGAACGCCTGTCGATCGACTTTGCCGCCGGTCTCAGCGTCCTGACGGGCGAGACCGGTGCGGGCAAATCGATCCTGCTCGATTCGCTGGCGCTCGCTCTCGGCGCGCGCGGCGACGCGGCGCTGGTGCGCTCCGGCGCGAACCAGGGGCAGGTGACGGCCGTTTTCGATCTCGTTCCGACGCATGCCGTCATCCGGACGTGCGAGGAGAACGGCATCGACGTCGACGGTCCCCTCGTTCTTCGCCGCCTGCAGTCGGGCGACGGGCGCAGCCGCGCTTTCATCAACGATCAGCCGGTGTCGGTTTCGCTCTTGCGCGAGATCGGCCATCAGCTCGTGGAAATTCACGGCCAGCACGACGAACGCGCGCTGGTCGCGCCCGAAGAGCACCGCAGGCTCCTCGATGCTTTCGGCGGGCTGGAACGGGAGCGGGCGGAAGTTGCCGGCCACGCCCAGGTGCTGAGAGAGGCGGAGCGGCAGGCCGAAGAGCTGCAAGCCTCCATCGAGGCGGCCGAGCGCGAAGCCGATTTTCTGCGCGCTGCCGTTGAAGAGCTCGAAGCGCTTTCGGCCGAACCCGGCGAAGAGGAACGGCTTGCCGATCGCCGACGGCTTCTCATGCAGGCGGAGAAGGTTGCGGGCGACCTCAACGAGGCGCTGGATATCCTGGGCGGCAACGTCTCGCCCGTGCCGGATCTGGCCGCTCTCATGCGCCGGCTGGAACGCAAGAGCGCGGAGATGCCGGAGGTGATGGACGCGATCGTGGAAGCGATCGGTCAGGCGCTCGACCGGCTTGAGGATGCCCGTTCGGGCCTTGCTGCGGCGGTCACCGAGCTCGGCCATGATGCGGGCGAGCTCGAGCGCGTCGAGGAGCGGCTTTTCGCCATTCGCGCGGCGGCACGCAAATATCGCTGCGAGGCCGACGCGCTTCCGGGCGTGGCGGCGGATTTTGCGGCGAAGCTCGACGATTTCGAAAGCGGTCACGACCGGCTGGCGCGGCTGCAGAACGCGGTGCGCGAGGCCGAGGAAAGTTATATCGCGGCGGCGCGCATTCTGTCGGAGCGACGGGAAGAGGCCGCGCGAGGTCTCGAAGAGGCGGTGACTGCCGAACTGCCCGCTCTGAAGCTCGAAGCCGCGTCCTTCCACGTGCATCTGCAGCGTGACGATGCGCGGCGGAGTGCGGATGGCTTCGACACGGTGTCCTTCGAGGTTCAAACGAATCCGGGCACGGCGCGCGGGCCCTTGATGAAGGTCGCGTCCGGCGGCGAGCTGGCCCGTTTTCTTCTGGCGCTCAAGGTGGCGCTCGCCGACCGCGGGTCTGCTCCGACGCTCGTCTTCGATGAGATCGATTCGGGCGTCGGCGGTGCGGTGGCGGAAGCCATCGGACGGCGGCTCGCACGGCTTTCAGAGCGCGTCCAGGTGATGTCGGTCACGCATGCGCCGCAGGTTGCGGCCCGCGCCAACGGCCATTTCGTCATCTCCAAGCGCGTGACCGACGAAGGGCGCAAGACGGCGACGGCCGTGACCCGCGTCGAGGCTGAAGATCGGCGCGAGGAGATTGCGCGCATGCTCGCGGGCGCCACGATCACCGACGAGGCGCGGGCGGCGGCCGAACGGCTCATCGTGGGTGAGACGCAAGCCTCTTGAGCTTGGCGCGGCTTTGCGCGACAGGACGGCATGGCACCACGCTCCAAAAAGTCGTCTGAAGGCGAAGAGGCGCTTGCCGCCGAGCCTGTCGACAAGCTCACCCTCGACGAGGCGCAGGCGAAACTCGCCCGGCTGGCGGCGGAGATCGCCGAGCATGACCGGCGCTATTACGAAGACGATGCGCCTTCGGTTTCCGATGCGGCCTATGATGCCCTCCGGCAGCGCAATGCGGCGCTCGAGGCTCGCTTTCCGGAGCTGAAGCGCAGCGATTCTCCTTCAGAGAAGGTCGGCGCAAAACCTTCCGGCCGCTTCGCCAAGGTACGCCACAGCGTGCCGATGCTGTCGCTCGACAACGCCTTTTACGATGAGGACGTGCACGATTTCGCGGCGCGGATCCGGCGGTTTCTCGGGATGAAGCCGGAAGAGGCGATCGAGGTTCTGGCAGAGCCGAAGATCGACGGGCTGTCGGCCTCTCTGCGTTACGAAAACGGCGTTCTGGTGCGCGGGGCAACGCGTGGCGACGGTACCGAAGGCGAGGACGTCACCGCCAATCTCCGCACCATCGAGGATATTCCCGAACGGCTGCCGAAGGGCGCGCCGGAGGTGATGGAAGTGCGCGGCGAGGTCTATATGAGCCACGCCGATTTCGAAGCCCTCAACCAGCGCATGGAGGCGGCGGGGGACCGCGTCTTCGCCAATCCCAGAAACGGCGCGGCAGGCTCCCTGCGCCAGCTCGATGCCAGGGTGACGGCAAGCCGGCCCTTGCGCTTCTTTGCTTATAGCTGGGGCGAGGTGACGGCGCTGCCGGCGGACACGCAATGGGGCGTGATGGAGGTGTTTCGCGACTGGGGGCTGCCGACCAACCCGTTCATGAAGCTCTGCGCCAATGTCGAAGAGGCGCTTGCGCATTGCCGTCATATCGAAGCGGAGCGGGCGCTTCTCGGCTACGACATCGACGGCGTCGTCTACAAGGTGAACCGGCTCGATCTGCAGGAGCGTCTCGGTTTCGTGTCGCGCTCGCCACGCTGGGCGATCGCGCACAAATTCCCGGCCGAGAAGGCGACGACGGTTCTGGAGGGCATCGAGATCCAGGTCGGGCGCACCGGGGCGCTGACGCCCGTCGCGAAGCTGAAGCCGGTGACCGTCGGCGGGGTCGTCGTTCAGAACGCGACGCTGCACAACGAAGATTACATCAAGGGGATCGGTCGCGACGGCGAGACGATCCGTGATGGCAAGGATATCCGTGTCGGCGATACGGTGACCATCCAGCGGGCCGGCGACGTCATTCCGCAGGTGCTCGACGTCGACCTTTCGAGGCGACCGGAAGACGCTAAGCCTTTCGAGTTTCCGACCCAATGTCCGGAATGCGGTTCCGACGCGGTGCGCGAGCACGATCCCAAGACGGGGCGCACCGATGCCGTGCGCCGCTGTACGGGTGGGCTCATCTGCCCGGCGCAGGCGGTGGAGCGGCTCAAACATTTCGTCTCGCGCGAGGCCTTCGACATCGAGGGACTCGGCTCGAAACAGGTCGAGGCGTTCTGGCGGGACGGCCTCATCATGCATCCCTCCGACATCTTCACGCTTTCCGCGCGCGACGAGCGCTCACTCAAAAAGCTCAAGGATCGCGAGGGGTGGGGCGAAACGAGCGTGCGCAATCTCTTTGCGGCGATCGACGAGCGGCGGCAGATTTCGTTCAACCGCTTCATCTATGCGCTCGGCATTCGCCATGTTGGCGAAACCAACGCCAAACGCCTGGCGCGCCATTACGGGACCGTCGAGGCTTTCCTGGAGGGAGCCCGCGCCGCAACGGATCAGGAAGGTCAGGCCTGGCAGGAGCTCAACGACATCGACGGCATCGGGCCGGTGGTGGCAGAGGCCATCGCCCAGTTCTTCGGCGAAGAGCACAATCTTGAGGAGATCGAGCGGCTCCTGCGCGAGGTGACGCCGGAAGAGGCGGAGAAGGTCGCCTCGGCTTCGCCGGTCGCCGGCAAGACGGTCGTCTTTACGGGCTCACTCGAAAAGATGACCCGCGACGAGGCAAAAGCGATGGCGGAGCGCCTTGGCGCGAAGGTGTCGGGATCCGTCTCCGGCAAGACCGATCTCTTAGTCGCCGGCCCGGGCGCCGGCTCGAAGCTCAAAAAGGCCGCCGATCTCGGCGTCGAAGTCATCGACGAGGATGGCTGGTTCAAGCTCATCGGCGAGTGAGAGCGCCAGCGGATAAAAGCGTCAGCGGGCGGGCGCGGCCCGGATTTTCGTCCGGAGAGTTGCTGCGCCGCCCGCAAAACGTGTTTTGTCGTGTCAGGCTGGCCTGCATGTCGGCTGCCTCGCCGGCACCTGACCCGGCCAGTCGATGGGCAGGAACAGGGCCGTCTTGAAGAGAAGCGCGTGAGGCTGCGATGGCGCCGGCTGGTCGCTCGACAGCATTTTCGCGGCCACCTTGTCGACGTCGGCCGGATTGATGCCGATATCGTTGAGAAGATCGGGCGAGAGGCCCCGAAGCTCGTGCGCGGCATTCCGCTTGCGGCGGGCGCGGAGAAGGTGCTGGATGAATCTCATTCATTGCCTCCATGAATATTGATCAGCCTTGCCTGCTGGCTGTGCCGATCGACTGGGGCTAAGGTAGTCGGACTGGCGCGGTTATTCGAACGCGCAGAATGCATGACAGCCTGAATGAGATTCATGTGAGGCGCTATGGATGAGACGAGGCTCACGGCATTGCCGCCCTTGCACGCTTTGAGAAGCTTCCATGCGGCGGCCCAGTGCGGACGCTTTCGTGACGCCGCGAGCGCTCTCGGGCTGACGGAATCGGCGATCAGCCACCAGGTGCGCAAGCTCGAGGATTATCTCGGGGTGCGGCTGTTCGAGAGGCGGGGCAATGCGGTTCAGCTCACTGCTGCCGGCGCAAGTTACTTTGAGGATATCGATCCGGCCTTTGCCGCTATCCGTCGGGCGACCGAGAGGCTTGCAGGGCCCGGTGGGCGCGTGACGCTCACCTTGCCAACCTCGCTCGTCACGATGTGGCTGATCCCACGGCTGATGGAGCTCGAGGCGGCGCTGCCGGAGATCAAGCTGCAGCTTGCGCCCTCCAACCGCATCATCGATCTGAAGCGGGAACAGATCGATCTCGCCCTGCGGCACGGGAAGGGGAGCTGGCCCGGCATCGCCTCGGTGCATCTGTTCAACGAGCAGACTTTTCCGGTCTGCAAGACCGGCCTTTTGCCGAAGAATGCCGATCCGCAGGAGGCGCTGCGATCGGTCCGCCTCATCGTCAACGCCTTCCACAAGGAAGAATGGGTGGAATGGGCGCAGGCGCGTCAGATCGAGCCGCCCTCACTCGACAATGCGATGGTTTTCGACGGCACCGAACAAATCATCGAGGCGGTGGCGGGCGGCGTCGGGCTCGGCATCGGACGCCGGCCGATGATCGATCGCTGGATCGATGACGGCCGAGTGGAGGCGCCTTTCGGCACGGCCGATGAAAGCGGCTATGCCTATTATCTCGCCTGGCGCGACGATACCGAGCTCAGCGTCCCAGCGCGCCAGGTGGCACGCTGGTTCGTTGCTGCCTGCAAGGGCAAAAAGGCCGCTGAGGCGATGTTCACGCCGACCGCCGCTTAGCGGACGATCGGCCGGCAGGAATTCTCCAGGAACTTGCGTTCCGCGTCGGTGTAGTGCGGCCAGAAGGAGAGGCTTGCCCGCACTCGCGCGTGATAGAGATCGAGCCAGGCGATCTCGGCGGCCGTCAGAAGTGCCGGCGAGATCAGGCGGCGGTCGATCGGCGCGAACGAAATCGTCTCAAAAGAGAGCATCGGCCTGTCGCCGCCGACCGGAACTGTCGGTTCGCGCACCACGATCAGGTTTTCGATGCGGATGCCGAAATCGCCCGGACGATAATAGCCCGGCTCGTTGGAGACGATCATGCCCGGTTCCAGCGCCACATGGCCGCTCTTGGCGATGCGCTGCGGGCCCTCATGGACGGCGAGGAAGGAGCCGATGCCGTGGCCGGTGCCGTGATCGAAGTCGAGACCGGCCTGCCAGAGAGGCGTGCGTGCCAGGACGTCGAGCTGGGCGCCTGAGGTGTCCTTCGGAAAGTTCGCCATGGCAAGCGCGATATGGCCCTTGAGGACGCGCGTGAAGCGGTCGCGATAGAGTGTCAGGCGATCGGATGACGCCTCGCCCACGAGCACGGTGCGGGTGATGTCGGTGGTGCCGTCGCGATACTGGGCGCCGGAATCGATGAGATAGAGCTCTCCGGCTTCAAGCGTGCGGTTGCTCTTTTCGGTCACGCGGTAATGGTTCATCGCCGCGTTCGGTCCGGTCGAGGAGATAGAATCGAAGGAGACGTCTTCGAGCTTGGAGCCGTCGAGCTCCGCCGTTTCGGTGCGGATCTCTTCGAGCTTCTTCGCCGCGTCGATCTCGCTCACGCTGCCGGCCGGCTGAAGATCGAGCCAGGCGAGGAAGCGGGTGACGGCGACGCCGTCGCGGATATGCGCGGCGCGGCTGCCGGCGATTTCGGCGGCGTTCTTGCGGGCCTTGGGAAGCGCGATCGGGTCGGAGGCTTCGACGATCTCGGCGCCGCCTTCCTCGACGAGCAGCGCGACGGCTTCGGCCGAGCCCGCCGCGTCGTAAAGGACCTTCGTGCCCTTGCCGAGGGCGCGCAGGGCGTCGGCGAATTCGCCCGGCTCGTGCAGGCCGGCGAGATCTGCCAGCGCGTCACGCGCGGCATTGGAAAGTTTGCGCCCGTCGATGAAGAGATCCGGCGCCTTGTCCTGGTGGACGATCGCGAAGGAAAGCGCGAGCGGCGTGTGCGGAACGTCGCTGCCGCGAATGTTGAACAGCCAGGCGATCGAGGAGGGATCGGTCAGGACGACCGCCTGGGCTCGGCGCTTGGCAAGCGCTTCCTTCTGCTCGGCGATCTTCTCAGCCGCGCTGCGTCCGGCGAGGTCATCGGGGTGCAGACGGACGGCGCCCGTCGGCGTGTCGGGACGATCGCTCCAGGCGAGATCGATCGGGTTTTCTGAGAGGGCGACGAGTTCGGCGCCGGCGTTTTCGAGCTTCGCCGTCATCGAGCGGCGCTGGCTTCGCGTCGTGAGCCAGGGATCGAAGCCGATGCGGTCGCCTTCCTTGATCTTTTCGACGAGCCAGTCGGTCGGGCTCTTGTCGCCGATGAAGACGACCTCGAAGGCTGCCTTGTCGACCTGTGCGGCCGCCTGCACGGTGTAGCGGCCGTCGACGAAGAGCGCCGCTTCGTCGGCCAGCACGATGGCGGTACCGGCCGATCCGGTGAAGCCGGTCAGCCAGGACAGCCGCTCGGCCGAGGGCGGCACGTATTCGCTCTGGTGCTCGTCGGCCCGCGGAACGATGAAACCCGCGAGATTCTGCTCTTTGAGAGCGGTGCGCAGCGCTGCCAACCGTTCAGCCGAATGGGTGGCGTCGCTCTTGTCGTCATAGGTTTGAAACATGGCTTTCTTTACCAGCGGGCGCAGTCACGCGCCACTCTCCGCAGAGCTGCGACAGGCGTGGGGCTGACATGCGGCTGTCGGCATTTTCGATTGCCGCGTCGAGGCGTATTTCGCACCCGAAATCGCAACCGGGACTTGTGCATCATGTCTCTCACCTTCGACCAGAGCGGTCATCTCGAATATCGGGCCAAACCAGCGCTGTGGCGGCGTCTTCTGGATCGTCTGATGGTGGCGCGGCTTGCCGAAGCGCAGCACGCGGTCAACGTCTGCCTGTCGAAGCTCGATGATGACGAGCTTGCACGTCTTGGTTATCGCCGAAGCGACCTTGCGGCGACGCGCGACGGGCCGTCGCGGTTCTGATTTTCGTTCCGAGCCTCTTCTTGGGGCTCGATCAGATGCGGTGAGACAGGACGAGTACGCTCCACTCGCCGAAGCGTCGATGTGTTTCCAGAGCAAAGCCCTGATTGCGGTAGGCCGCCGTCACGCGTGAGGCCTGTGTGTTGAGAATGCCGGAGAGCACGATGACGCCGTCGGCTTCGCTGGCGCGCGCCATTGCCGGCGCGAGCGCAATCAGAGGTCCGGCCAGAATATTGGCGACGATCAGATCGTAAGGCGCGCAGGCGGCGATCCTCGGATGGCCGAGCCCTGTGGCGGTCATCGTCTCGACGAGATGGCCGACGCCGTTGAGACGGGCGTTTTCGGCTGCGATCTCGACGGCGATCGGATCGATGTCGGAGGCGAGGACGGGCTCACGCAAGAGCTTCGCGAGCGCGATCGCCAGAAGCCCCGTGCCGGTGCCGACGTCGAGCGGACGGTCGAAGCGGCGGACTTTCACCAGTTCGTCCAGCGTCTCCAGGCAGCCGAGCGTCGTTGCATGATGACCGGTGCCGAAGGCCTGGCCGGCATCGATCTCGATGCCGATCCGTCCGGCCGGCACAGCGCCGCGATCATGGGCCCCATGAACGATGAAACGCCCCGCGGGCACGGGCGCCAGACCCTTCAAGGATTGGGCGACCCAGTCGGTCTCAGGCAGGATTTCGATGTCGAATTTCGAAGCGTCCGTGCCGAGCGCGTCGCTCAACCTCGTTTGAAGGGGGCCGAGCTCGTCTCCTTCCAGATAGAGTTCGACCTGCCAGTTCGGACCGGCCTCGCTCAAGGCGACGACGCCGCCTTCCTCTTCAAATGCCGCGTCGAGCCGATCCGAGAGAAGCTCCGCTTCCTCCCGGCTGCCGGTGAAACTGATACGTGCCGTCATGTCTTGGCTTTGTCTGTCTCTCGCTGGACCTTGCGACGCACGGATTTTTCCGTCGTGCGGTCCTGGTTTTCTTTCTCTGGCGGCACCATCGCAAGGATGCGCCCGGAATTGGAGGCGGCACGCTCCTGCGCCTGCTCGGCGAAGAAGAGGCTGCCGTCGGCTGCGACATACAACAGAATTTCCAGATCGTCGCCGCGCTCGTTGCGATAATCCTCGAAGGTGTATTCCTTCGTGAGGGGGGTCGATTGGATGGTCCAGCCGCTCGACAGGCGTCGCTCGAGCTCCCAGTAGGACGCTCCGGACGCAAGCAGGGGACGGCCGCCGACGGTGACGGCCATGTTCTTCTTGCTGCCGGAATCCTCGTCGCGCTGACGGTCGATCTGAAAGACGTCGGTGCGGCCGAAATGCGGGCCAAAGTCCGTGCAGACGAGGGCGTTGTAGGCATCGTTGTCGGTCGCCGCGATGAGATAGTCGTAGCGGTTGAACTCAACGGAGAATTCCGCAGGCTCTGAGAGGATCTCGCCGTAATAAGTCGGGATTCCCGTCTGGCGCAAAAGGCGCAGGCGCGACCAGTTGCGATCGGCCACCATCGTCGGGATCTTCATCTCCTTGAGGCGGGCCGTCAGCGCCTTGGTGAAGTTCGATGCGCCGACGACGAGGATTCCCGAGCGCCTGTCTGCTGCAAGACCCAGGTGGCGCGCTACCCAGGGGAGTGTGAAGCCGTGGACGACGACGGTGACGAAGACGAGCGCGAAGGTGATCGGCACCATTAGCGGGCCGTCGTCGATGCCGATCGCCGCAAGCTCCGTTCCGAACAAGCCTGCGACCGCCACCGCCACGATACCGCGCGGGGCGATCCAGCCGACGAGCAGCCGCTCGGAGAGTTTGAGGCCGCTGCCGATCGTTGCCACGAGCACGGAGAGCGGCCGTACGACGAGAAGGAGAACGACAATGAAGGCGGCGAGGCGCCAGTTGAGCGCGGTGAGATCCGCCCAGGTGAGCGTTGCCGTCAGCAGCACGAAGACGCCCGAGACGAGGAGGACCGTCATCGTCTCCTTGAAGCGCTTCAGTTCGTCGAGGCTCGCAATGCGGGAATTGCCGAGCGTGATGCCGAGCACCGTCACGGCGACGAGGCCGGCTTCGGCCACCAGAAGATCGGTCGCGGCATAGGCGACGAGAACGGCCGCCAGGATGAGCGGGACTTTCAGGTATTCCGGCACCCAGCCGCGGGAAAAGACGGTGACGAGAACGCGGCCGAGAAGATAAGCGCCGGCGAGCGCCACGACGGCCGCCGCGACGATCGACATGGCGAAGTCGGAAAAAGCCTGCTCGTGATGGTTGATGAGAATGACTTCGAAGGCCAGAACCGCAAACAGGGCGCCGATCGGGTCGTTGATGATGGCTTCCCAGCGCAGAAGGGATGCCGGCCGCTGGGCAAGCCGGGCCTGACGCAGCAGCGGCATGATGACGGTCGGACCCGTGACCACGAAGAGGCCGGACAGAACCGTTGCCGTCGGCCAGCTGAGATCTCCTACGAAATGGGCGGCGAGTGTGCCCAGCAGGAACGCCAGCGGGCCGCCGACCAGCACGAGCCGCCGCACCCCCATCGAGGTTTCGCGGATTTCGTGGAAATGCAGCGTCAGGCCGCCTTCGAAAAGAATGATGGCGACGGCGACCGCGATGATCGGGCGCAAGAAGTCGCCGAAATCGGATTCCGGATCGATGAGGCCTAGCCCCGGTCCGATCAAAAGACCGGCGAGCGACAGGACGACGATCGCAGGCAGGCTGAAACGCCAGGACAGCCATTGGGCGGCAATGCCGGTGGCGCCGATCAGCGCAATCTCGGTGATGATGTCGTGCATGGACCCGCTCTGCGCTGGAAGAGCGGGATTAAAGAGCAGCTGCGGCTGCTTTCAAGCGCCGTTTGCGCAACTTTCGTCGAAAGTCACTCGCGCAGAGGGTGTCCGGCAGCGTGAGCCAGCCTCCTCAGGTCGCCTCGACAAAACTGTCGACCACGCGCTTGCGGCCGGATTTTTCGAAGTCGATCGTGAGCTTGTTGCCGTCGATCGTGTGGATGGTGCCGTAGCCGAATTTCTGGTGGAAGACGCGCTCGCCGACCGAATAGCGGCTTTTGCCGCCGATCACCGACTTTGCAACGAGCTCTCCTTCGAGGGTCGTCGGCCCGCGGCCGGTGCGGTTTCTCGGATCGGCGCGATCGCGGTTCGACTTGGCGCGCTGCCATCCCGGCGTCCGATAGGCGGAATCGAACGGCTCCATCCGCTCGAAGCGTGAGCCGCCATAGCCGCCCGACCCATAATGACCGGCGCCGCCATAACCGCCGTAGCTTGCGGGTTCGGCCACTTCGACGTGGTCTTCCGGCAGATCGTCGATGAAGCGCGAGGGCAGGGTGGACTGCCACAGGCCATGCACGCGGCGATTGCCGACGAACCATATGGTGGCGTGGCGGCGGGCGCGCGTGAGGCCGACATAAGCGAGGCGGCGTTCCTCTTCGAGGCCGGCCTTGCCGCTCTCGTCGAGGGCGCGTTGGTGCGGGAAGAGGCCTTCCTCCCAGCCGGGCAGATAGACGACGTCGAATTCGAGCCCTTTGGCCGAATGCAGCGTCATGATGGAGACGGCTTCTTCCGTCTCGCCACCCTCGGTGTCCATGACCAGCGAGACATGCTCCAGGAAGCCGCCGAGGGAATCGTATTCACCGAGATTGTTGACGAGTTCCTTGAGGTTTTCGAGCCGGCCCGGAGCTTCCGGCGAGCGGTCGCGCTGCCACATCTCGATGTAGCCGGATTCCTCCAGGATGATTTCGGCGAGTTCCGGATGCGGCGTGTGTTCCAGCATCTCCGACCAGCGCGCAAAGTTACGAACCAGATCGCCGAGTGCCTGGCGCTGGCGCGGCTTGATCTCCTCGGTCGCCGCGAGCTCTCCGGCCGCCGCCAGAAGCGGGATGTCACGACTGCGCGCATGAGAGTGGATGAGCTGGATGGTGGCCGCGCCGAGGCCGCGCTTCGGCGTGTTGACGATGCGCTCGAAGGCGAGCCCGTCGGCCGGATTCTGCGTGACGCGCAGATAGGCGAGCGCATCGCGGATTTCCATGCGCTCGAAGAAGCGCGGGCCGCCGATGACACGATAGGGCAGGCCGAGCGTGACGAAGCGGTCTTCGAATTCGCGCATCTGGAAGGACGCCCGCACCAGGATGGCGATCTCATTGAGAGAGATGCCCTGGCGCTGCTTTCGTTCAATGTCTTCGCCGATCGAGCGGGCCTCTTCGGAGGAATCCCAGCCGGAGGCGACGAGAACCGGCACGCCCATATCGTCGGTCGCTGGAAACAGTGTCTTACCGAGACGGCTCTCGTTCTGGGCGATGAGGCATGACGCGGCCGCGAGGATATGGCCTGTCGAACGGTAATTGCGCTCCAGGCGGATTACCTTGGCGCCGGGAAAATCGTGATCGAAGCGCAGGATGTTGGCGACTTCGGCGCCGCGCCAGCCATAGATCGACTGATCGTCGTCACCCACGCAGCAGATATTGGCGCGCTCGCCTTCCGGACGCTGGGCGAGGAGGCGCAGCCAGAGATATTGTGCGACGTTGGTATCCTGATACTCGTCGACGAGAATGTAGCGAAAACGCTGCTGGAAGCTCTCGAGCACATCGGGATGCTCTCGGAAGAGCCGCACGCACTCCGTCAGAAGATCGCCGAAATCGACCGCATTCAGCGTCTTCAGACGCTCCTGATAGGCGGTGTAGAGCTCGCGCCCGCGCCCGTTGGCAAAAGCGTAAGCGTCGGAATCCGGAATCTTGTCAGGCGACAAGCCGCGGTTCTTCCAGCCATCGATGAGATTGGCGAGCTGGCGGGCGGGCCAGCGCTTGTCGTCGAGACCGGCGGCCTGGATCACCTGCTTCATCAGCCGGATCTGGTCATCGGTGTCGAGGATGGTGAAATCGGAGTGCAGGCCGACGAGTTCGCCGTGGCGGCGCAGGATCTTGACGCCGATCGAGTGAAAGGTGCCGAGCCACGGCATGCCTTCCGTCTGCTCACCGCCGATCAAGGCGCCGATCCGCACCTTCATCTCGCGTGCGGCCTTGTTGGTGAAGGTGACCGCGAGGATCTGCGAGGGAAAGGCGCGGCGCGAGGCGAGGATGTGGGCAATGCGTGTCGTCAGAACCCGCGTCTTACCGGTGCCAGCGCCGGCGAGCACCAGAAGCGGGCCTTCGGTCGTCTCCACCGCATCGCGCTGCTCGGGATTGAGGCCTTGCAGGTAGCGCGCGGGAGCGGAGACCTGCCCCGCCTGGGCGCGAGCAGCGATGCCACCCGGCCGCGGTGCGGGTGTTTGCGGGTCGAACAAGGGATCGTCGTGTCGGTCGGCGTTTGAATGGGTCATCAGGTTTCGATTCGCTTAAGCCCAAGATAGGGCAACGATCCCTGTCTTGCGAGGCGATGGCCTGGCTGCGGGATTGTACTATTGTTCTTGTCTCGTTCTCTGCGTCTGCCGACCAAGTCGCAAGGGGGCTGTGCAAAAAAATGCGTGTTGCTTGCCGCAGCTCATGCTCATGATCGAACCGTGAGGATAGAGCCGACGAAACTTCCGAGCTTCTTCGTCGGCCCACCTCCTGCGAGGTTGAGGGCTTGGGGGGAAAGACATGCCTGTGGAACTCGAAGGGGGATGCTCCTGCAAGGAGGTGCGTTACCGGCTGACATCGCGGCCGATGTTCGTGCATTGCTGTCATTGCCGGGACTGCCAGCGGGAGACGGGCAGCGCTTTCGTCCTCAACGCGCTCATCGAGCGCGACCGGATCGAGCTTTTCAAGGCAGAGCCGGTCGTCGTGACGCTGCCGACGGCGAGCGGGCTTCCTCATGACGTCTATCGCTGCCCGAACTGCCAGATTGCGCTCTGGAGCGATTACGGACGCCGCGGACTCTTGAGCTTCCTGCGGGTCGGAACGCTCGATAATCCGCATGTGCTCGCGCCGGACGTTCATATCTATACGCGCTCGAAGGTCCCGTGGCTCGAATTGCCGGCGGATGTCCCGGCTTTTGAGGAATATTACGATCTCGAGGAGGTGTGGCCGACCGCCAGCCTGGCGCGCCGAGATGCGCTTCTCACGACAGCCTAGCGAACTGATCTGCCTTCCTCTGCATTGGGATTGAGAAACCCAAGAGCGGAGACATCGCATGGCAACGCACGATCTCGATCTCAGCGTCGCAGTCGAATCCTATGATTTTGAACCTTCGAGCGGCATTCCCAACAGCAAGCTGCCGACGCTCGTCTATCGCGGAGGTCTCGACGAGCCGGTCCGTATGGCCGGGGCGGCCGACACGATCCTGAAGCGGAATATGTGGCAGGGCGTGTGGGTCTGGTCGATCTATCCGTTCTGGCATTTCCACACCAAGGGGCATGAAGTGCTCGCCTGCGTGTGCGGCTCGGCCCGCGTCGGGCTCGGCGGCGATGACGGCATCGAAACCGATATCAACGCTGGCGACGTGATCGTCATTCCCGCCGGCGTCGGCCACAAAAAGCTGTCGGCAACGGAGGATTTTTCGGTCGTCGGCGCTTATCCGCCGGGGCAGGAGGGCGACATCACCAAGCCCGAAGAGATCGATTTCGAGGAGGCCAGGAAGAAGGCCGCAAGCGTGCCGCTTCCCGACACCGATCCGATCTATGGGCGGGAAGGTCCGCTCTTTCAGTATTGGAAAGGCGGTGCAGCGGAGATGGGCGCGGACGCCCCTGCGGAGCATGAAGAGCCCGCCGAAGGCGAGGAGGCGAGTCAGGCCTCCGAAACCGATGAAAAGACGCGCGACACCGACAAGTCCGGCGCGACCAGCGAGAAATAGAACGAAGCTTGAGCGTCAGCCGTTTGGCGGGGCAACGCTCCGAAAAAAGCCGTGCTCAAAGAAGATGCCGCCCGCAGAGTGCGGACGGCATCTTTCAAACCCGAAGAGGGTTTTTTGGCTTAGTTCGACTGGGCCGGTTCGCCGGTCGCCGGGGCACCGCCCGTGCTGGTGCCCATGCCGCCGCTCTCAGTCTGCGACTGCTGGGCCGCGGCATCAGCCTGCGCCTTCTGGTCGTCGAGGTCGACGAAGTCAGGAGCGGCTTCAAGCGCCTCCTTCGAGCCGTCGATCACGAGGTGCAGGTCGCCATCTTCATCGGTCTGCACGTCGATTTCACTGAACTTGATCGCGACATCTTTCTCACCGATGCCGAGGAAGCCGCCAACGCCGATGATCGCGCCGTCAACTCCGCCGTCCTTCGTGAAGAGGAGGTCGTTGATGTCGCCCACCGCCTCGTCGCTCTGATTGTAGACCGTTTGGCCGATATAGCTGCTCGCCTGGATCTGGTCTTCGCTCTGCTCGGTGAGGAAGACGGACGAGTCCATCGGCTTTGCGGGAGCTTCAGCGGTCTCGCCGGCCGGCGCGCTCATGCTGTCGTTCGGCTGCGCTTCCATCTCGCCAGCAGGCGCCTTGTCCTGGCTTGCCGGCTGTTCCGCCATCGGCTGGTTGGTGGTGTCAGTGTCATTCGACTGCGCCATCGCGCCGGTCACCATCATCGCCGAGATGGCCGTCGTTGCCAGAAGCTTCTTCAACATTCTCACTCTCCCTTTTGGGGGCTTGCCTGGGTGGCGGCTTGCCCCGTGTGTGTAGTGGGATGGGAATGCCGTGACGGCTAAAGGGTTCGTTCAAATAACGTTGCGAAAGCCGCACAAAATGTGATCGCTATTTCAGGAACCATTTTGGCACCGCCTCTCACTGTCCGGCCGCTTGACCTCCGCTCCGCTGAGGCGGGACATGCCGGAAGATATAGGTCTGCGCTCTGGTCCGCGGACTGATCGCTGTGGCAACGTGCAAACGATGGCGCATGGGAGAAGGCCGGTTCGCAGCCTTGACCTTGCAGCTTGCTTGGGTGCAGGAGACGGGGGCTTCCCGGTGCCCGCGACAGATTAACCTCTTGTTCTTCTCAGTGTGACGCTCCGTTCGGAAGCGGCACCCGAGATGGAAAGAAGCGAGATCGTGACCGACACTTCGGCCGAGGCGAAGCCGACAAATTCAGCGCCAGTTTCCGCGTCCGGTGCGGAAGAAGAGAGCCAGGAGCGTGTCTTGAGCGCTCCCGCATTGTGTGTGGTCGCGTTCACAATCGGTGTGGTGGCTGCCGTCGGCGCCGTGCTTTTTCGCTACATGATCGCCTTCGTCCACAATCTGGCTTTCAACGGGCGTATCAGCTTCTTTTATGACGCCAACCATTTCGAGGCGGCGAGCGTCTGGGGCCCGTTCGTTATTCTCGCGCCGATCATCGGCGGCCTCATCGTCGTCTTTTTGGTGAAGACGTTTGCGCCGGAGGCCAAGGGTCACGGCGTTCCGGAAGTGATGTACGCCGTCTACCACAACAACGGGAATGTGCGCGGCGTCGTGGCGATCGTGAAATCGATCGCTTCCGCCATCTCCATCGGCAGCGGCGCTTCGGTCGGCCGCGAAGGGCCGATCATTCAGATTGGCGCGTCCTTCGGCTCGACGATTGCGCGGACGTTGAAGCTGCCGCGCTGGCAGAAGATCACGATGCTCGCCGCCGGCGCCGGGGCCGGCATCGCGGCCACGTTCAACACGCCCCTTGGCGGCGTGCTCTTTGCCGTCGAACTCCTGCTGCCGGAGGTGAGCGGGCGCACCTTTCTGCCGGTCGTCGTGGCGACTGCGACGGCAACCTATATCGGCCGGATCGCGCTCGGTCTCGATCCGGCATTCTTCGTGCCGCTTTCGGCCGTCGATCCCCAGCATGCGATCAATCTCGCCGAGCTCGTCGGTTTTGCGGTTCTCGGTCTCCTTGCGGGCGTCGCCTCCTGGGCGTTCATCCGCTTCCTCGCCTTCTGCGAGGATTTCTTTCCGAAGCTGCCGGGCAACGATTACACGCGCAACATCATCGGCATGACGCTGATCGGGCTGCTCGCCTACGGCTTTTTTGTCACCACGGGGCAGTACCACACGGCCGGCGTCGGCTATGCCACGATCCAGTCGATCGTGAGCGAGAGCAATTACAGCTACACACTCTTCCTTCTCGTCGCCCTGTTGATCGGCAAGCTGGTGGCGACGAGCGTCAGCCTCGGCGCGGGCGCCTCCGGCGGCGTCTTTTCTCCGTCTCTCTTCATCGGGGCGACGCTCGGCGGCGCCGTCGGCGCGCTCGGTGCGTGGCTCTTCCCGGGCGAGGGCTTCAACATGGCGGAATTCGCCGTCGTCGGCATGGGCGCACTCGTGGGCGGTGCGACCGGCGCCTCGATGACGGCGATCGTCATGATCTTCGAAATGACGCGCGACTATAATGTGATCGTCCCGCTGGTCCTGGCGGTGGCGCTGTCGGTCGGCGTGCGGCGCTGGTTCATTGCGGCCGACATTTACACGATCAAGCTGCGCAATCGCGGCCGTCCGATTCCGTCGGTGCGGCACACCAATATGTATCTGGTGCAGCAGGCGCGCGATCTGATGAACCGCAATTTCGTCGTCCTGCCTGCGGCGACAAGCGTGCGGGATGCGATCAAGCTCGTCGGCGAGGAGGGACAGCGCAGGCATGTGGTCGTCAGCGAGGATGGCCGTATCGTCGGGTATGCTCGCTTCGGCTCGGTGCTCTATGCACCGTCGATCCGAGCCGATCAGACGCTCGCCGACATCATCTCCGACGATTTCGTCGTCGCGCCGGAAAACAACATTCTCAATTCCATCATCACGCGCATGAACCGGCGTGCGCGCTCCTTCGCGATCGTGGTGCGGGCCGGCGTGGTGGTGCCGCGTCCGGAGGATGTCGTGGGCATCATCGATTCCCCGGAGATCGCCGGGGCGGTCATCCGCAACCACTATTCCTGACGATGGAGCGATCCGGTCATCTGACCGTGATCTGAGAGTGTGTTCGTCGGCGTGATCCGGCGAACCCCTTACGCCAGATGGAAGATATCGCGTAACGTTCCAGGCGGAGGATCGCGCGATGACCCATGCTTTTGGCCGCCTAGTCGACCACATCCATTTGCGGGTTTCAAATGTCGAGCGGAGCAAGCGGTTCTATCGCGCCGTCTTCGAGAGCCTCGGAAACCTCGATCTATTTCATGATGCCGGCGACCATTTTTACGCTGATGAGCTCTATTTCGATGCGGCGACCGATTACGTGTCGCGGGTTCACCTGGCCTTTCAGGCGCGGTCTCAGGACGCGGTCGACCGCTTCTATCGCGACGCGATCGCGGCCGGCGGCACCGGCAATGGCGCTCCCGGCTGGCGCGATTATCACGATCGGTATTACTCGGCCTTCGTTCTCGACCCGGACGGCAACAACATCGAGGCGCTTTGTGAGGAGCCGACGGAACGCTCCGCCGCGGCCGTTTTCGTCAGCGACGGTCGAGGGTGATCGCCGCGCCCGCGCTCTCCGGCCAGGGGAGTTTCTGATGGGCCTCAAACGTGGCTTCGATGTTGTCGCGAATGTGCGGCGGGAAGGCGGCGGCTCGGCGTGCGGCCATGTCCACATGCAGATGCAGCTGTTCGCAGGTCGCGGCAAGGAACCCGTCCTCGGCGTGGCGGAGCTCCATGTAACTGCGCAACCTTTTGTCGTCGGCCGACAAGAGTTGCCAGGTGGCCGCCACCTTTGCGCCGGCTTTCAGTTCGCGCAGATAGCGTACATGCATTTCGACCGCGAAGAAGGAAGCGTCATGAGCCTGCCGGTAATCGGGGCCGAGGCCGAGAGCTTCGAAGGCTTCGTCGATGCCGCGGTCGAAAAGCAGGACGTAATACGCGACATTCATATGGCCGTTGTAATCGATCCAGGCGTCCTCGACGGTCTGTGTCGTCGCCTGGAACGGAGCCTCAATTGTCCTGGACATAAGCCACCTTTTTTCGCATTGCAGGGGATAGTCGCGCCGCCCGAGAGCCAGCGCGGCGACTTGTTATGCTTTCAACAAGCTTGAGGATTTGCTCCGGCATCGGGAGCCGAATATGGCCATCGCAGACGCGCTTTCTCGCAACGAAGACGGTATTGCTACCGCGCTCGGTATTCTCGCACAGCGTTTCGGGGAGCGCTTTTCCACCTCCGCCGCGGTTCGTGAGCAGCACGGCCACACCACGACGTGGATCACCAATCAGCCCCCCGACGGCGTGGTCTTCGTGCATTCCACCGAAGAAGTCGCCGAAGTGGTGCGCGTCTGCGCCGAGCACCATGTGCCGATCATCCCGTTCGGCACCGGATCGTCTCTCGAAGGCCATCTCAACGCCCCGGCGGGCGGCGTCTCGATCGACCTCTCCGCGATGAACCGGATCCTTGCCGTGCATCCCGAAGATCTCGACTGCGTCGTCGAGCCAGGCGTCACGCGCAAGCAGTTGAACGAGCATCTGCGCGATACTGGGCTTTTCTTCCCGATCGATCCGGGGGCGGATGCAAGCCTCGGCGGCATGGCCTCGACGCGCGCCTCCGGCACCAATGCGGTCCGTTACGGTACCATGAAGGACAATGTCCTCAACCTCACGGCGGTCATGCCGGATGGTGCAATCGTGCGCACGGCGCAGCGGGCCAAGAAGACCTCGGCCGGTTATGATCTCACCCGGCTTCTGGTGGGGGCGGAGGGCACGCTCGGCGTCATCACGGAATTGACGTTGCGGCTGCAGGGAATCCCCGAGGCGATCTCGGCCGGCGTGTGCAGCTTTCCGGATGTGGAATCTGCCTGCAACACCGTCATCGCCACCATCCAAAGCGGCATCCCGATGGCGCGGATCGAGCTCCTTGATACGCTGCAGATGCGGGCGTGCAATGCCTATTCCAAGCTCGATTACCCCGAGGCGCCGACGCTCTTCCTGGAATTCCACGGAACCACGGCCGGTGTGAAGGAGCAGGCGGAGCTCTTTGGCGACATCGCGGAGGAATTCGGCGGTGGAAATTTCTCCTGGACGACGCGCCAGGAGGACAGAGCCAAGCTCTGGCAGGCACGTCACGACGCCTATTGGGCGGCGATCTCGCTGCGTCCGGGGACAAAGGCCTTTGCAACGGACGCCTGCGTTCCGCTTTCGAGGCTGGCCGATTGCGTGCGCGGCACGATGGACGACATCGCCGAACTCGGACTCATCGCGCCCATCGTCGGCCATGTCGGCGACGGCAATTTCCATGTTTCGGCGCTGATCGACATGGACGATCCGGCGGAACTCGAAAAGGCGCAGCAGCTTTCGGCGCGCATCAGTGCCCGAGCGATCGGGATGGATGGAACATGCACCGGTGAACACGGGATCGGTCAGGGCAAGCGCGCTTATCTGGAGCAGGAGCTCGGCCCCGCTCTCGATGTCATGCGTGCCGTCAAACGCGCGATCGATCCGCAGAACATCATGAATCCGGGTAAGATCATCCGTCTGTAGGTCGGATCGAGACCGTCGCGGAGACGGGCGGAGAGGGAGAGTTGTTCTGGGAAGGCTTTATGTCGCGATAGGCCTCGCCATCATTGCGGTGCTCTTCACCGCACTGATCGGGCCGTATCTCGTTGATTGGAGCGCCTACCGGCAGGATTTCGAGGAAAAGGCCTCGGCGAGCCTGGGCGTGCCGGTCAAGGTGCGTGGCGATGCCGACCTTTCAATCCTGCCGACGCCGAGTTTGCGCCTCGCGGACGTGCGCATCGGACCTTCCGATGCGCCGATACTGACGTTGGGGCGCCTGCGCGCCAAGGTGGAGCTCACCGGTCTCCTCAAGGGCGAGATCAACATCATTTCGGTTCAGCTCGATCGGCCGCGATTGATGCTGGACGTTGCCGATCTCGCTCAGACGGGGGGGCGGATGCGGATCGGGCGCTTCGGGCCCGAGCAGATCTCGCTCGACGAGATGGACATCCGCAATGGGGAGATCGACCTCAAAGACAGCCGGCGCGGCGCCTCCTGGCGCATCGGCGAGATCAATGCGCTCATGCAGGCGCGCTCGCTCGAAGGGCCCGGGCATTTGCAGGGCGGCTTCCGGCTCGGCGGCGACGCCTACAGCATCGATGTCGGGGTCGGACGGCTGGCCGATGGCCGTATGCCTTTGAAAGCGAGCCTGATACCGGCAGCAAAACCTTTGGTGCTGACAGTCGCCGGCGATCTCGTCACGGATGGCGAGGATGGGCTCGCCTTGAAGGGCAGCTTCGATCTTTCCGGCCTCAAGCCGGACACGGAAACTGCGCCCGAGCAACCGCAATCGCCTCTCGCGCTTTTGCGGACGAAGGGCGAGTTCGAGCTCACAAGCGAAAAGCTCGCCTCGGAAGACTTCACCTTTGCCTACGGGCAGGAAGCGAACGCGGTGCAGGCGACCGGCCATGGCGAACTCGCATTCGTGCCGGAACCGCGCTTCGCCATTGCACTCGATGCGCGGCAGATCGATCTCGATAGGGCGCTCGGGGGCGGTGCAGGCAAACCGATCGCTATCGAGAAAGCAGCCGAGAGGCTTGTCGCCGGACTCACGGATCTGCCGAGGCCCGCGGTTCCCGGCACATTGACCCTCGACGCGCAAGGCGTCGTCGTCGGCGGCAGCGTCATTCAGGCGGTCGGGACCGATGTGAAGCCGACAAAGAGCGGCTGGAGAGTGGACATCCTGTCCGCGGTGCTGCCTGGGGCGACCCGTATCGATGTGAGCGGCGACATCGATACGGCGACGCCGACTTTCCACGGCCACGGCCGGATCGCCTCGGAGCGTCCCGCGGCCTTTGCCGCCTGGTGGCGCGGCGATGCCGGAGACGCGCTGCGCCTCGACCATTTCAAGGTGGAAGCCGATGTCGACCTGTCGCAGCGTCGGCAGACGGCGCAGAATCTGGTCGCGGAGATCAACGACGGGACGATCGACGGGGCAATTTCCATGCGCCGTTTCGCGCGCACGGGCGAAACCTTTGCGGACGTGACGCTGAGCGCCGAGAATGTGGCGCTGGAGGAGGCGGAGGCGGTTATGGGCCTTCTCGCCGGAGACGATCTGCGCAACGGCAATTTTGCACGTGTGGCGATGTCGCTTGCGGCGCAGAACCTTTCTGTCGGCGGGGCGGAGGCGGCCTCCGTCAACCTGGAAGGGGTCTTGACCGGCGACAGCCTGGACATTGCCACCTTGTCGATCGCCGATCTCGCCGGTGCCGATATCAATGCCTCGGGGCGGATCGAGAACTTCTTCGCAGCGCCGCGCGGCCGGCTCTCCGCCGATATCGTGGCTGAGAACCTTTCAGGCGCGGCGGCTTTCCTGCAGGGGCTTCTGCCGCAGAACCAGCTTGCGGAGCGTCTGGTCGCGCGCGCGGACGCGCTGTCGCCCGTCGACGCCAGCCTGGTCGCGACCGCGGAGACCGATGGCGCGCAGACGTTGGAGCTTTCCGGCAACTTTGCCGGAACGCGCCTGACGCTGACGGCCGATGGGCGTGGTGGCTTCAACAATCCGGATGAGCTTTCCGGGCAGGCCGATCTCCTCGTGCAATCGCAGGATTCGGCATCTCTGCTTGCACAGCTCGGCCTCGACGTCGTGCCGTTGCCCGGCAGTGGCCCGGCTCGGTTGAGCCTGAAAATGAATGGATCGGCCGGCGAGGGTGCCGATTTCGAGGCGAGGGGACGTGTCGCCGGTATCGATTTCGGCTTCGACGGGCGCGGCGAGTTCGGTGGCGATACGCCCTCTCTTGCCGGTCCGCTGACGCTTTCGGCGGACGATGTCGATCCCGCACTGCTTCTTGCGGGTGTGGCACTGCCCGGGATCGGCGAAGGCCACGCTCTGGCGGCGCGAGGACCGTTCAAGCTCTCGGGCGGTACGGCCGAGCTCGATCTCGAGAGCGCATCTTTCGATGGGCAGTCGATTGGCGGTGTCCTGACCGCTCAAGCGGATGGCGGCCTGGCGATCGGCGGCGATCTTCGTCTGCAGAACGTCTCTTTGCCATTTCTCCTGGCTGCGCCATTCGGGATCACGCCCACCTATGTGGAGGGGACATGGCCGACCCAGGCTTTCGCCCCGGCTCTGCCCAGTGGGATTTCTCTCGATCTCGCCGTCAAGGCGCAGGAGGGGGCGACGGGGCTCGCAATGCCTCTGCGCAATCCGGCCTTCAAGCTTCGTTACGAGGGGGGACGTCTGCGTCTCGATCAACTCACCGGCGGGTTTGCCGGCGGCGAGCTCAGCGGCGCTCTGTCGGCAGGCGGCGGCGAGGGTGCCCAGCCCCTGACGTTGCAGCTGTCTCTCAAGGATGCGGTTCTCGCCGAACTCGTCTGGCGCGAAGACGGCCGTCCGGTTGCCTCGGGGCGGCTTTCCACGTCGCTCGAACTGATGGGACGCGGCCGGTCTTTCTCGGGCATGGTCTCCGCCTTGAACGGGAGCGGTTCCTTCACACTGCGCGACGGCCTCCTGCGGTATTTGAATCCGCAGGCTTTCGGCTCCGTCATTCGCGCCGCCGATGCCGGACTGAAGCTTGAACGTGAACCGGTTGCGGCCGCGTTTTCTGGCCATCTCGATGCCGGCACGCTTTCCTTCGATGAGGCGACGGGCTCGTTCTCGGTCACCTCCGGGACGGCACGTCTGTCGACGCTGCAGGTGGAGGGGAGCGAAAGCGCGACCGTTCTCGGCAACGCTTCGATCGACTTGAACCGGATGCAGCTCGCCTCCGACTGGTCCTTGAAGGTCGATCCCGGCCAGGATGCGGTGACGGGCGCGCAGCCCGAAGTCGGGATCGTCTTTTCCGGGCCTCTTGCCGATCCGGGCCGTCATATCGACATCACGCCCTTCCTCGGCTTTCTGACGGTGCGCGCCTTCGAACAGGAGGTGGAGCGGGTCGAGAAGCTTCAGAACGAAATCCTGGAAGGCGAGAGGTTGCGTCGCGAGCTAAAGCGCCAGCGCGAAGAGGAACAGCGCCAGGAGCGCGAGAAGGCGGCCCAGGCTGCTGCAGAAAGGGCGGCGGAGGAGGCGGCTCAGCGAGCCGAAGAGGCGGCCGAGAAGACGGCTCCCGGCGTGCAGCAAGGCGAGGCGGACGCGGCCCGGCCCGACGCTCCATCAGGGGATGGAACGCAAGGGGATGGAACCCAAGGCCGCCCGGAAAAGCCCGACGCGCGGAGTTCGGCGCCGCAGCCGCAGGGCTCAGAAACAGATCAGGAGACGTTCGGGCGTCGGCTCGGCCGCATTCTGGATGAGCCTGTTCCGGAGGCCCCCACCGTGATCACACCGGAACGTGGCGGCAGCGGCGCGCCGCTCGACCTCCTGCCGTCGCTGTCGGAATAAGCTTCAGCCGTTCTCTTCCAGCCGGTGCTGGAGATCCTCAAGAACGGCAATGCGCAGCGCGGAGGAGAGGTTGTCGGTCTCCCGCCGCGCATCGATTTCCTCGATCAAAGCGGCAAGCGGCATGTCGCGCGTTGCGGCCATCGCCTTGAGCTCAGCCCAGAAGGGATCTTCCAGGCTGACGCTCGTGCGATGTCCGGCGATGACGACGGAGCGCTTTTTCACATCGTCACGACGGGCAGGGCCGCGCTCCGTTCAGTTCCCGGAGCCCGGCAGCGGCAGAAGCGCCTCAGGCGGGGGCGGCGGGGTGATGCGGATCGTCGGATCGGGCTCCACCGAACTGTCGGGTTGCAGGGGCGCCGGGTCTTCCGAGGACGGCGGCACAGGCGTGGATGCCGGCTTCGTGCAGGCGGAGCGCATCGTACGCAATGCCGCTGCCGATCCCTTTAAGGTGAGATCGAGGCGCTGTTGACCGACCGCGACGTTGAGGCTGTCGCCGACGGACAGCGCGTAGAGGAGAGGGTCGCTCTCCTTGATCGTCACTTCCGGGACGAAGCCGCCATAGAGCTCGCTCTGGTGCAGGCGCCCGTCGCGGCGGAAGATATCCCGATCGACCTCGAACGCGACTTCGACGAGATCGCCTTCCAGCGCGCTCTCGATGGCAATGGTCGGGCGAACGGTAATGTCGCCGCCCGCAAGCGTGCAGCTGATGTCGAGCGGCACGTCATCGCACTGATCGCAACCCGCGATGAAGGCGGCGGCCCCACTGTCGGTGAGAGAGGAGCGCCAGGAATAGGAACCGCCACTCGGCTCAGTGGAGTCTGATGCCGTCGGCGCCTGTGTGCCGCTCTGATCCGGGGTTCCGGTCTGAGGCTGCGCTTGCGGCTGCTGCTCTGTCTGCTGGCTGGGTGAAGGCTGTGTCTGAGGCGGCACCTGCATGGGGATTTGCCGGATGGTGCCGGGCGCCTGATCCTGCGCGAGCGCCATCGACGGCGTGGCGAGAAGCGACAAAGCGAGAAGGCGAGACATCATCTGCATGGCAACCTCATGGTTTTTTGTCGCCCTCAGGCGGTCTGCCGCGGAAATGGCCGTCCAGACGATGCGCCTCCTGGGCGAGCTCGTCACGCTCTCTTTGCCGTTCGGCCGTGCTTAGCCCGTGCCGCCGGCGGTTTTCCGCAGCGTCTTTTTCCTTGGCCTGACGCGCCGCCCGTTTGCGGGCGGTGCGCAGATTGACGATCTCGGCCATGGGCTCCTGCTCAGCGCGGCCCGATCATGTTTTCCGGGCGGACGATCTGGTCGAATTCCTCCGGTGTGACGAAGCCAAGGCCGACGGCCTCTTCCTTCAAGGTCGTGCCGTTCTTGTGCGCCGTCTTGGCGACCTTGGTGGCGTTGTCGTAGCCGATCTTCGGCGCGAGTGCCGTCACCAGCATCAAGGAGCGCTGCATCAATTCCAAAATGCGCTCTTCATTCGCCTGAATGCCCACCACGCATTTGTCGGCGAAGGACCGGCAGGCGCCGGCGAGGAGATCGATCGACTGCAGCATGTTGTAGGCGAGGACCGGCTTGTAGACGTTGAGCTCGAAATGCCCCTGGCTGCCGGCAATGCCGATCGTGGTGTTGTTGCCCATCACCTGAGCGCAGACCATGGTCATCGCTTCACACTGGGTCGGATTGACCTTGCCCGGCATGATCGAGGAGCCCGGCTCATTTTCCGGCAGGATCAGTTCGCCAAGACCGGAGCGCGGGCCCGAACCCAGAAAGCGAATGTCGTTGGCGATCTTGAAGAGCGACACGGCGAGGGTGTTGATCGCGCCATGGGCCGAGACATAGGCGTCGTGGGTCGCAAGCGCCTCGAATTTGTTGGGCGCCGTGCGGAAGGGCAGGCCCGTCGATTCGGCGACGGCGGCTGCGAATTTCTCGGCGAATTCCGGCTTGGTGTTGAGCCCGGTGCCGACCGCCGTCCCGCCCTGGGCGAGTTCGAAGAGATAGTCGACGCCTTCGCGCACGCGGCGCAGACCGTAATCGAGCTGGGCGACGTAACCGGAGAATTCCTGGCCAAGCGTGACGGGCGTCGCGTCCTGCGTATGGGTGCGGCCGATCTTGATGATGTCGGCGAAGGCGCGCTTGCGGTCGCGCAGAGCCTCGCGCAGATGTTCGACCGCCGGAATGAGGTGGTGCACGATCTCTTCCGCCGCCGCAATATGCATCGCCGTCGGGAAGGTGTCGTTGGAGGACTGGCTGCGGTTGACGTGGTCGTTCGGGTGGACCGGGTCTTTCGAGCCGAGCGTGCCGCCGAGCATCTCGATCGCGCGGTTGGCGATGACCTCGTTGGCGTTCATGTTGCTCTGGGTGCCCGAGCCCGTCTGCCAGACGACGAGCGGGAAATTGTCGTCGAAGTTGCCAGAGGCGACTTCCTGGCCGGCCGCGGAAATCGCGTCGGCGAGGCGGGGCTCGAGGTTGCCGAGGTCCTTGTTGACCTGCGCGGCCGCGCTCTTGATCAGGCCAAGGGCGCGGATGAGCGGCTTTGGCATCCGCTCATGGCCGATTTCGAAATTCTTGAGCGAGCGCGCGGTCTGTGCGCCCCAATATTTGTCGGAAGGAACTTCCAAGGGGCCGAAGGAATCGGTCTCGGTACGCGTGCTCTCTGTCATGGTCGTGTCCGCCAGTTTTTCGGCCTTTTCCCATTGGCGGGCGCCGCAGGCAAGAGCCGGCGGCGGGAAAGAGGCTTTCAACCGACGAGGAGCAGAAGAAGACGCGGACGCTCAGACGTTTTTCTTGCGGAATGCGTCGAGAGAGACGACTTCGGCGCCTTCCTTGCCGTCCTCGCCTTCGGCAGATGCCTCTGCAGTCTCCGCACTTCCTTCCTTGCGTTCCAGGACTGCGGGCGGAAGAGGGCTCGGTGCGAGGCCCGGCTGTTCCTCCTCGCCTGGGAGAAGCCCCGGCATCGCCTCGACTTCCGCGGCGGAGAGATTCTCGCCCTCCGTCTCCGGCACATCGAACTTCAGACCGAAGCTCGCATGCGGATCGACGAAAGCCTTGATCGCGCGGAAGGGGACGAGAAGACGTTCCGGGACGCCGTTGAAGGAGAGGCCGACCTCGAAGGTCGTCTCCGTGACGTTGAGGTCCCAGAACTGATGCTGGAGGACGATGGTCATCTCTTCGGGATACTGCGCCCTGAGACGCGAGGAGATGCGCACGCCGGGATGACGGGTCTCGAAGGTGACGAAGAAATGGTGCTCGCCGGGCAATCCGGTTTGCGCCACCTCGCCGATCACTTTGCGGATGACCTGCCTCAGCGCGTCCTGAGTGAGAATGTCGTAACGAATGAGGTCGCTTGCCATTGAGCAAAACTAGGTTGGCCGTGCGCAACGGGCAATATGCGCCAGGACGTTTCGGCCCGTCTGACACCGATTTGCAACGGCATGGAAAACGAAATGAAGGCTTCTGTTGCCAGGTGCCTCCGGACCCCGCCTGACGGGGCTAACCGCCAGGGCTTGAATCGAAGCAGTCAGGCTGCATTACGCAGCGAGACGAGCCTCAGCATAGTTGTCATTCGCAACTACAAGTTTTGGTCCGATAACGGTGGTACCATACCGAGCGAAAGTTCTACCTTTACACCCTCGTCGATCCTATTTCGCCCCCATCAACAGCGGCCCCTTGCAGGGAAACCGGCTTTGCCAGGCACTCTGCCCTGGGCCGTTGATGGTGGAGGCGCCGGGTACCGCCCCCGGGTCCGATAGGCTTATTCCGTAGACCATTTATCGCCATAGTCGGCTTGCGCCGACGCCAGCCAATATAAGCGGTCCCTGCCGAATTTCAAAGGCTTGCCTGCACCGACTTTTGAGAGACGACAGGATTTGTCCGGGGCCCGGCCTCGCGATCGCCGAGTCTTCTCAGGCGTTTGCGCTTACCGGCTGCGAAAGAGATTCAGGATCTTCATCCGAAATCTGTGACGGTCTGGAAAGAGCGACGAGACAGCCCGCGAGAAGTCCCGCCACATGCGCGCCGAGATGCGGGGGCCAGGCGAGACCTGCCGAGAAGATCGGGCCGAAGGCCGCCTCCCACGCGATCTTGGCGATGCTCGCGGCCAGTGCGACAAGCCAGATTTTCTCGCGCGTTTCTCTCCACAGGCCGAGGGTGAGCGCTGCATAGAGCGTGTTGAGGACGGCCGAGAGGCCGCAATAGCGCAGCGTGTCGGGGAAGACGGCGAGAAGGGTGGCCGTGACCGCCAGACCGCCGAAGCCGAAAATGTGGAGGGCGAGCCGGCGCGGCCCGCCGAAAGGTGCAAGCTCGTAGGCGGTGCCGAGCGCCAGGAGGGCACCCAGATTGTAGCCGAGATGGTGCAGGTCGAGATGAACGAGATGGCCGGTGACGAGCCGCCAGACCTCGCCAGCTTCGATCGCAGCCCGATCATAGACGAGGCTGGATGGCGTGCCGCCGGCGAGGGCGTAGAGAGCAGCGGTCAGGGCTGCGAGGCCGGGGGTGAACCACGGCAGGCGGGGCCTGCCGTGGAACGCGTTTGCGGGCGCATGCATCAGGCGGTCTCCCGCCGGCGCAGGCGGAGCGTGCCGCAGAGAACGAGGATTGCGAGGACGAGGCCCGGCAGGCCAATGGCGCCGGAGCCGCCCGAGCCTCCGCCCGAATGGGAGGGGCGCGGAGCGTCGAACATCGGGGCCTGGGTATCGACCCGGGTCGACGGTGCCGGCGCGCTCATGCGCTTCTCGCGTGCGGTCTCCTCGACAGCGAGCCGGTCGCGGTTGCTGCGATCGATCGCCAGCTCCTCGAACCGCTCGTCGCGCACCACCAGCATGGAGGTGAAGGGGGAGAGGATGCCGTATTCCTTGGAGGTGTCGATGACCGATTGCTTGACGTCGGCGTCGCTGCCCAAGAGGTCGAGCTTGCGAAGTTCCCGCTCGATTTCGGCAAAGGCCCAAAGCCGCTCCAGCTCGGGGTTGAGGTTCGCCGTCTCCGGAAAGGCGAAGCGGGCTTCATAAGAAACCGGCTTGCCGGAAATCTCGCCGGAAAGCGTCAGCTCCGCGTCGCCGGCGCCGCGGTAATGGCCGAAGAGGACCATCTGTTCGCCGCGATAGAGGGTGCGGATGCCCTTGCGGCGGAGATCGTCGATGGTGAGGCCGCTGCCTGACGGGTCGAGATCGAGCTTCACGCCATGAAGCGCCTCGTGGGTCACTTTTGCCGTCGCCTGCAAGAGGACGCCGATGATGTCGTCGGAATTGGAGACGGCACTGGCGAAGCCGCCCGATTCCAATGTCATCGGCTCAAGCAGCGGGCGGTTGGCGCTGTTGCCCATGATGGCGGTGAAGAGACGCACATCCTGCTCTTTCACCAGAGCGAGAAAATCCTTCACCTCCGTGCGGCCGACATTGGCGACGCCGTCGGTGACGAGGACGAGGGCGCTCGTGCGGTCGGCATCCGCCGCGTCGAGGCCGAGCTTGAGGCCGTCGTAGAGATTGGTGCCACCCTCAGCGTCGACGTTCCGCACCCATTCGAGAGCCTGCGAAATGCTCTCCTCATTGGCATTCATGAAGCCGTGGGTGAGTTCGCGGGCGCTGTCATTGAAATAGACGATGCGGAAGCGGTCGTCGGGATTGAGCTGACCGAGGGCGCGCGAGACGCCTTCCGTGAGGCTCGACATCTTGCCGCCCATGGAGCCGGAGCGATCGAGCACGAAGATGAAGTCGCGGCCTTCGGTGATCGGCTTCAGGTCCATGCCGGGCGTCAGCGTCAGCATGAAGGTGCCGCGGCCATCGCTCTCCGGCTTGTAGGCGAGCATGTCGACGCGGGCCGGCTCGTTCTCGGCCTGGCGCCAATAGACGACGATGTCGGTGTCGAGTTCGAAGCTTTTTCCGGATTGTGCCGGCGCGTGGCCCTGCGCGTTCTCATCGGCTGAGGCGTCGTCGTCGACGGGTTCGGAACCGGCTTTGGGGGCGGCGGCCGCGTTGTCGATATGGACGCGCCAGCTGCCATCCGGATCCTTTGAGATGGCGGCGTCCGGATGGGCCGGGAGGCGCAGGGCCTCGACCGTATAGTCGGTGCGCAGGTGGAGATCGAAGCTGAAGCGGCCCGTGACGGTTTCGTTCGCGGTCCAGAAGGCGAGCTTATCGTCGTCAACGCCGCCTTCTTCCAGCGGATAGACGAAGCGGCCGATGCCGGTGTCGAGCTTCGCCGGCTGGATGTAGGCGAGGCGGATCTTGACGTCATTTCCCGCCCGCACGGGCCAGACGGTCATGTCGAAGGTTTTGTAGGCGTCCTGCTCGGCAATTGCCGTTTCACGACCGGCCGCCTTCTCGCCCTCGTAAATCTTTCGGGCCTCCTCCTTCTCCAGGACTTCGGCCGTCACCGGCTTGCCGTCGATCCAGTAGGTGAATTCCGACACGGCCGCGCGTTCCGGAACCGGGAAGGAGTAGATCGCCTCCATGTCTTCGGCGTTCGGATTGGCAAAGGTCTGTTCGACCGTGACGACGGCATAGCCGCCTTCCACCACCACATCGACCGCCTGGTCGCGCAGATCGAGGGCGGGCGTCCCGTCCTTCGGCGTCATCAGACCGGCCGCATCGACGGCCGGGGCTGTGGCGACGACGCTGAGTGCCAGGCCGGCCGCGAGCGTGAGCCGTTTCAGGGTTTGCGTGATCATCCTCGTCTCCATCCTTGAACAACGTTCATGAACATTGTTCATCTCTAGCCGATATGTGAACATTGTTCAAGCCCGAGTGGCGGCATCGTGCGAACTGCGCTAAGCGGAAGGGCAGGAGGGTCGGATTTGGCCGAGGTTTCTGGGACAAGGCGGCGAAGCGCCGACATCAGGTCCGCCATGATCGACGCGGCGGAGCGCATCGTCAGCGAGGAAGGCGTGTCGGCCGTCACGGCCCGGCGCGTCGCCTCCGAAGTCGGTGTGGCCGTCGGCACCACCTACAATGTCTTCGACAATCTCGGCGCGCTGATTGCGGCCGTGAATACCCGCACCTTTGCGGCACTTGCCGAGACGATGTCGGAGGTGACAGTCGAAGGCCGCGCGACTCGCGAGGTGCTGCTCGATTTTGCCGATCGCTACGCCGACTTCGTCCATCGAAACGAGCGCCGCTGGCTCGCCGTCTTTGAGACGGAAATGCCTGCCGACGGTGCCGAGCCGCCGAATCAGCCAACGGTCGACCGTCTCTTCGCCACGCTGGAGCGGGCGATTCGTGCGCATGACCGGCGCATCGACGACAAGCTTGCCGGGCAATCCGCCCGGGGCCTGTGGGCTGCCGTCCACGGGCTTCTCATTCTTTCCGCCGCCGGCCGTCTCGGAGCCATCCGCCTCGACAGCGTGCGGCCGACCATCGAGCATCTCGTCCAATGCCACCTTGCCGGGCTCGAAGAGCTGGTGAAGCGGCGCAAGGACGGCGACCAGCTGCCGATGTTCTGATCCGCTTTTGGAAACTGCCCTTGTGAAGGCCGGGGAAGATCGGTGCTCGGACGGTGCCGGCACCTCAGAATCGCGCTAGGTAATCTCGATGCAGCAATATCTCGATCTCCTCCGGCGCGTGCTCGATGAGGGCAGCGTCAAGGGCGACCGCACCGGAACCGGCACGCGCTCCGTCTTCGGCCACCAAATGCGCTTCGACCTCGCGGACGGCTTTCCGTTGCTCACGACGAAGAAGCTGCATCTGAAATCGATCATCCACGAACTTCTGTGGTTCCTCGCCGGCGACACCAACATCCGCTATCTGAATGACAACGGCGTGCGGATCTGGAACGAATGGGCCGACGAGAACGGCGATCTCGGACCGGTCTATGGCCGGCAATGGCGCTCCTGGGCGACCCCCGACGGGCGGCAGATCGACCAGATTTCTCAAGTGGTTGAGACGATTCGTTCGAATCCTGATTCACGCCGGATGATCGTCACCGCCTGGAACCCCGCCGATGTCGATCAGATGGCGTTGCCGCCCTGTCATTGCCTGTTCCAGTTCTACGTCGCCGACGGGAAACTTTCCTGTCAGCTCTATCAGCGCTCGGCCGACGTGTTTCTGGGCGTGCCCTTCAACATCGCCTCCTATGCGCTTCTCACCTTGATGATGGCGCAGGTGACGGGGCTCGAGCCTGGCGACTTCATCCACACCTTTGGCGACGCGCATCTCTACGCCAACCATGTGGAGCAGGCGACGCTGCAGCTGTCGCGCACGCCGCGGTCGCTGCCGCGCATGGACCTCAATCCCGCCGTCGGCTCGATCTTCGATTTCACCTACGACGATTTTCACCTGGAGGGATACGATCCTCATCCGCATATCGCGGCGAAGGTGGCAGTGTGACGGCGCCCAAAATCTCTCTCGTCGTTGCGGTGGCGCGCAACGGCATCATCGGACGAGATGGCGGGCTGCCCTGGCGCGTGCGTGGCGACATGAAGCGTTTTCGCGCCGTCACCGTGGGCAAGCCCATCATCATGGGGCGGCGGACCTGGGAGAGCCTGAAGGGGCCGCTGCCGGGCCGCAGCAACCTCGTCGTCACCCGCCAGGAAGGTTATGAGGCGCCGGGCGCGACGACGGCGCGCTCCTTCGAGGACGCGCTTGCGCTCGCCCGAGATGCGGCGGAACGGCTCAACGCCGATGAAATCTGCGTGATCGGCGGGGCCGGGATCTTTGCCGCGGCGCTTCCGCACGCTTCTCTGCTCCACTGGACGGAAATTGCGGCAGAACCCGAGGGAGACGTTGCGTTTCCGCCTTTTGAGCGCACCGAGTGGCAGGAGATTTCCTGCGATCGGCTGCCCACGCATGAGGGCGACACGGCCGAAGCCGTCTACCGGCTGTTGGAACGCAGATGATGCAATCGCCTCGGCGACGCTTGCGTTGGCTTTCCCGCTATCCCATGTGGCCCGCGGCACCCGCATCTCTTTATGGCAAATCGGTTTCGGCGATCGCCCTAGCAGCATGACGGTGGCCAGCGGACTGGCGGTTCGCATCCGCAGACGGGCGGGCGTTGATGGGCGGGCAGGGCTCGCCTATAACCGCGCGCAAGGCGCGGATGGGGTCAAACGAGGAGGCTAAATGCCCTGGAGTAACAACAATAACGGTGGTGGCCCGTGGGGTAATCCCGGCGGTGGCAACCGTGGCGGACCTTGGGGGTCCGGGCCGCAGCCGTCCGGCCCACAGCAGCCGGATCTTGAAGATCTCATTCGACGCGGCCAGGACAAGCTGCGCGGCATGTTTCCGAATGGCGGCCGCGGCAATCTTGCGATCGCAGCGGTCGTTGCGATCATACTGGTCGCCATCTGGCTGACCAACGCGATCTACACGGTACAGCCGGACGAGCTTGGTCAGGAATTGGTGTTCGGCAAGCCGAAGCCGCAGGTCGAGGAACCGGGCCTGCATTTCCATCTGTGGCCGTTCGAGACCGTGGAAATCGTCACCATCCGGCAGCGCCGCGAGACGATCGGCACGAGTTCTGCGCGCAACAACGACCCCAACAGCCTCATGCTGTCGGGCGATCAGAACATCGTCGACGTGGTTTTCACCGTGATCTGGCGGGTGAGCAGCCCCAAGGATTTCCTCTTCAACGTCGCCGATCCCGAGGGCTTCGTACGCCGCGTCGCCGAGAGCGCCATGCGCGAATATGTCGGCCGCTCGCGCGCCGAAGAGGTGCGCACGGAACGTCGCGCGGAAGTCGAGGATCAGGTCCGCGCCCTTTTGCAGGGCACGCTCGACAATTACGGCGCCGGCATCACCATTGTGGGTGTTCAGCTCGAACGCGCCGATCCTCCGTCTGAGGTCGCGGATGCCTTCGAAGAAGTGCAGCGTGCCCAGCAGGATCTCGATCGCTACCAGCGCGAGGCCGAGCAATACGCGAACAAGCGGCTCGGTGAAGCGCGGGGTGAGGCGTCGAAAACCCGCGAGGCCGGCCGCGCCTTCAAGGAATCGACGATCGCCGAAGCTCAGGGTGAGGCTCAACGCTTCATCTCCGTCTTCAACGAATACCGGCTCGCGCCGGAGGTGACGCGCAAGCGCATCTATCTGGAAACGCTGGAGGGCGTGCTGCGGGACTCCAACAAGGTCATCATGGAAACGGACGGAAACGGCTCGGGTGTCGTGCCTTATCTGCCGCTGAACGATCTGCCGGCCAGCAATGCGCGTAGATCCTCATCGTCCAATTCAAGCAGCTCGCGCACGAGCCAGCAGGGGAGCAATCAATGAGGCGTTTGTGGATTCTCCTCGTCGCAGCGATCTTGATCCTGATTCTGGTCTATTCCTCCATCTTCGTCGTCAACGAGCGGCAGCAGGCCCTGGTCCTGCGTTTCGGTGAGATCAACCGGGTGATCAAGGAGCCCGGGCTCTACTTCAAGATCCCGACCAATTTCGTGGAGACGGTGCAGATCATCGAGGATCGGCTCCTGTCGTTCGATCTCGAAAACATCCGCGTGCAGGTGCGCGATGGCCGGCGCTATCTCGTCGATGCGTTCCTCGCCTACAAGATCGTCGATCCGCGCAAATTCCGGGAAAACGTTTCGGGTTCGCTCGAAGTCGCCCAGCAGAACCTGCAGACAAGGCTCGATGCCTCTCTGCGGCGGGTCTACGGTCAGCGCTCCTTCGAGGCTGCCCTGTCGGCAGAACGCGTCGCGATGATGGTGGAAGTACGTGATCAGCTCCGCCCGCTTGCCGTCGATCTCGGTATCGAAATCGTCGACGTGCGCATCAAGCGGACCGATCTTCTTCCCGAGGTGTCGCAGCAGACCTTCGATCGGATGAAGGCGGAACGTCTCGCAGAGGCGGCGGAGCTTCGCGCTCGCGGTACGGAGCAGGCGGCCCGCATCAGGGCCGAGGCCGATCGCGAGGCGCAGGTGACGGTCGCCGAGGCGAGCCGCGATGCCGATATCCTCCGCGGTGAGGGCGAAGCGCAGCGCAACTCAATCTTCGCGAACGCCTATGGTCAGGACGAAAACTTCTTCGAGTTCTATCGCTCGATGAGGGCCTACCAGAACGCGATCCAGGGCACCGGCACGACGATGCTCTTGAAGCCGGATTCGGAGTTCTTCCGCTATTTCCAGGATGCGGTGCCGAGCGGTTCATTGCCCGCACCCCAGCCTGGACCGGCGCAACCCGCCGCCACCCCGAATGGGGCCGGCGGGGCGGATGCGACCGGAACGGACGGGCCTCAGGATTCGGGGGCTGCCTCGGCTGATGACGAGAGCGGTGCCCAGAGCGAAGGCGAGGGGAGCAACACCTCGCCTTCGGGCGCGTCTGCGGGTGCCGCGGATGGGGCGTCTTCGTCTCCGTCCGACGGTACGTCCGGCACCGACGGGACGAGCCCCGCCAGCCCTGATTCCAATGGCGACGCCGGCGAGCCGGGTGTGCCGACGGGCGAACCGACGCCGACCGCCATCCCGCAATGAGCGACCTGTTCGCCGCCTTCGGCCTCGTTCTTGCCCTGGAAGGTGCGTTATACGCGCTATTTCCTGACTTCATGAAGCGAGTGGCCGAACAGGCGGTGGCTAGTCCGAGCGACATGCTCAGAACCGTCGGCCTGGTTTCGGCGGGTTTCGGAGTTGCCCTCGTCTGGTTGGCTCGAGGTTGAGCAAGCGAGGCGGGGGCATAACGTCGGCTTGAGGAGGTTGTTTGATGGGTGAGCGCAATTCGGTCAGCATGGTCGCGCGGACCGGCATCGGCCTTGTCCTTGCGGCGATGGTGACGCTGACAGCCAGCCTCGCCGCCGCCCGACCCGTGCCGGAGAGTTTTGCCGATCTGGCGGAAAGCCTCCTCGATTCCGTCGTCAACATATCGACTTCGCAACGGGTGCGCGCCTCACGCGGCATTCCGGTTCCGGAGGTCCCCGAAGGCTCACCCTTCCAGGAGTTCTTCGAAGATTTCTTCAATCGCAATCAGAGCGAGGGCGAGCAGCCCTCGCGACGGGTGCAGTCTTTGGGCTCCGGCTTCGTGCTGGATTCCTCGGGGCTCATCGTCACCAACAACCACGTCATCGCCGACGCCGACGAGATCGTCGCGAACTTCGCCGACGGCACGAAGCTCGAAGCCGAGGTCGTCGGACGTGACACCAAGACCGATCTCGCGCTTCTCAAGGTGAACCCGCCGCATCCGCTCAAGGCGGTCGAATTCGGCGATTCGGAGCATCTGCGCATCGGTGATTGGGTGATGGCGATCGGCAATCCGTTTGGATTCGGCGGCACCGTCACGGTGGGTATCGTCTCGGCGCTCGAACGCGACATCAATTCAGGGCCATACGACAAATTCATTCAGACCGATGCCTCGATCAACCGCGGCAATTCGGGCGGTCCCCTGTTCAACCTCGACGGCAAGGTCGTCGGCATCAACACGGCGATCATTTCGCCGACCGGCGGATCGATCGGCATCGGATTTGCCGTTCCGGCCGAAATCGCCATGCCGGTCATCGAGCAGCTTCGCGAATTCGGCGAAACGCGCCGCGGCTGGCTCGGCGTGCGGATCCAGGAAGTCACGGACGAAATCGCCGAAAGCCTCGGCATGGACAAGGCCGAAGGTGCGCTGATCGCCGGCGTGACCGATGGCGGGCCGGCGGCGGAAGCGGGCATTCAGCCCGGCGACGTCATCATCAATTTCGACGGACGTCAGGTTGCGTCGATGCGCGAATTGCCGGGCATCGTGGCCGATACGCCGGTCGGCAAGGACGTTGAGGTCACGCTTCTGCGCAAGGGCGAGAAACTGACGGTCACCGCGCGCCTGGGCCGGCTCGAGGAAGAGCAGACGGTTTCGACGCTTTCCGGTGACGACACGCCCGGCTCCGATATGGACACCGACGAAGCGGTCCAGACGCTCGGCCTGACGCTCGAGGTTTTGAGCGACGACGCGCGGAGCGAATACGGGATTGCCGACGATATCGAAGGGGTTCTCATCTCTGCGGTGGAGCCCGGGAGTGTCGCGGAGGAAAACCAGATCGCAGCCGGAGACGTCATCGTCGAAGTGAGCCAGGAGGCCGTCACCGAGCCCGAAGACGTTACGGCGCGCATCGAGCGGCTGCGGGCTCAGGACCGGCAGTCGGCTCTCTTTCTGATCGCCAGTCCAGACGGCGACCTGCGTTTCGTGGCGATCCGGCTCGACGATCAGCCGTCAGAAGATACCCCGGCCGAGGAGAGCCCTGAGCAATAATCTCAGGCTCTCTGGCGCTGCCGAGCCTCCCACGCGTCGCGCGTGATCGAATAGGCCACGTGCGGCCGCAGAGCGGAGTTCTCGCGCAAAAGCGGGTGGTCGAAATCCTTGGCGCGGTCGCGCAACATGCCGATCCGCTCCATGACGCGGCGCGATTTGACATTGGCCGGGACGGTGAAAGAGATCACCTCGTTGAGGGCAAGCGGACCGAAGGCATAGGCGAGGCTTTCGGTCGCCGCTTCCGTGGCATAGCCCTTGCCCCATTCGGCGCGTTTCAGCCGCCAGCCCACTTCCACGGCGGGCGTGAAAGGCGCCTCGAAATCCGTGTGCTGCAGCCCCGCGAAGCCGACCGGCTCTCCGTCCGTCTTCCGCTCCAGCACCCAGAAGCCGAAGGTATGGACCAAAAAATGGCCCTTCAGGTTCTCGAAGATGGCGTCCGATTCCGCCCGGCTGCGGGTCGTCTCGAAGAAGCGCATCACCTCCGGGTCGGCGTTGAGATCGGCCCAGAAATCGCGGTCGCTCTCTTGCCAGGGGCGCAGGATCAGGCGTTCTGTTTCAAGTCTGGTCATGCCTCACCCGCCTCTGCCTCATGGAATTCCTCACGCGTATAGCCCTGGAGATAAAGAAGGGCGGTGAGGTCGCCATGGCGAATGTCGGCATCCGCTTCGCGCACCAGGGCCGGCTTGCCGTGGAGGGCGACGCCCAGACCTGCGAGCGCGATCATTCCGACATCATTGGCTCCGTCACCGACGGCGATGACATCCCCTGCCGCGAGGTCGTGACGGGCGAGGGTCGCCTTCAGCGTTTCGACCTTGGCGTTGCGGCCGAGGATCGGTTCGGCGACCTTGCCGGTGAAACGGCCGTCTTCGTGGAGGAGGCGGTTGGCGTGGAATTCTTGGATGCCGAGCATTTTGGCGATTTTCTCGGCAAAAATGGTGAAGCCGCCGGAGACCAGAACGGTGTGAGCGCCCGCGGCGCGCATGGTGGCGACCAGCGTCCGCCCGCCTGTCTTCAAAGTGATGCGTTCCGCCAGAACGCGGTCTGCCACGTCGACCGGAAGATTTTTGAGAAGGCCGACCCGCTCTTTGAGTGCCGGCTCGAAAGCGAGTTCGCCGGCCATCGCGCGGGCCGTGATCTCGGCCACATGTTCTCCAATGCCCGCCTCGGCCGCCAACTCGTCGATGCATTCCTGGTCGATGAGCGTGGAATCCATGTCGGCGATCAAAAGCCGCTTGCACCGGTTCGCCGCCGGCATGGCGGCCACATCGATGGCGCCCGGGCCGATCACCTGCCGTGCCGCGGCGAGGGCCGATGCGCTCATGCCGGCAAACGGCAGGTCGCAGGCTTCGCCTTCACACAGCCATTTCGGGTTGCCCGCCGCAAGGCCGGCCCGGCCGAGCTCGGCCGTCACTGCGACGATCAGCTCCTCGGTGACAGGCGCTTTCCGTTTCGAGCCGATCAGCGTTAGGACGGACTGCATGAGAATTGATCCTGAACATGTGGCGGAAGGCGAGGTCGTGCTGATAGCGGGGCCTACGGCGAGCGGCAAGACACAGCTTGCGCTCGATTTGGCCGAGGGGCTTCACGCGCGGGGCCGCCGAGCCGTGGTCGTCAACGCCGATGCCATGCAGGTTTACCGAGATCTCCGGGTGCTGACGGCGCGTCCGCAGGCGTCCGAGATGGGCGATCTGGAGCATCGACTTTTCGGACATGTCGATGCGGCGGACCGCTATTCTGTCGGTCGCTGGCTGTCGGATGTCGGTGACGTCCTCTCTGCCGTGCAGGAGGAGGGAGCGACCGCCATATTCGTGGGCGGGACCGGCCTTTATCTAAAGGCTCTGACGGAAGGCCTTTCTCCGGTTCCGGAGATTGCGCCCGAAATTCGCGACGAGGTGCGGGCGCGCGCCGAGCGGGAAGGCAGCGATGCCATGCTCCGGTGGCTAGAGACGCTCGACCCGCGGGCGGCTGGGACCGTCAGGCCCGGCGACACCCAAAGGGCCGTGCGGGCGGTCGAAGTGAAGCTATCGACAGGACGCTCGCTCATCGATTGGCAGAACGAGACGCGCGAGCCGGCGCTCGTGAGCGAGGCGAAACGCTTCATCCTGCTGCCGCAGCGCGAGGCGGTCTACCGGGCGATCGACAGGCGCTTCGGCGTGATGATCGACGAAGGTGCGCTTGAAGAAGTCCAGGCGTTGATGGCGCGCGACCTTGCGGCCGATCTGCCGGCGATGAAGGCGATCGGCGTGCGGCCGCTTTCCGCCTATCTGCGGGGCGAAATCGCTTTCACGGCTGCGGTCGAGCGGGGAAAAACGGAAAGCCGTCGCTATGCCAAACGGCAGCTGACCTGGCTGCGCCACCAATGCGGCGAGGGCTGGTGCGAAATCCACGCCTGATGGCGCTCCTCTGGTGGCAGCCGGTGCTCAGGCTGTCGCCGGCGGTGTGGCTTTCCGCGGAACGAACAGCCGATGTTTTGCGCCTGGGCGCGCTTCTCCTGGCGCTGCCGGCGTCGCCTCCGTTTCGGCGCCGAGGCTGCGTGACATCGAGGAAACGATTACACGACCGAGGCCCGGCCCCTCGGTCTCGTCGAGCGCATAGCCGATGCCGTTGTCGACGATTTCGATCACGCAGCCCTTCGCCGGATCTTCGACCGCATAGGAGCGAATGAGGATTTCGCCGCGCTCGCCATCGGGAAACGCGTATTTGATGGCATTGGTGACGAGTTCGTTGACGATGATGCCGATCGACACGGCATCCTTGCTCGGCAATTGGAACGGTTCAGCCTCGAGTTTCAGCGTGATCGGCTTGCCCGCCGACAATTCCTGGAGGTCTTCCACGAGCGGCTCCAGATAGCCGTCGAGGCGAACCCAGTCGCGGCCGGCGAGAAGGTGCAGGCGGCGCTGTGCCGAGGCGATGGCACCGATATGCTCGCGTGCGCCGTCGAGCACCGCTTTGGCTTCCTCGTTGTCGCTTTGACGGGCCTGCAAGGCGAGGATGGAGGACACCATCGACAGGTTGTTGCCGACGCGGTGATTGACGTCGCTCAACAAAGCTTCGGCGCGCTGGCGCTCGATTTCGAGCTCTGCCGTTCGTTCACGCACACGCGTTTCGAGCGACGCGTTGGTCTGGTTCAATTCGGCGATGTGCAAGCGCTCGACGCGCTGGATGGCGGTGGCAAGCCCCGCGGTCGCAAGCAGCGAGGCGGTGATGGCGAGCAGGAGCAGATTGCGGTTACGCCGCTGCAGAGCCTGTCGCTGAGCGAGATGGCGGACTTCCTCCGCATCGAGCTCCCGCAGCTGCTGCGCGATGCCGTTGGAGATGGTGCGCCCCTGCTGTTCCACCTGGGCGCGGGCAGCATCCCGCTGACCAGCCGCAAAAAGCTCGATCGTCTCATCCATCTGGTCGAGCCGCTGCCGGATAAGAGTGTTCGCGGCGTCGAGACGGGCCGTCTGGGGCGGATTGTCGGAGAGAAGATCGTGCAGTTTCTGGACCTGATCCGGCAATAACGCCACGGCCGGCCGATAAGGGTTCAGATATGTCTGGTCGCCGGTGAGGAGATAGCCGCGTTGGGCGCCTTCCGCCTCCCGCAACGAGCCGAGAAGGGATTCGATCTCGCTGCGCACCCGCAAGGTATGTTCGACCCAGTCATCGGTGCGGTCGGCCCGTACGGTCAAAAAGAGAATCGCACCCACCGACAAGAGCAGCAGGCCGAAAAGCGCCATACGCGCGAGCATGATGCGGTTGCGGGCTCGGCCGAGTGCTGCGCGCCATTTGGAGTGGCGCTCGGGCGTCATGGTTACGTCCATCGTTCCGTCGATGCTCATCCGAGCCTGCCATCCCTCATCCTTGTCTGAGGCGGAACTCATCACGCATCGCGCCATTGGCAATAATGACAAGGAAAGATGACAGGGAAGGGGCGAGACAAATTGCGTTGTTTCCTAATGCTTAACCGCAGCAGGGAGGCAAAGGCAATCTCGCCGGTGTTATGATGGTGCAACAGGCTCGTATTCTTCTCGCCGAGAACCAGCCGCTGGTGGCACTCGATTTCGAATTCGCTCTTTGCGACGCGGGCTACGAGGTTCTCGGACCCGTCGGGGAGCTGACGGAAGGGCTGCGGCTCGCCGAGGAAACGAGGCCCGATGCCGCGGTTCTCGACGTGCAGCTTGCGGATGGGCACGTCTTCCCGCTGGCACGAGCGCTGATGGCCGCGGGCGTGCCGATTATGTTCGTCACGGCACATGTCGCTGAAGAACGCATCTGGCCGGCTACCTTCCGGAATTGCCCGCGCCTTGGAAAGCCGGTCGATCCTGAGGTTTTCCGACGCACGGCGGCGGGGCTTCTCGCGGCCCGGGAGGACGAGGCGCCGGCGGGCGTGGCTGTGGCATAAGATTCTTCCGCTTGACCTTGCGGTCGCATCACCCTAGAAGCCGCTTCATGTATATCTCGTCGCTTATCGTAATGTTGCGCGCCACCGGGGCGACCTCCTAGGTCGCCGCGATTACGGTGGTGCGTGCCAAGGCTCCTTCGGGGGCCTTTTTTATTGCCTCAAGACACGAGATAACGGTGAGCCCGAGCGGCCAGGCGGAGAGGATTGATGGGCAAGGAAATGACCGGCGCGGAGATGGTCCTGCAGGCGATGAAGGACCACGGGGTCAAGCATATCTTCGGCTACCCCGGCGGCGCTGCGCTACCGATCTACGACGAGATCTTCCAGCAGGAGGACATCCAGCACATCCTCGTTCGCCATGAGCAGGGCGCAGGCCATGCGGCGGAAGGCTATGCGCGTTCCTCCGGCAAGCCCGGCGTCGTTCTGGTGACCTCCGGGCCGGGGGCGACCAATATGGTGACGGCGCTGACCGATGCGATGATGGATTCCATCCCGCTCGTGTGCATCACCGCGCAGGTCCCCACCCATCTCATCGGCTCCGACGGGTTTCAGGAATGCGATACTGTCGGCATCACGCGGCCTTGCACCAAGTACAATTGGCTGGTGCGCGATGTGAACGATCTCTCGCGTGTCCTGCATGATGCCTTTCATGTCGCGACGACGGGCCGTCCGGGCCCGGTGGTCGTCGACATCCCGAAGGACGTGCAGTTTGCGACCGGCACTTATCACACGCCCGATCCGGCCGGACGGTCGAGCTATCAGGGCTACGAGCCGTGCATGAAGGGCGACGAGAACGCGATCGCGCATGCCGTCGAACTGATGGCGCATGCCAAGCGCCCGATCCTCTATACGGGCGGTGGCGTCATCAATTCCGGTCCGGAGGCGAGCCAGCTCTTGCGTGAGCTGGTGGCGGCGACGGGCTTTCCCATCACCTCAACCCTGATGGGGCTCGGCGCCTATCCGGCATCGGGGCGAAACTGGCTCGGCATGCTCGGCATGCACGGCACCTACGAAGCTAATATGGCGATGCACGATTGCGACGTGATGGTGTGCATCGGCGCGCGCTTCGACGACCGGATCACCGGGCGCACAGACGCCTTCTCGCCCGGCTCGAAGAAGATCCATGTCGATATCGACCCGTCCTCGGTCAACAAGAACATCCGCGTGGACGTGCCGATCATCGGCGATGTCACCCATGTTCTGAAAGACATGCTCGCCATGTGGACGGCGCGTGCGCCCGAGCCCGATCTCAAGGCCTGGTGGACGCAGATCGAAACCTGGAAGGGGCGGCGTTCGCTGGCCTATCGGACGAACCGTGACGTGATCATGCCGCAATATGCGATCGAGCGGCTCTATCAGGCGACGAAGGACCGCGACACCTACATCACGACGGAGGTCGGCCAGCACCAGATGTGGGCGGCGCAGTTCTATCACTTCGACGCGCCCAATCGCTGGATGACCTCCGGCGGGCTCGGCACGATGGGCTACGGTCTGCCGGCCGCCCTCGGCGTGCAGGTCGCGCATCCCGACAGTCTCGTCGTCGATATCGCCGGCGATGCGTCCGTGCTGATGACCATGCAGGAGATGTCGACGGCGGTGCAGCACGACCTGCCGATCAAGATCTTCATCTTGAACAATTGCTATATGGGCATGGTGAGACAGTGGCAGCAGCTTCTGCACGGCAATCGCCTGTCGAACTCGTACAATGAATCGCTGCCCGATTTCGTGAAGCTCGCCGAGGCCTATGGCTGCGTCGGGCTGCGCGCGGACAAGCCTGACGAGCTCGACGACGCGATCGAAGAGATGATTTCCGTGCGCCGGCCCGTCCTGTTCGACTGTCGCGTGGCCAATCTCGAAAATTGCTTCCCGATGATTCCATCCGGCAAGGCGCACAACGAGATGATCCTGCCAGCTGAATCTGAGGGGGCCGAAGAGGCTTTCGCCGGCGGCAAAGCGCTGGTTTGATGGTGTTGGTTGGAGGGGCCCAGCTTCAAAGGCCCCTGGTTTGAGGTGACGGCGGCCCGTCCGCGGACCGCCAGGCGGATACCATTCGGCAGGTGCTTTCGCGAGAAGTGCCTTCGCCGTTCGATGAAGGATACGAAGGACAATGAACGATTCCTCGACCATGACCGGCAAGGCCGCCATGACGCCGCCGGCCTCGACCTATTTCATCGAGGATCGCCAGGACCCGGAGGAGGCGCATACCCTTTCCGTTCTCGTCGACAACGAGCCGGGCGTTCTGGCGCGTGTCATCGGGCTCTTCTCCGGGCGTGGCTACAATATCGAAAGTCTCACCGTCTCGGAGACGGAGCATGAGAAGCACCTGTCGCGCATTACCATCGTGACGCGCGGCAGCGTCACCGTTCTGGAGCAGATCAAGAACCAGCTTGGCCGGCTCGTGCCGGTCCATCGGGTGACGGATCTCACCGACGTGGCGGTGGCGCGCAATCAGGAAAAGCCGCTGGAGCGCGAGCTGGCGCTGGTGAAGGTTGCCGGTCACGGCGAGATGCGGGTGGAGGCTTTGCGCCTCGCCGACGCCTTCAAGGCCGAGGTGATCGATGCGACCCGCGAGCATTTCGTCTTCCAGATGACGGGACGGTCCGCCAAAGTGGAGCAATTCATCTCCATCATGCAGCCGATGGGCCTCATCGAAGTCTGCCGCACGGGGCTTGCCGCGCTGTCGCGCGGACCTGAATCCTCTTAATATTGCCCGCGGGCGTAAGGCCCCGGGCACCTTTTGAAATCTGCTCGGGATCTGCGCCATGTCGACGGAAGTCGTCTCCGCCCTCATCGTCTTCGCCGTCGTTGCCTCGGTGACGCCGGGGCCGAACAACCTGATGCTTCTGGCCTCGGGCGTGAATTTCGGCTTCCGCCGGACGCTCCCGCATCTTCTCGGCGTTCTCGTCGGCTTTGCCATTCTTCTGACGGCCGTCGGGCTCGGTGTCGGCGCACTGGTGGAGCGCTTTCCCGCGCTCCACACGCTGCTCAAGGTCGTGGGCGGTGCCTACCTCCTCTATCTCGCCTGGAAGATCGCGATGTCGCGTGCGCTGCACGAGGAGAGCGCCGGGCAGGGGCCTCTCACCTTTCTCGAAGCGGCGCTCTTCCAATGGGTCAATCCGAAGGCCTGGATGATGGGGCTCGCGGCCATGGCCGCGTACACAGACCCTGACCATTATGCGCTGACGCTCGCCATCGTCGTTTCCGTCTTCTGCCTCGTGGGCATTCCTTCGGCGTCGATCTGGGCAGGTTTCGGGTCAGCCTTGAAAGATTGGCTCAACCATCCCGTCCGCATCAAATGGTTCAACATCGCCATGGGGCTCGCGCTCGTCGCCTCGCTCTGGCCGATGCTGAAGTGAGTGCGGTCATATCACTCTGCAATTAAGTGTCATCCTGCACGCACGTGTCATCTTGAAAGCGGATTTCTTCGGCATCACCCTTGCCGCGATCGGCGCGCCCGACAGGGGCGGTGGCTGTGGGGGAATGAGATGCGCAGTTCTTTCGGCAAGATCCTTTCGTCGGTCATGATCACAGGCGCGGTTGCGGCTGGCAGCATCGTTGCTGCCGCTCCCGCGCTCGCGGGCGATCCCTGCCTCGACATCGCTTTCACCTGCCGCGGCGCGGAGCCTTTCTGGAGTTTTACGACGGGTATCGACGCCGGGGGGCGCGAAGTGGTGCGCTTCTCCGATCCGGAGAATCCGGACCACCAGGAGAGCCCGCTGGTGATCGACGGCTGCGTGGAGCAAGGCGCGCCGAACGATTTCGAGCTGACGACGGAGGCGCCTCTCGACCTCATCGCCAGCATCGTCGGCCAGAGCTGCACCGAACCGAGCGGCGAGAAGACGGACTTTTCCGTGATGGTGTCGTTCAAGCAGGGGGCGCAGACGGCGACGCCGCGAGAGGTGACCGGCAAGGGCTGTTGCGTCCGTGAGAAGTGAGGCGCCGGTCTCTCGTGCCTTGCGTGTTCTTATTGTGTTCTTGTTGATGTCGGGCTAGCGTCTCGCCGTTGGGGTCGTTTTCTGTCCGATGGCATGCGAGTGTCCGCGGCAGAATCCCCCGAGAGCCGCGATACCCGAAGGACGATGCAGTTTTCCCCGCAGCAGGAACAGGCGCTGAAGGCCGTTTCGAAATGGCTGAAGAAGCCCGACCAGCAGATTTACCGGCTGTTCGGCTATGCCGGCACCGGCAAGACGACGCTCGCCCAGCATCTCGCCGAAGGCGTCGATGGTGAGGTGCTGTTCGGCGCCTTCACCGGCAAGGCGGCGCAGGTTCTGCGCGCCAAGGGCGCGGAGAATGCGCGCACCATCCATTCGCTGATCTATCGGCCGCGCGGCGAAGAGACGGTCGAGGACGAGGAGAGCGGCAAGACGAAGATCTCGCCGACCTTTTCGTTGAACCGCGGCAGTCCGGTGGCGCAGGCGGCGCTCGTCGTCATCGATGAATGTTCCATGGTCGACGAGGCGCTCGGCCGCGATCTTCTCTCCTTCGGCACGCCGATTCTGGTGCTCGGCGATCCGGGGCAGTTGCCGCCGGTCAAGGCGGGCGAGGGAGGCGGCGGCTTCTTCACCGAGGCGGAGCCGGACATGCTCCTCACCGAGGTGCATCGCCAGGCGCGTGACAATCCGATCATCGATCTCGCGATGCGGGTGCGCGAGGGCGAGCGCATCGATTACGGCTCCTATGGCGAAAGCCGCGTCATCTCCAAAAACGATGTCGATCAGGACATCGTCATGTCGGCCGATCAGGTGCTCGTCGGGCGCAACCGCACGCGCCGCCTCTACAATCATCGCCTGCGGACGCTGAAAGGCTTTGACGGCGCGTTGCCGGAGGCGGGGGACCGGCTCGTCTGTCTCAGGAACGATCCGAAGAAGGGTCTGTTGAATGGCTCGCTGTGGGACGTCGCCTCCGTCGGCACGCCGCGCGGCCCCGGCCTGCAATTGATGGTGAAGGCAGTCGATGAAGTGCCGCGCTCGCCGACGGCGAAGATCAAGGTCTTGAAATCGGCTTTCGAAGATCCCGATTCCGATCCCGGCTGGGCTGTGAAGCGGCGTTTCGACGATTTCGATTACGGCTATGTCCTGACCGTGCACAAGGCGCAGGGCTCGCAATGGGACGAGCTCGTGCTCTTCGACGAGAGTTTTGCCTTTCCCGATACGCGCGAGCGCTGGCTCTACACCGCGATCACCCGCGCGGCGGAGAAAATCACCATCGTGAAGTGACGGTGGCGGAAAGGGGACGGTGCCCGCCGGTGTGAGAGCTGTCGGCGGGGCGAGGGGTCGCTGCTATTGCGGCACTTTCTCCGAGCATGGCGGCAGACAGAAGCTCGTTTCCTTGTCCACCTTCTGGACGCCTTCGACCTTGGCAAGGCTCGCCAGCAGCGTCTCGTCGCCCGAGCCGTAGATGACGCCGATCTCAGGGACGATCGATTCCACGCGCATGCCCGCCTTGACGGCCGACCGGCTCACCACATCGGTCTTGCCGATATGCGCCTCGTCGACAACGACTTTCAAGGCAATGTCCGCCATGGCGACCTCGCATCAGATGGCCGTCTCGCCACTTGTCTTTCGCTACGCGCTAACATAGGGCGGCGGCAGCTCAAACGCCAGCTTGGCCCTGCGGCGCCTGAACGAGGCCCGCACCGACGTCGCGCGCCGGAGCGTCGAGCCCGCGGGCTGTCCCCGTCAGCTTGTCCCACAAGGCTCTGCCGCGCAGTTCCGGGGCTGTCTCAGCCCATAGGGCCGCAACGCCTGCCACATGCGGGCAAGCCATGCTGGTTCCCTGCATCTTCCTGTAGAGCTCGGGCTGCGGAGCCGCGGACAGGATGCCGACGCCAGGGGCAGCGATGTCGACCTCGCCGCCACCCGGGTTGATGGCGCCGCTGGAGAATTCCGCCACGTCCAACGACTGGTCGACGGCTCCCACGGCCATGATCGATGGCGCGTTCGCCGGGGCGCCGACAGGTGCGATGAAGCCATAGCGGCGCGAACTTTCATTGCCCGCCGCGGCGATGAGGAGCGAGCCCTGCTGAAGCGCCAGCCGGCCGATGCGCTCGTATTCGGGGGCCGGTTCTTCTCCGGGCTGGACGGGACGGCCGAGCGACATGGAAACGACGGCGCAGCGCTGCTGAATGGCCCAGATCATGCCGGCGATGATGTCGCGCTCGCGTCCCGAACCGGCATTGCTGAGCACCTTGCCGACATAGAGTTCGGCATCGGAGGCAAGGCCATAGCGAAACTGGCTCTGTGCGGCCCGACCACCCGCAGCCGTGCCGGCGCAATGCGTGCCGTGGCCATGGCCGTCCTGCACGTCCTGTCCCGGGACGAAACTCCGCTGGACGATGTTGCGGCCGGCAAAGTCCGGATGCGTCAGATCAAGGCCGGTGTCGAGGACCGCGAGGCGGATACCTTCGCCTCTCTCTTCGATCCTCTGCGGGCTGTCGAGGGCACCGACCGCGCGAACACCCCAGGTCGCTTCGGCCGTGTCCCCAAAGCTCTCGATTGCGAACATATAGAATTCCGGTCGCACGCTCTGCACGCATTCGGTGTCCATCAGCTTGGCCCGGATCGAGCTCGTCGCCTCCAGTCCGAAGCGCTCGGAGACGAAGGCGACACCGAGCTCCTCGAAGACAAGGGCAGGCTCGCCGTCGAGTGCTTTGATCTCGGCTGCCTCCGACAGCCCGACGGAACGCACACCGGAGCCGACGGCATTCTCCAGGGCGGTCACCTCCTCGCGGCCGGCGCGCTCGGCAAAGGAGACGACGAGACCGCCCGTCGCCTTCGGTCGCAGAAGTTCGAGGACGGAGTTGCCATCGGTTGCGGGTTCATCCGTAGCTGCCATGTCTGCCCCCCTGCGTCATGGTTCGCGCTTGCTGCGCACAGGTTCACTGAGAGAAGTTTAGGATTATTCAAGCTCCGGTCAAAGGATGAATAAAATAAATCCGACTCCGAGAAGTGTCTTGTTGGGCCGGATATTGTATTTATTGCTATGCTTCGTGCGTGGTTGGTTCGCCTGTTGGGAACGTCGCTGAAGGGAAGATCTTCGGCCTGGGGTAAGGAAAGGCAGTCTCCGATCGGCTCTCCGCGCACCTGGACGTCAAACCCCTTTCACGCCGCCGCAAGGTTGCGATCCGCATGGTCTGAGCCGACCGATGCCGAGAAGGCACGCCGCTTTTTTTTCGGGGCGCTTTGTTCTATCCGGGGAGGGGGCGGTCGTTGGGCCGTCGCCGGTTCCAGACTCCATCACCGGGCCCCGTCTTGCCTTCGTCCTTTCTGCCAATCCCCCGGATGTCTTTGCCTGCCCTGAGAGGGCAGTGGCCGTGACGACTTTTCTCTTGTCCTGCGTTCTCGTCTTTCTGGGGGGCGCTATCGGCGGCATCGGCCGTTTTTTCGTGTCGGGCCTCGTTGCCCGCCGTTTTGGCGAGACCTTTCCGTGGGGCACGCTCACCGTCAACGTGATCGGCTGCGGGGCGATCGGCATCCTCGCCGCGGTCATGTTGGATTCGGCGACACAGGGCCCGTCGAACCTGCCGCTCTGGGCGTTCTTCGTCACCGGCGGGCTAGGCAGCTTTACGACCGTTTCTTCCTTCGCGCTGCAGACCCTGGCGCTGGCGCGGGCGGGCGAGCCGCTCGATGCCGTCCTCAACATCGCGGTATCTCTTGCCGCCTGTCTTCTCGCGGTCGCCTCCGGCTTTGGTGCAGCGCATGCGCTCCTGGGGGCTTGAGACCATGCCGCGGCAGGCGCGTCTCCTCATGGCCGTTGCGCTTGGAGCCGCCAGCGGCTCGCTCCTGCGCTATCTCTCATCCTTGGCCGCGCTCGCGCTTCTCGGCTCCGGCTTTGCCTGGGGCACGCTTTTCGTCAACGTCGCCGGCTCTTTTCTGATCGGGCTTTATTCCACGCTGACGGAGCCTGATGGGCGCATCATGGCGGGGCCGATCCTGCGCCAGGGCGTGCTCACCGGTTTTTGCGGCGGCTTTACCACTTTTTCCGTTTTCAGCCTGGAGACGTTCCTCCTGCTTCAGGCGCATGCTTTCGGAGCTGCCGCGCTCAATGTTGCTGCGTCTGTCCTTCTCTGGCTCGTGGCCGTTTGGGTCGGCTACCGCATCGGCACGCGCCTCAACCGTCTGAAAGGAAGCTGAGCCATGCCTGACACGAAGGATGCGCGCCTCCTGCGCCTTTTCATCGGCGAAAGCGACGAGCATGAAGGCCGCCCGCTCTATGAGGCGATCGTTCTGAAGGCTCGCGAGATGGGGCTCGCCGGCGCGACGGTTCTGCGTGGGCCGATGGGGTTCGGCCGGTCGAGCCGTCTGCACACCTCGAAGATCCTCCGTCTCTCGGAAGATCTTCCGCTCATCATCGAAATCGTCGACACGGCTGAGAAGATCGAAAGCTTCGTTCGGGCTGCGGAGCCGATGCTGGGCAGCGGTCTCGTCACGCTGGAGAAGGTCGAGGTCGTGCGCTACGGCCACGACGCAGGGCTCGAATAAGCCTCTTCTTTCCGTCATTTTCGGTTTGGCTCGAGCGCCCTTGCGACGTAAGGGAATGCTGGTTCCGCGGGGCTCTTCGCCGGTTTATTCGGCGCAGACCCGGCATCGGGCGCGCGCGTGGTTGCCCGCCGCCCTTCTGCCCGCTAGAACGCCGCGATTATCTTTTTGAGGCTCGCCGCGACGCGAGCCCCTCTCATCTTCAGGAAGGGTGCCGGAAATGCGCGTTTACTACGACCGCGATGCGGACGTGAATCTCATCAAAGACAAGAAGGTCGCCGTCGTCGGTTATGGCAGCCAGGGCCATGCCCATGCACTCAACCTGCGCGATTCAGGCGTCAAGGACGTGGCGATCGCCCTGCGTGAAGGCTCCTCGTCGGCCAAGAAGGCGGAAGGCGCGGGCCTCAAGGTGATGTCGGTTGCCGATGCCGCCGCCTGGGCCGACCTCATCATGATGTGCACGCCCGATGAGCTGCAGGCCGACATCTACAACGAGCACATCGCCGCCAACATCAAGGACGGTGCTGCGATCGCCTTCGCCCACGGTCTCAACGTGCACTACAATCTGATCGAGCCGAAGGCGAGCCTCGACGTGATCATGATCGCGCCGAAGGGCCCGGGCCACACCGTGCGTTCGGAATATCAGCGCGGCGCTGGCGTTCCGTGCCTCGTCGCCGTTCAGCAGGACGCAACCGGCAATGCGCACGACGTTGCAGTCGCCTATGCGTCGGCGATCGGCGGCGGACGCGCCGGCATCATCGAGACGACCTTCAAGGAAGAGTGCGAGACCGACCTCTTCGGCGAGCAGGCCGTTCTGTGCGGTGGCGTCGTGGAGCTGATGCGTGCCGGTTTCGAGACGCTGGTGGAAGCCGGCTACGCGCCGGAGATGGCGTATTTCGAATGCGTCCACGAGATGAAGCTCATCGTCGACCTCATCTATGAGGGCGGCATCGCCAACATGAACTACTCGATCTCCAACACCGCCGAATACGGCGAGTACATGTCCGGTCCTCGGGTGATCACCGATGAAGCCCGGCAGGCGATGCGCGCGGTCCTGAAGGACATTCAGACCGGCAAGTTCACCTCCGATTGGATGACGGAGTGCCGCGCCGGACAGCCCCGCTTCAAGGGCACGCGCCGCATGAACGACGCGCATCAGCTCGAGGCGACCGGCGCCAAGCTGCGTGAGATGATGCCCTGGATCAAAGAGAACCAGCTCGTCGACAAGGCGAAGAACTGAGGCTGCGGCGAGGGGGATACTCCTCGCCTTGCGTCACGGTTTCGAGGGGGTCGGCATGCCGGCCCCCTTTTGCTTTGGTCTCTCGTGCCTCAGTCGGCCTGTTCGCGGATGAACTGCACGCCAACCTGGTCGCCCTTGCGCCAGATCACTTCGGCCTTCAGCATCACATTGTCCGATTCCAGGAGAAGCTCGAAGCTCTCCGGGACGGCGACCGGGTTGGTCACTTTGAGTTTTGCCCCGCCTTTCGACAGGTCCCGCACCACACAATCGATCGTGGAGTGGCGGTCGTTCAGTACGATTTTCGCGGATTTGAGGGCCCGTGCGCGGTGCTCGGACCGCTTTTCCTGATCTTCCATCCTTGTCAACCCAGGGTTTCTCCGGCCAAAAATACCTTTCACCCGTTCATCAGGCGTAACGCAAGCCCTCTCGCATGACGGTCGGAAAGGGATCTGACTGACCGGACCGGGGGGCGCGACTGCCAGGAAAGCCGATGCTCAGCCTTTTTGATATTTCTGCCCTTCTGCTCGTTCTGTCGGCCCTCTTCGGGTGGGTCAATGTGCGCTTCATTCGCTTGCCGCATACGATCGGAATGCTGCTGATGGCGTTGTTCGCCTCGCTCGCCATCGTCGCCTTCGACATCGTGATGCCCGGCTCGCATGTGCGCGAAGCCTTTACGGAGACGATCCGGCAGATCGATTTCTTCGACACGCTGATGCACGGCATGCTGGCGTTCCTGCTTTTCGCTGGTGCCCTGCATGTCGATTTCGGGCTTTTGAAGTCGGAACGCTGGGCCGTCGGCCTGATGGCGAGCCTCGGCGTCCTCATCTCAACTGCCATCATCGGCTTCGGCTTCTATTTCGGGGCGAATTTCCTGGGGGTGGACCTTTCGCTTTCCTGGGCGTTGGTCTTCGGCGCGCTCATTAGTCCGACCGATCCGGTCGCGGTTCTCTCGTTGTTGAAATCCGTGCGCGTGCCTGAATCTCTCGAAGTCAAAATCGCCGGCGAGAGCCTCTTCAACGACGGCGTCGGCATCGTCGTCTTTACCGTGCTTCTCGCGATCGCGGCGGGGGGAGGCGAGATCGAGCCGCTCCATATCGGCGAAATCTTCCTTCTGGAGGCGGGCGGGGGCGCGCTTCTCGGCTTCGTCGGCGGATGGATCGCCGTCCGGCTGATGCAGTCGATCGACCATTATCCGGTCGAGATCCTCTTAAGTCTCGCTCTCGTAACCGGTCTTTATGCCGTCGCGCTCGCGCTTCACATGTCGGGACCGATCGCCGTCGTCGTGGCCGGTCTTCTCGTCGGCAATCGCGGTCAGCGCACGGCGATGAGCGAGGAGACGAAGACCTATCTGTTTCATTTTTGGGAGGTGATCGACGAGCTCTTGAACTCGGTCCTGTTCCTCCTCATCGGGCTCGAGGTTCTCATCGTCGCGATCGATCCGGGGCTTGCGCTTTTCGCCGTGGCCACGATCCCGCTCGTGCTTGTGGCGCGCTTCGTCGCCGTGTTTCTGCCGATCACGCTCCTTGCCCTGAAACGGACTTTCACCTCCGGGTCGATTGCGGTGCTCACCTGGGGCGGTGTGCGCGGCGGCATTTCCGTCGCGCTTGCGCTGTCATTGCCGGACGTGCCCGCCAAACAGCCGATTCTCCTGACCACTTATGCGGTGGTGATTTTCTCCATCGTGGTGCAGGGTCTGACGATCAGAAGCCTCATACGTCGTGTCGTGTTCACTTAGGAGGGGATGTGGAACGCCGTTATCAGATCTACGACGTCTTTACCGACAAGGCCTTGGCCGGAAATCCGCTGGCGATCGTTATGGATGCAGACGGGCTGGAGACCAGCCAGATGCAGGCGATCGCGCGCGAATTCAATTTGTCGGAGACGGTCTTCATTCTCTCCGCGGACAATCCGGCGCATTCGGCGCGGGCTCGCATTTTTACGCCTTTCAGCGAATTGCCCTTCGCAGGCCATCCGACCGTCGGCGCGGCCGTCTGCCTCGCCTCGGCGCGTTTCGGGGAACAGCCTGCCGGCCAGGATGCCGTCGTGGTTCTGGAAGAGGGGATCGGGCCGGTGCGGTGCGGCGTGAAGCTTTCCGAGCAGGCAGGCTTCGCCGAGTTCGATTGTCCGAAGCTTCCCGTGGAAATGGGGCCTGCCCGTGAGATCGACGAAATCGCTGCGGCCTGCGGGCTGACGACCGCTGAATTGCTGTTCGAAAACCACAAGCCGATGGTGTGGTCGGCGGGACTGCCGTTTCATTTCGTGCCGGTGCAGGACCGCGCTGCGCTCGCTGCCATCGATCCGGCGCATCCTGCCTGGGCCGAAACCTTCAGCCAGGACGGCGTCTATCTCTATTGCCGCGATCCGGAGGGGCGGGACAACCAATTTCGGGCCCGCATGCTCGCGCCCTCGCTCGGGATTGCGGAAGATCCGGCGACTGGCTCGGCCGCAGCGGCCTTTGCCGGCCAGCTTCTGAAGTTCGACCAACTGCCGGATGGCGATCATGCCGTGCGCATCGAGCAGGGTTTCGAGATGAGCCGGCCTTCGATCATTCGCCTCGAAGTCAGCGTCACGCGTTCCACCATCACGGCGGTGCGAATCGGCGGGGCGGCCGTGCAGGTAATGGAAGGCGTGCTCCAGGTTTGAGAGGCCTCGCTTGTCTTACCGAATGCGTGGCCGCATGTCCGGCTTTGATGTGGGTGGCGCCCGGCGGCGTCACCGGCATTTGCTTTTGCGGCGCGCCGAGGTTAAAAGGCGTGACGTGTTGACGTTGTGGAACGCCGCTCGAATGCGCTCGCCGACGAAGCATTGCGACATTTCTTTCTCCCGTGCCCCTTTGGGCGCGGCGCTGTCGCTTACCCTTCTTCCCCTCGATCTTCTTCTCCTTAGGCGCCCCTGAGCGTCGACAGCCCGGGCCGGTTTCGACCGAGCCGCACAGGGCGGGCACTCAGGGGAGACGCGAACAAGCCGAAACGTTCAGCGCCTCGATGAGGCCAGCCGGGAGACCGGCAAGGAGAATTCAAATGACCATTACCGACGAAGTCCGATCCGAAGGCGACCGCGTCGTCATTTTCGACACCACTTTGCGCGACGGCGAGCAATGTCCCGGCGCGACCATGACGTTTGAGGAAAAGCTCGAAGTCGCTGCCTTCCTCGACCAGATGGGTGTCGACATCATCGAAGCGGGCTTTCCGATCGCCTCGCCCGGTGATTTCGAGGCGGTCTCGGAAATCGCCCGCCGCTCGAAGAATTCCGTCATTGCTGGTCTCGCAAGGGCCAATCCGGGCGACATCGACCGGGCGGGCGAGGCCGTGCGGCACGCGAAGCGCGGGCGGATCCACACCTTCATCTCCACCTCGCCGGTGCATATGAAATTCAAGCTGCAGAAGGAGCCGGAGCAGGTTCTGCAGCTCGTCACCGATTCCGTCGCCCGTGCGCGCAACCTGGTCGACGATGTGGAATGGTCGGCCGAGGACGGCACGCGCACGGAGTTCGATTTCCTGTGCCGCTGCGTCGAAGCGGCGATCCGCTCTGGCGCCGGGACGATCAACATTCCCGATACCGTCGGTTACACCACGCCTGACGAATATCGCGATCTCTTCATGCGCCTGCGTGAGGCGGTGCCCAATTCCGATCAGGCGGTCTTCTCCGTCCATTGCCACAACGACCTCGGCATGGCGGTGGCGAATTCTCTCGCCGGCGTCACCGGCGGCTGCCGCCAGATCGAATGCACCGTCAACGGCATCGGCGAACGGGCCGGCAATGCGGCGCTGGAAGAAATCGTCATGGCGATCGAAACGCGCCGGGACGTTCTGCCCTATCACACCGGCATCGATACGAAGATGCTGACGCGCGCCTCGAAGATGGTGTCTTCGGCGACCTCCTTCCCGGTGCAGTTCAACAAGGCGATCGTCGGTCGCAATGCCTTCGCGCATGAAAGCGGCATCCACCAGGACGGCATGCTGAAGCATACCCAGACGTATGAGATCATGACGCCGGAATCCGTCGGCGTTCAGAAGACCTCCCTCGTCATGGGCAAGCATTCCGGCCGCAATGCCTTCCGCTCCAAGCTGAAGGAGCTCGGCTACGATCTGGGCGACAATGCGTTCGAGGATGCCTTCAACCGCTTCAAGGCGCTGGCCGATCGCAAGAAGCATGTCTTTGACGAGGACATCGAGGCGCTGGTCGACGAGAAGCTGGCGAATGCGGCCGATCGTATCCGGCTGGAAGCGCTGACGATCATTGCCGGCACGATGGGCCCGCAGGCCGCGACCCTGACTGTCAGTCAGGACGGCCAGCATCGCACCTTCCAGGCGACGGGCAACGGCCCGGTCGATGCCGCCTTCAATGCGATCAAATCGCTCGTTCCGCATGAGGCGACCCTGGCGCTCTATCAGGTGCATGCGGTGACCGGCGGCACGGACGCGCAGGCGGAGGTTTCTGTGCGCGTCGAAGATCGCGAGGGCCGGGCGGTGACCGGCCGTGCCTCCGATCCCGACACGCTCGTGGCCTCCGCAAAAGCCTATCTCGCCGCGGTCAACAAGCTGATCGCGCGCGGCGAACGGCTGCACGCGCAGGCCGGCTGACGCGGCTGCCCTTGGCACACGAACAAACGCACGACAGCATCACCGGTCCGGCGGAAACGCCAGGCCGGAATGTTTTGGACGGGACGGGCGCCTCGTTCGGCGAAAAGGCCGGGCGTCTCGATCCGCCGGCCGCCGGCGCGCGGCTGCCGCGGCTCATCTGGATCGATGTCTTTCGCGGCATCGCGCTCGTGGCGATGGCCGTCTACCACTGCTCCTGGGATCTCGCCTTCTTCGGGTTTTCCGATGCGGGCGTGGCGAGTGCACCGGGCTGGATTCTGTTCGCGCGCATGATCGCCGGATCGTTTCTGTTCCTCGTCGGCGTCAGTCTCGCGCTCGCCCATCATTCCGGGCTTCGCTTGCGGCCCTTCCTCAAACGTCTTGCGATGGTCGCGGGCGGCGCGGCGGCGATTACCGTCGTCACCTATCTGGTCTTCCCGGAGGCCTATATCTTCTTCGGCATTCTGCACGAGATCGCACTGGCGAGCGTGCTCGGCCTCCTCTTCCTGCGGGCGCCGTTATGGCTCGTCGCAGCTGCGGCAGCGTTCTTCCTGTTCGGGGCGGGTTTCCTCGCAGGCCCTGCTTTCAACGGCCGCTATCTGCAGTTTCTCGGGCTGATGACCTACCGCCCGTTCACCAACGATTATGTGCCGCTCTTTCCGTGGTTCGGCGTCGTCCTGTCAGGCCTCGTCGGTGGGCGTCTGCTTCTGAAAAATCAGCAAGTTTTGAGACTGCTGGCAAAGCCCGTGCGCGATCCGATCTCGCAGGCGCTCGCCTTCGGCGGACGCCATTCGCTGGCCTTCTACCTCATCCATCAGCCGGTGCTGTTCGGCCTCGTCTATGCGGCGGCATGGCTGATGATGCGCTGAGCTCTTGGCCCTGCGCCCTAAGACCTGCGCGCGAAGGGGAGCCGAGGCTCGCTTCGGTTTCGCCATCGGTAGCGGCATGAAGGGAGTCGGACGAAGAGCATTCGTCTGCGCTCGCGTCCGAGGCTTAAGAAGAACGCCCTGAAAAATCGGCGATCACCGCCACGAAGGCGCTGCCGTAGCGATCGAGCTTGGCCTCGCCGACCCCGGGAACATGGGCCATCTCGGCGCGCGAGCGGGGGCGCGCCGCCGCGAGCTCGATCAGCGTCTTGTCGTGAAAGATCACATAGGGTGGCACGTTCTGTTGCCGTGCGATCTCGAGACGTTTTTCTCTGAGCGCCTGAAAGAGATCCCGATCGGCTTCCGGCACGACGGACTGGGTGGTGCTTTGCCCGCCCTTGCCGCGCCGGCTTCGGCGAGGGGGCGGCACGCGCAACTTGAGCGTCGGCTTGTCGCGAAGGAAGTCGCGACCGGCGGGCGAGATCGACAGGCCCCCGTGGCCCGCAAGGTCGACGTCGACGAGGCGCAGCGCGATCAGCTGGCGCAGGATCGCACGCCACAGGCGGCTGTCGTGCTCCTTGCCGATGCCGAAGGTGGAGATGCGGTCATGGCCGAACTGCGCGATGCGCTCGCTCTCCACGCCGAGAAGAACATCGACGATATAGGCCTGCCCGAAGCGCTCGCCGGTGCGGTAGATGCAGGAGAGCGCCTTCTGCGCCGCGATCGTCCCGTCGAAGAGCTGTGGTGGCGCGGTGCAGGTGTCGCAATTGCCGCAAGGCTCGCAATGATCGCCGAAATAGGCGAGCAGCACCTGGCGGCGGCAACCCGCCGTCTCGGCGAGACCCAGGAGCGCGTCGAGCTTCTGCCGCTCCGTCCGCTTGCGCTCGTCCGGGGCATCCGATTCCTCGATGAAGCGGTTGCGCAGCGCGACGTCTTCAGGACCGTAGAGCATCAGCGTCTCGGCGGGCAGGCCGTCCCGCCCGGCGCGGCCGGTCTCCTGATAATAGGCCTCCAGACTGCCCGGCAGATCGATATGGGCGACGAAGCGCACGTCCGGTTTGTCGATGCCCATGCCGAAAGCGATCGTGGCGACCATGACGACCGCCTCGCCATGCTGGAAACGCTGCTGGTTCGCCTCGCGATCGGCCTTATCCATGCCCGCGTGATAGGCGAGGGCGTCGTAACCCTCGCCCCGCAGCCAGGCGGCCGTCTCCTCGCATTTGCGCTTGGAGAGGCAGTAGACGATGCCGCTCTCGCCTCGATGGCGCTTGAGAAAATCCTTCAACTGAGCGCGGGGATTATCTTTTTCGGCTATGGCGTAGCGGATGTTGGGTCGGTCGAAACCGGCGATGAAGGCGTCGGCTTCGGCGATCTCCAGATGCGACAGGATCTCGGCGCGCGTCGGCGCATCGGCCGTTGCCGTCAGGGCCATGCGCGGCGTCTTCGGGAACTGGCGCACGAGCACGTCGAGCTGGCGGTAGGAGGGGCGGAAGTCGTGACCCCATTGCGACAGGCAGTGGGCTTCATCGATCGCGATCAGCGACAATCTTGTCCGACCCAGGCGCTCCAGAACCCCACCGCGCAAGAGCGTTTCGGGCGCGACATAGAGGAGATCGAGTGCGCCGGCCTCGATATCGCTCCACAAGGCGCGCCGCTCTTCCGGCGGAAGATCGGAGTTTAGCGCGGCGGCTTTCACCCCTGCCTGGCGCAAGGCCGCGACCTGATCGGCCATCAGCGCCAGAAGCGGGGAGACGATCAACGCCATGCCGGGTCGGGCGATCGCCGGGATCTGGTAGCAGAGCGATTTTCCGCCGCCGGTCGGCATCAGCACGAAGGCGTTATGGCCGGCGATCACATGCTCGATGATGCGCGCCTGCGGGCCACGGAACGCATCATAGCCATAGACGGCCTTGAGGATTTCGACGGCTTTCGTGGGCATGTGAGGTCGCGTGGAGAATCGTGGGAGCGCTCTCCATAGCAGTTTCGCCCGGGTCACGATCAATGGGCCGTGTCGACGGCGGAGGATTCCTAGTAGGGCGCCTCGACCTTTCCGAGATTCACGTAGACGCTTTTCCGCTCGGTGTAGAAATCGAGCGCGGCGAGGCCGTTCTCGCGGCCAATGCCGGACTGCTTGGTGCCGCCGAAGGGCATGGCGATCGGCGTCAGATTGTAAGAATTGACCCAGATCGTGCCCGCCTGCAGCGCGGCCGCGACGCGGTGGGCGCGCGCAAGGTTCTGCGTCATCAGTCCTGCCGCGAGGCCGAAGGGCGTCGCATTGGCGCGGGCGACGACGTCTGCCTCCTCGGAGAACGAGAGGACGCTCATGACGGGGCCGAAAATCTCTTCGCAGACGATCGTCATGTCGTCGCGTGTCTCGGCGAAGATCGCCGGGCTCATGAAGAAGCCGTCCTTGAAGGCGTCCGTCGTCAGCCGCTCGCCGCCGGTGACGAGCTTTGCACCTTCCGCGACGCCCTTTTCGACATAGGCGAGGACTTTTTGAAGATGCGCTTCGGAGATGAGCGGGCCCATCTGTGTGTCCGGATCGAGCGGATCGCCGAGACGGATTTTTTCCGTGCGCTCCGTGAGCCTTGCGAGGAATTCCTCGCGAACTGATTCATGTACGAAGACGCGCGTGCCATTGGAGCAGATTTCGCCCTGCGTGTAGAAGTTTGCAAGCAGCGCCGCAGAAACCGAATCATCGATGTCGGCGTCCTCGAAGACGATGAGTGCCGACTTGCCGCCGAGCTCCATCGTGACGTGTTTGAGCGTCTCGGCCGCGGCCGCCATGATGCGCTTTCCCGTAGGTACGGAGCCGGTCAGCGACACTTTTGCGATGCCGGGATGGGCCGTCATGGCGGCGCCTGTTTCGCCGGCGCCGAGGACGACATTGAAGAGACCTTTCGGGGCGCCGGCCTCTTCGACGATCTCGGCCAGTTTGAGCGCGGTGATCGGCGTCAGCTCGCTCGGTTTGAAGATCATGGCATTGCCGGCGGCAAGCGCCGGCGCCGTCTTCCAGGAGGCGATCTGGATCGGATAGTTCCAGGCGCCGATGCCGGCGCAGACGCCGAGCGGCTCGCGGCGCGTATAGGCGAAGGCATCCTCGCCAAGCGGCATATGCTCGCCATGGACGATCTGGGTGAGGCCTGCGAAGAACTCGAAACAATCGGCGGCTGAGCCGATATCGGCCTCCGGGGCCTCCTGGATGGGCTTGCCGGTGTCGAGGACTTCGAGACGCGCGAGTTCGTCCGTACGGGCGCGCAGGAGATGGGCGACGCGGTTGAGGACGCGGCCGCGTTCGGCCGGCGCCATTGCCTGCCATTCGCGCTGTGCGGTCTGGGCTGCGGCGACGGCGCGGTCGATTGTCGCGCTGTCGGCGGCCGCGAAGCGGGCGAGGATCGTGCCGTTCGCGGGATTGATCGTGGCGATCTTCTCGCCACCGCCGGCCACCTTTTCTCCGGCGATATGGGAGGCGAGGTCGGGCATAAGCGTATCGGGCGCGGTCATCGGCATCACATGGTCTTGGGGGTGGAAGGGCGCGAGCCGGCGCCGTCATCGTTCGGGCGGGTACCGGCAGGGGACGAATATCCTGACGAAAATCGATGCGTTGTGCAATTCTGCACCGATGCCGCGTCTGATGGCTTGCACAGCGCGTCTGGCGCCACTATACAGCGCCCACGCTTCGGGTGTGTAGCTCAGTTGGTAGAGCAGCTGACTCTTAATCAGCGGGTCCAGGGTTCGAGTCCCTGCTCACCCACCAATCTTTCAAAAACGACAGAGCGCGCTGTGGAGAGCCTTCTCCGGCTGGCGCGCCTCGGCACAAAAAACCCGGCCTTGCGGCCGGGTTTTCGCTTTTTGGGGTGTGAGCGACGCCGATCAGCTTGAGCGGACAGGCGCCATCTCGCTGCGCAGCGCGCGTCCGTCGTCGAGCTTTTTGTAGATATTTGCCACGATCGCGCCGGCGATGTTGTGCCAGACGCTGAAGATCGCGCTCGGCACGGCGGCGAGGGGCGAGAAATGGGCGCTGGCGAGCGCCGCCCCCAGGCCGGAATTCTGCATGCCGACCTCGATTGAGATCGCCTTGCGCTTGGCCACCGGCATGCCGCTCATGCGCGCGAGCCAATAGCCGAGCGCCAGTCCGATGCCGTTGTGGAGGGCGACGACGGCGAAGATGAGAAGACCGGTCGTGGCGATTTTCTCCTGATTGACCGCAACCACGGCCGCGATGATGAGAACGATGCCGGTGACGCTGACGAGCGGCAGCGCGGGAATCGCGGCGCGCACCAGCGAGGGCGCCAGCTTCTGCATGACGAAGCCGAGGCCGAGCGGCAGAAGAATCATCTTCACGATCGAGATGAACATGCTCACGGCATCGACCGGCAGATACTGGCTGGCGAAAAGCCAGACGAGGAAGGGCGTGACGATCGGTGCTGCCAAGGTCGTGACGCTGGTGCAGGCGACGCTCAACGCCACGTCGCCGCGGCACAGATACGTCATCACGTTGCTGGCCGTGCCGCCCGGGCAGCAGCCGACCAGGATGACGCCGGCCGCCACTTCCGGCGACATCGGAATGATCGATGTGAGGGCGACCGCAACGAGCGGCATGATGAGGAATTGCGCGCCGACCCCGATCGCCACGTCCTTCGGCCGGCGGACGACCTCGCGGAAATCCTTCAGCGAGATCGTCAGCCCCATGCCGAACATGATCATGCCGAGGAGCGGGACGATATAGGGGACAAGGGTTCGGAATACGTCGGGAAGGACGAATCCGAGGACCGCGAAGGCAATGACCCACAAGGCAAAGGTGCGCCCAAAGAACGCGGACACAAGCGCAATAGCTCTCACTTTTTCCTCCTGATGGCAGCGAATGCTGCGGGAGCTGCCAATGGCTTGCTTCTAAAAGCAAAATCCGGTGAGGAGCGGTCATGCACCCGCGCATGTGGTGCTGTCTACCGACGGGGCGAATTAGGCCGGATTCTGCCTGATCTCCGAAAAATCTGTTCTCCTGATGCCTGCAATTCCGCTCGCGACGGTGAAAATTTTTACAGATTGATGTCCTTCAGAAAAAGAATTGTCTTCGCCTTCGTCTCAGTGCGTGCGTTTCGGCCTCTCTGCAGAAAAACGCCTCTCTACAGGGGCTTCTGAAGTCTTCCTGCGTCTGGCACGGAATATGCAAAGAAGATCTGTAGAATGGCTCTATGGAAGACGCATGGCTCTTATGCAAAGCCTGTTTTCGCGGTTTTCTTTAGGGTCCGACAAAAGTCGAACCTGTGCGAGCCTTCGCATTGGTCTAACTATTTAGCAGATGCAACATAGGTAGGCTGAATCTTGGAAGGTTTGGGGGCCTTTCAGCCTGCGTATTCGATGCATGCGCATCGAGATCGTCATGGAGGGCGGAGACCGTGACAGTGCACAGCCCCGGCAACGGTACACATGGGCGGACAAGCCGCGCCGATATCGAGCTTATTGGGATCTATGAGATCTCAAAGCTCCTCAGCGCGCCGAACCGGCTGGAGACGACGCTCGCTGGCGTGCTCACGCTGCTCTCCAGCTTTCTCGATATGCGCCATGGTTTGATTGCGCTTCTGGACGGCGATGGGGAGCCGGAGATCGTCGTCGGTTCGGGATGGAGCGAGGAAAACGCCAAGCGCTATTTCAAGCGCCTGCCTGAGCAGGCGATCGGTCAGATCGTGGCCACCTGCATGCCCCTCGTGGTGCCGGATGTGCGCAGCGACCAGCTATTCGCCGGGACGGATCTCGACGGCTGGGGGTCGGAGGATGGAAAGCCGTTTTCGCTGATCGGTGTGCCGATCAAAAACGGCGAGGCGGTCGTCGGCACGCTGACGATCGACCGCAGCTACGAATTCGCCGATCAGACACCGTTCGATCAGGATGTCCGTTTTCTGACACTTGTCGCCAATCTCCTCGGCCAGACGTTGCGGTTGCACAAGGCGGTGGCGCGCGACCGCGAGCGACTGATGGCCGAACAACGGCGGCTCGAAAAGCAATTGTCGGCGGGGCGAGACGACGGCGTGGCCTCCGGCAAGATCGAAGGCATCGTCGGCGAGAGCCCGGCCTTGCGTGCGGCCCTCGACAAGGTGCGGATCGTGGCGCGCAGTCGTTCGACCGTGCTGCTGCGTGGGGAATCGGGCACCGGCAAAGAGCTCTTCGCCTCGGCGATCCACGATCTGTCGCCGCGCAGTTCCGGCCCTTTCGTCAAACTCAATTGTGCGGCACTGCCGGAAAGCGTGCTCGAATCGGAGCTCTTCGGCCATGAGAAGGGGGCCTTCACCGGGGCCATCCAGCAGCGCAAGGGGCGCTTCGAACTCGCCCATGGCGGCACGCTCTTTCTCGACGAAATCGGCGAGATTTCCGCCGCCTTTCAAGCGAAGCTCTTGCGGGTGCTGCAGGAGGGCGAGTTTGAACGTGTCGGTGGCACGCGCTCGCTCAAGGTCGATGTGCGGCTCGTATGTGCTACCAACCGGGATCTGGAGGCCGCCGTCAGCAAGGGCGAATTTCGTGCGGATCTCTACTACCGGATCAGCGTGGTACCGATTTTCCTGCCGCCATTGCGCGAGCGGACCGGCGATATCCCGCTTCTCGCGCAGGAGATCCTGCAGCGCTTCAACAAGGAGCACAGCACCGATCTCACCCTGACGAGCGAAGCGCTTCGCGCGCTCTCCGGCTGCTTCTTCCCCGGCAATGTGCGGGAATTGGAAAACTGCATCCGGCGCACGGCGACGCTGGCGCGCGACCAGCAGATCGTGGCGCATGATCTTGCCTGTCAGAATGACGGATGCCTTTCCTCCGTTCTCTGGCAGGGAAGCCAGAGGGCTGCCCCTTCGCCCGGATTCCAGCCGCTGCCGGTCATCCAACCGCAGCCGCAGATGGGCGGGACGGTTTTTGCCGAGGGGGAAAGCCCTGCTTCGCCGCAAGCCTGCCCGTCGCCCGGCGCCTGCCCGGTGCCCGGAGGAGATACGCGCTCGGAGCGTGACCGGCTGGTCGAGGCGATGGAGACGGCGGGCTGGGTGCAGGCGAAGGCGGCGCGCATTCTCGGCATGACGCCGCGCCAGATCGGCTACGCCCTTCGCAAGCATTCGATTCCGATCAAGCGCTTCTGAGTAGGACGGCAGGCCCGCCAATGTCGGAGACCCGACACGATGTCGGAGCCGCGACAGGGTTTTGTCTCTGGCTGGGTGATGCCAACCCCTTGTAAATACGCCATTTTCGTTTTGGCATGGGGCTTGCTGCACGGTTCCTGAAAGACGCTTTGGATGTGTGTCGCGGAGGGATCGATTGGCTCAGCTCATCTCGCTTGGCAGCCTGAAGGCGCCGACATCTGCCGCCAAAATGCGGGCCTCGCTGGCCAAGTCCGGCTGCGCCTCATCGAGCTGCGGCTCTTCTGACGGACCCGCCGATATGTCTCCGGAATTGTGGGAGCGGGTGAAGGATCACCCCTGCTATTCGGAAGAGGCGCATCATTATTTCGCGCGCATGCATGTCGCCGTCGCGCCCGCCTGCAACATCCAGTGCAATTACTGCAATCGGAAGTACGATTGCGCCAATGAAAGCCGGCCGGGCGTCGTCTCCGAGCGGCTCGACCCCGATCAGGCGGTCAAGAAAGTCATCGCGGTCGCCAACGAGGTGCCGCAGCTTTCCGTCCTCGGCATCGCCGGCCCCGGCGACGCCTGCTACGATTGGCGCAAGACGAAAGAGACGTTTGAGCGGGTTTCCAAGGAAATCCCGGACCTCAAGCTCTGTCTGTCGACCAACGGTCTGGCGCTGCCGGATTACGTCGACGAGATCGCCGAGATGGCGATCGACCATGTGACGATCACCATCAATGCGATCGATCCGGAGATCGGCGCGAAGATCTATCCCTGGGTCTTCTACGATCACCGGCGCTGGACGGGCGTGGAGGCCTCTCGGATCCTGCTGGAGCGGCAGATGCTCGGCCTGGAGATGCTCGTGGCCCGCGACATCCTGGTGAAGGTCAATTCCGTCATGATCCCCGGGATCAACGACGAGCATTTGATCGAGGTGAATAAGGCGGTGAAGGCGAAGGGCGCCTTCCTCCACAACATCATGCCGCTCATTTCCGACCCCGCCCACGGCACGCATTTCGGGCTGACGGGGCAGCGCGGGCCCACGCCGATGGAGGTGAAGGCGCTGCAGGACAAGGTGGAGGGCGGAACCAAGCTGATGCGACATTGCCGCCAGTGCCGCGCCGATGCGGTCGGTATCCTCGGCGAAGATCGCGGCCAGGAATTCACCATGGATCAGCTGCCCGAGACGGTGTCCTACGATCCGGCGCGACGCGAGGAATATCGCTCGGTGGTCGCGACGGTGCGCGGCGAGCACGCGGCGACCAAAGAGGCGGCCAAAGCAGATCTTGCCGAAGTTCGGGATGCGCCGGCGCTTCTTGTCGCGGTGGCAACAAGAGGTGGCGGGCGTATCAATCTACACTTCGGTCATGCACAGGAATTCCAGGTCTTCGAAGTTTCACCTGGTGGCGTGACCTTCGTGGGGCATCGCAAAGTCGAGCAATATTGCCATGGTGGACACGGCGAGGAGAGGGCCTTCGACGGCATTGTCGAAACGCTGCAAGGCGTCTCCACGGTTTTGTGCGCGAAGATTGGCGAAGCCCCAAAAGATCGACTGGAGAAGGTCGGCATCAAGGCGAGCGACGCCCATGCTTTTGACTGGATCGAGGCAGGGATTGCTGCCTGGTACGCCGCCGAATACGGCACCCAGCCTGCAATGCTGACAGCCTAACCGAGAGGAGAAATCAAATGGCTTACAAGATCATCAAGTCCCAGTGCACCGTTTGCGGCGCCTGTGAATTCGAGTGCCCGAACGCGGCGATCAAGTTCAAAGGCGACACCTACATCATCGATCAGGACAAGTGCACGGAATGCGAGGGACATTTCGATGCCCCGCAATGCGTCGCCGTCTGCCCGGTCCCGGACACCTGCGTCCCGGCCTGAGTTGAATTGGCCGCCGGCGGGTCGGGTTCGGCCCGCCGGCGCTGTCTTTTGCGCCCCGGACGGATCACCCCCGACCTGACATTCGCCATGTCGTGAAGGAGACTGCGATGGGACTTGCCCGCGAAGAAGAGGTGGAGATCTACGATCAGCCTCTCTTCATGCCCGGCGCCAAGGTGCGTGCCCGCAAGGCCGTCAAGAACGACGGGACGATGCCTGGCTGCGAGATCGGCGAGATCGTCGTGCGCAAAGGTGACGAAGGATATGTGCGCGACGTCGGCACCTATCTGCAGCGGTTTTACATCTACGCGGTCGAGTTTCTCGACTGCGGCAGGATCGTCGGCATGCGCGGGCGCGAGCTGATCGCCGTCGATGCGGGCGACGGAGCGGCGAGCGACATTTCGGACGAGCAGGAGACAGCAGCATGAAAGTGATGATCCGCAGCACGCCCAAGGGGCTTTCCGCCTATGTCGCGAAGAAGGATCTCGAAGAGCCGATCGTCGAATGCGAGCACGAGGCGCTGTGGGGCGGCTGGGTGAAGCTGAAGAACGGCTGGATTCTCGAGCTGCCGGAGATGGACGTCGACACCAAGCTCCCGATCACGGTCGAAGCGCGGCGCCGCCCGGAAAGCGTTTCATGAGTGCTGCTGCGGCTTTGGACGAGGTGGTTGTCCGCAACGCCGAGCCGATTCTTGACGATATCGTCCGTCGCCTGAAGGGCGGCGGCATCATTCCTTATCTCGGTCCCGGTGTGTTGCCCGCCGATGCGGGCGTCCCGACAAGCTATGCGGCATTGGCCGAATTCTTCTCCGCAAAAGTCGCCCTGCCGAGACGGGCCCGGGGCAATCCCTGGGCCTCCGCGCAGTTCATCGAGGGGCGCAAGCATCGCAAGACGCTCGACGCCCTGATGGCAGCGGCGTTTGCCGAACCGGTGGCACCGACGCCGCTTCACGAGGCGCTCGCCTCATGTTCGGAAATCCCGATGATCGTCGACAGCTGGTACGATGGGGCGATGCGGTCCGCGCTCGCTCAATGCACCAGCCGGGGCGCCGATTGGGGCGAAGTGCAGGGGATCACCCGCGCCGGCATCGGCGAATTTCTCTGGTTCCGCTTTTACGATGCCGAAGGCGGGGAGGTGAGCGCGCCGCAAGATGAATGGCGGACGCTCCTCTATAAGCCGCATGGCGGCGTGGCGCCGGCCCACAATTATCTCATCGCCGATTCCGACTATGTTGAAGTGCTGACGGAAATCGACATCCAGACGCCGATCCCTGAGATCGTGCGCGCGCGACGGACGAGTTGCGGGTTTCTCTTCATCGGCTGTCGCTTCGACGATCAGATGCTCCGGCTCTATGCCCGGCAGATCATGAAGCGTTCCAAGGGGCCTTATTTCGCGCTGGTGGAGCCCGAAGGGCTCACGCGCAACGAGCTGCGCTTCTTCGAGACGGAAACGATCACGCCGCTTGCCGTTTCCCCGGCAAGACTGGCCGAACGCCTCGCAGAGCTCGCCTGAGCCTCTTCTTTTCCTCACATGACTTTTATGCGGCCGACAGCTTTTGCGGCCGATCGCTCGCGGCGCTTTGGCCTGTCGCTGCGCCAGGTCACGACGAAACGCGACATCCGCGATGTCGTGTCGGTTTTGTCGGTTGTTCGGCTCGCGTCCCACTGTCGTCTTTTGTCGGAGATCGGACAGCGACTGTCGGACGCTCGGCTCTCTCAAAAATCTCACCACCACTTAATAAATAAGGAAAATTTCGTTTTCTCCAAGTTGGCACGCCCTTTGCGTATCTAAGGGCACGCGGCCGAGAGCGCCCGCTGGAACAGTTTTGAACCGGACAACCTGGAGAGACACTATGAGTTCACTTCGCCAGATTGCGTTCTACGGGAAGGGCGGCATCGGCAAGTCGACCACTTCTCAGAACACCCTCGCGGCACTTGTCGAAATGGGGCAGAAGATTCTGATTGTGGGTTGCGATCCGAAAGCGGATTCCACCCGCCTCATCCTCAACACCAAGATGCAGGACACGGTTTTGAGCCTCGCGGCCGAGGCGGGCTCTGTGGAGGATCTCGAGCTCGAGGATGTTCTCAAGCTTGGCTACAAGGGCATCAAGTGCACGGAATCCGGTGGTCCTGAGCCCGGCGTCGGCTGTGCCGGCCGCGGCGTCATCACCGCCATCAACTTCCTCGAAGAAAACGGTGCCTATGACGATGTCGATTACGTCTCCTACGACGTGCTCGGCGACGTGGTCTGCGGCGGCTTCGCGATGCCGATCCGCGAAAACAAGGCGCAGGAAATCTACATCGTCATGTCCGGCGAGATGATGGCGCTTTACGCCGCCAACAATATCGCCAAGGGCATCTTGAAGTACGCCCATTCGGGCGGCGTGCGTCTCGGCGGCCTCATCTGCAACGAGCGCCAGACCGACCAGGAGCTGGAGCTGTCGGAAGCGCTGGCAGAGAAGCTCAATACCAAGCTCATTCACTTCGTGCCGCGCGACAACATCGTCCAGCACGCCGAGCTGCGTCGTCAGACGGTCATCCAGTACGCCCCGGATTCCAACCAGGCGAAGGAATACCGGACGCTGGCGGAGAAGATCCACGCGAATTCCGGCCAGGGCACGATCCCGACGCCGGTTTCCATGGACGAGCTTGAGCAGATGCTGCTCGATTTCGGCATCATGAAGACCGAGGAGCAGGCGCTCGCCGAACTCCAGGCCAAGGAAGCCGCAAAGGCCGCCGAAGCCGCGGCCTAATTGTCCCGCCCGGCCGCCGCGGGGCGGTGGCCGGGCTCATCTTCAACATTGTTCGATGAGGAGAGCGCTATGAGCCTCGACCACAAGAACGACGCCGAGTTCCACGCCAGCCTCATTGAGGAGGTGTTGAAGGCCTATCCGGACAAGGCCCAAAAGAAGCGGAGCCGGCATCTGAGTGTCGCCAAGCCTGCGGAGGCCCCTGAAGAGGGTGGCGAACAGAATCTGTCGGAATGTGCCGTCAAATCCAACATCAAGTCGATCCCGGGCGTCATGACGATCCGCGGCTGCGCCTACGCCGGATCCAAGGGCGTGGTGTGGGGCCCGGTGAAGGACATGGTCCATATCAGCCATGGCCCTGTCGGCTGCGGCCAGTATTCCTGGGCCCAGCGCCGCAACTATTACACCGGCACGACCGGCGTCGACACCTTCGTGACGATGCAGTTCACCACCGACTTCCAAGAGCGCGACATCGTCTTCGGCGGTGACAAGAAGCTCGAAAAGGTGATCGACGAGATCAACGAGCTGTTCCCGCTCGCCAACGGCATCTCCGTGCAGTCGGAATGCCCGATCGGTCTGATCGGTGACGATATCGAGGCCGTGGCGCGCAAGAAGAAGAGCGAAACCGGCAAGACTGTCGTGCCGGTGCGCTGCGAGGGCTTCCGTGGCGTGTCGCAGTCGCTCGGCCACCACATCGCCAACGACACGATCCGCGACTGGGTGCTCGACAAGAGCGAACGCGAGTTCGAGGCGACGGATTACGACGTCACCATCATCGGCGACTACAATATCGGCGGCGATGCCTGGGCCTCGCGCCGGCTCCTGGAAGAGATGGGCCTCCGCGTCATCGGCAGCTGGTCCGGTGACGGCACGCTTGCCGAACTCGAGCAGGCGCCGAAGGCGAAGCTCAACCTCATCCATTGCTACCGGTCGATGAACTACATCTGCCGCCACATGGAAGAGAAGCACGGCGTGCCGTGGACGGAGTACAATCTCTTCGGCCCGACGCAGATCGCCCAATCGCTGCGCCATATCGCCAGCTACTTTGATGACACCATCAAGGAAGGTGCCGAGCGCGTCATCGCCAAGTACCAGCCGCTCGTCGATGCCGTCATCTCAAAGTACAAGCCGCGCCTCGAAGGCAAGACGGTGATGCTCTATGTCGGCGGCCTGCGTCCGCGCCACATCGTCAATGCTTATGACGATCTCGGCATGGAAATCGTCGGAACGGGTTATGAATTCGCCCATAACGACGATTATCAGCGTACCGGCCATTACGTGAAAGAAGGCACGCTCATCTACGATGACGTGACCGGCTACGAGCTGGAGAAGTTCATCGAGCAGATCCGGCCCAATCTCGTCGGCTCGGGCATCAAGGAAAAGTACCCGGTGCAGAAGATGGGCATCCCGTTCCGTCAGATGCATTCCTGGGACTATTCCGGCCCCTATCACGGCTACGACGGTTTCGCGGTTTTCGCCCGCGACATGGACCTCGCCATCAACAACCCCGTCTGGGATCTGTTCGACGCTCCCTGGACCAAGACCGAGCCGCTGGCGGTCGCCGCCGAATAGCGCGCGCCGAGCCTCAAGAAGGAATGGACCCATGCCACAATCTGCAGAGAAAGTCCTCGACCACAGCCTTCTGTTCCGGGAGCCGGAATACAAGGAGATGTTCGCCAAGAAGCGCGCGGACATGGAAAACATGCCTGCCGCCGAAAAGGTACAGGAAACCGCCGACTGGACGAAGAGCTGGGAATATCGCGAGAAGAATTTTGCCCGCGAATCTCTCTCCATCAACCCGGCAAAGGCCTGCCAGCCGCTCGGCGCCGTCTTCGCGGCGGCGGGCTTTGAGAAGACGCTGAGCTTCGTGCACGGCAGCCAGGGTTGCGTCGCCTATTACCGCTCGCATCTCTCCCGCCACTTCAAGGAGCCGTGCTCGGCGGTCTCCTCGTCGATGACGGAAGATGCGGCCGTGTTCGGCGGCCTCAACAACATGGTCGAAGGCCTGAAGAACGCCTATGCGCTCTACTCGCCGAAGATGATCGCGGTGTCGACGACCTGCATGGCCGAGGTGATCGGTGACGATCTGCAGTCGTTCATCATCGGCGCCAAAGAAAAGGAATCGGTGCCGCAGGATTTCCCGGTGCCTTTTGCCCACACTCCGGCATTTGTCGGCAGCCACACGACCGGCTACGACAACATGCTGCGCGGCATTCTCGAGGGCTTCTGGGCCAATGCGGAGGTCACGAAGAACGAGACGATCAACATCGTGCCGGGCTTCGATGGGTTCGCGGTCGGCAACAACCGCGAGCTGAAGCGCATCCTCGACCTGATGGGCGTGGAGTATACGATCCTCTCCGACGTCTCCGATCAGTTCGACACGCCTTCAGATGGCGAGTTCCGCATGTATGACGGCGGTACAACGCTGGAAGCTGCGAAGAACGCGGTCAATGCCAAGGCGACGATCAGCCTGCAGCAATACTGCTCCACGAAGACGCTGCAATACGCGAAGTCCTTCGATCAGGAGACGGCGAGCTTCCACTACCCGATGGGTGTGGCGGCGACCGACGAGTTCCTGATGAAGGTGTCGGATATCACCGGCAAGGAGATCCCGGAAGAGCTCAGGATGGAGCGGGGCCGTCTCGTCGATGCGATGGCCGACAGCCAGGCCACCCTGCACGGCAAGACCTACGCCATCTACGGCGATCCGGACTTCGTCTATGCGATGGCCCGCTTCGTGCTGGAATTCGGCGGCGAGCCGCGCCACTGCCTGGCGACCAACGGCACCAAGCCGTGGGCGAAAAAGATGCAGGCGCTCTTCGATTCCTCGCCCTTCGGTGCGGAATGCAAGGCCTATCCGGGCAACGATCTGTGGCATATGCGGTCGCTTCTCGCCACCGAGCCGACGGATTTCCTGATCGGCAATTCGCATGGCAAGTTCCTGGAGCGCGACACGGGCGTGCCGCTCATCCGGCTGACCTTCCCGATCTTCGACAGGCACCACCACCACCGCTTCCCCGTCTGGGGCTATCAGGGCGGATTGCGGGTTCTGGTGACGTTGCTCGACAAGGCGTTCGACACGCTCGACGCGGCCGGTCTCGAGCCGGGCGGTGACATTTCCTTCGATTTGACCCGCTAAAAGGCGGGCGGCGCCGGGAGGCGATCATGGGCGAAGTCTTGAGGTCGAAAACAGCCGAACTCTTCAACGAGCCGGGCTGTGCGAAAAACCAGGCCAAGAGCGAAAAGGAGCGCAAAAAGGGTTGCTCCAAGCCTTTGGTGCCGGGCGCCGCCGCAGGCGGTTGCGCCTTCGACGGTGCCAAGATCGCGCTGGAGCCGATCGTCGACGTCGTGCATCTGACGCACGGGCCGTCGGCGTGCGAGGGCAACAGCTGGGACAACCGCCACGCCGCCACCTCGGGGCCGAGCACTTACCGGCTCGGTCTCACCACCGATCTCTCCGAGCTCGACATCGTCATGGGCAACGGAGAAAAGCGACTGTATCGGGCGATCAAGGACGCGATCGCCCGATACGACCCGCCGGCCGTCTTCGTCTATCAGACCTGCGTGCCGGCGATGATCGGCGACGATATCGAGGCCGTCTGCCGCCACGCGGCCGAGAAGACCGGCACGCCCTGCATTCCGGTCCTGTCGGCCGGCTTTTCAGGCAAGAAGAATTTCGGCAACAAGCTCGCCGGTGAGGCGCTCTTCAAGCACGTCATCGGCACCATCGAGCCTGAATATACGACGCCGACGGACGTCAATATTCTCGGCGAATACAACATCGTCGGCGAGATCTGGCAGATCAAACCGCTTCTGGAAAAACTCGGTATCCGGCTTCTCGCCAACATCACCGGCGATGCGCGCTACCGCGATCTCGCCGGGGCGCACCGCGCCCGCGTCAACATGATGATGTGCTCGGCGGCCCTCATCAATCTGGCGCGTCAGATGGAAGAGCGCTGGGGCATCCCGTACTTCGAAGGGTCTTTCTATGGCATCGCCGATACGTCGGCGGCGCTGCGCACGCTTGCCCGGATGCTGGTCGAGCGCGGAGCTCCCGAAGATCTTTTGCAGCGTACGGAAGTGCTCATCGCGGCGGAGGAGGCGCGGGCCTGGGCGCGCATCGAACCTTACCGCGAGATCCTCAAGGGCAAGCGCGTCATCCTCTATACGGGCGGGGTCAAATCCTGGTCGATCGTCTCCGCGCTTCAGGAAATCGGCATGAAGATCGTCGCAACGTCGGTGCGCAAGTCGACGGAAGGCGACAAGGAGCGGATCAAGGAGATCATGGACGATCCGCATATGGTCGGCTCCGTGCCGGCCCGCGAGATGTATGCGAGGCTCGCCAATGACGAGGCGGACATTCTCCTGTCGGGCGGCAAGACGCAGTATGTCGGCCTGAAGGCGCGCAGGCCGTGGCTCGATATCAACCAGGAGCGCAATTACGCCTATGCCGGCTATGACGGCACCGTGGCGCTCGTCGCCGAGCTCGCGAAATCCTTGTCCAATCCTGTTTGGGAAGAAATCCGCCGGCCTGCACCCTGGGAAATCTCCGCTGATATCGTGCCGCTCGATTGCGGACCGCAATCGCGTTCCGGCCTTGGGGAGGCTTGAATGGCCACGCTTCTGCAGCCGAAAAAAAGCGGCTCGATCAATCCTTTGAAATCCTCCGCGCCGCTCGGGGCGGCGCTTGCCTATCTCGGCGTCGATGGCGCCGTCCCGCTCTTTCATGGTGCGCAAGGGTGCACCTCCTTCGCTCTGACGCTCGCCGTCCGTCATTTCCGCGAAGACATGCCGATGCAGACGACGGCGATCGCTGAGGTCGAGACGATTTTGGGTGGGGCCGACAATCTGGAGGAGGCACTCGTCAATCTGCAGTCGCGGATGAACCCGAAGTTCATCGGCATCGCATCGACGGCACTCATCGAGACGCGCGGCGAGGATATCACCGGCGATCTCCTGTCCATCATGCAGCGCCGCCACGAACTGGCACGTACGGCCATCGTCTACGCCTCGACGCCGGATTATGTCGGGGCGCTCGAAGACGGCTGGGCGAAGGCGGTGACGGCGATCATCGAAGGACTCGTCGTTCCGGGGGAACGCCGGCAGAAAAGCCTACGGCAGATCAACATCCTGCCTGGCGTGCATCAGACGGCGGCCGATATCGACCAGTTGCGTGATATGGCGGCGGCCTTCGGTCTCGATGCTGTCGTCCTGCCGGACCTTTCCGGTTCTCTCGATGGGCATGTGAACGCCGAGTTCACGCCGATCACATCAGGCGGCACGAAACTCGAAGATATCGCCGACATGGGCGAGGGGCTCGCCACCATTGCGATCGGCCAGCATATGACCCCGGCGGCAGAGGCCCTCGAAGGGCTGACTGGCGTGCCGAGCACGGTTCTTTCGAGCCTGACGGGCCTTGCGGCGAGCGATGAACTCGTGGCGCTGTTGTCGCGCATCTCGGGCGTTGCGGTCCCCGAAAACCTCAAGAGGCGCCGCAGCCAACTCGTCGACGCGATGCTCGACTGCCACTTCTATCTAGGCGGCAAGCGGATCGCGATCGCGGACGATCCGGACCTCCTTTATCAGCTCGCCGTCTTCTTCAAGAGCCTTGGCGCGGAGATCGTCACGGCGGTGACGACCACCAATCATTCGCCGCTTCTCGAAAAGGTGCCGGCGAAAGAGGTCGTCGTTGGCGATCTCATGGATTTCGAAGAACGGGCGGCCGCGGCAAAGGCCGATCTCCTCGTCACGCACAGCCACGGACGACAGGCTGCGGAACGGCTCGGCCTGCCGCATCTGCGCGTCGGGTTCCCGATCTTCGACCGGCTCGGCGTCCAGCACCGCGCGATGGTCGGCTATGCGGGAAGCCGTGACTTTCTCTACGAGGTCGGAAACATCTTCCTCAGCCTCATCAAAGAGAAAACGCCCGAGGATTTCGCCTCGGCCGAAGTGCCTCCCTTCAAGGTTCAGGAGAAGCGCGATGTCGGTCAGACACTTGCAATTGGTTGAACGGGAGGAAGTCATGTCGGTGACCGCTGAGAGCGACGAGCCGAAGCTGCGCGTGGCGATCGCAACGCAGGATATGAAGGGGCTCAACGCGCATTTCGGCTCGGCCCGCAAATTCGCGATCTACGATGTGACGCCGACGGCCTCGCGCTTCGTCTCTGCTGCCGCCTTCGACGATGTGTCCGATGAAAGCGGCAAACATCGCCAGGAGGGCGACGACCGCATCGGACCGAAGATCGAGGCCTTGAATGGCTGCCATCTTCTCTTCTGCCTGGCGATCGGCGGGCCTTCGGCTGCGAAAGTCATCAATGCGCGCATCCATCCCGTCAAATTGCCGGCGCCGGAGCCGATCGACGGCCTCATCGGGCGCGTGCAGACGATGATGTCGACCAATCCGCCGCCCTGGCTGCGAAAGGTCATGGGGACCGCGCAGCCGCGGTCGATGGATTTTCTCGACGAGGAGGATTGAGCATGGCGGAAGCGTTGATGTCTGCGGGCGACGCGAACGATAAGGCCATGGGCTCGCCCTTCCTCAAATCGCTCGTCGCGCTCTACCGGGCGGAGGATTCCTACGGCGCCTGGGAAAGCAAGAGCGATGCCGAGCTTCTCGAGGAGTTCATCGTCACCGCCGAAGAGCGGCGGGCAAAGCCGATCATCGACGATCCCGACCCCGACCTTCTCGACCGGGTGGACAAATTCTATCGCGCCGTCGGTCTGACGGTGGAGCGCGAGACGGGGCTCATGGCCTCGCCGATGATGAGCATGCATTGGGAAGGGTTCGGGCGCGTCATCCTGACGGCCGGCAAGCTCGTGATCTTCGCGAAGTCGCTGCGCGACGTGCACCGCTTTGGTTTCGAAAGCCTCAGTGACCTCGCCGAGGCCGGCATGAAGGTGGTGCGCCAGGCGCGCGAGACGATCGATACCTATCCAGACGTGGCCCGCGCCTGAGGCGTGGCCGATGAGAGGGGCTTGGGCGAGCCCAGGGGGACAAGATGAGCTTCGTGACACGTGACGGCCGGGACTGGACGCCGGAATATCTTCTTTCGATCGATCCGAAGAAATGCATCGGTTGCGGTCGCTGCTACAAAGTCTGTGCGCGCAACGTGATGACGCTTCGCGGCGTCACCGAGGACGGTGAGTTCGTCGATCTCGAGGACGAGGATGACGACGAGCTGGAGCGCAAGGTCATGGTGCTCGGCGACGCCGGAAATTGCATCGGCTGCGGCGCCTGCGCCAGGGTCTGCCCGACGGGCAGCCAGACGCACGGGGCTGAGGCACTTGCGGCCTGAGACGATGGACGCGGCGGAGGTCTACGATTTTCTGATGGAGGGCGGCGAGCGGCCGCTCTGCAATGCGTTCGACGCGCATGTCATTGCCTCCGTGCTGGCGCTCGCCATTTCGGAAAGCCGCAAGGAGGAGGTGTCTGTCGTCGAGACACTGGGCCTCGACAGCGACAATCTCAAAGACCTCGTCGACGCGCTCTTTCCGCACGCGGCGGCGGTTTTCGAGGGTCTGCCGGCCAACGTCGCGCCGGCGAGAAGCGAAGACGAGGCCTGCCTTCTCGACCTCTTGATGAGCGGCACGACCGAGGACAGCTCTCTCGAAATGCGGTTTGCGGAGATCATCGCCCGGCGCTGTCAGCGGCCGAACCATCTCTGGCAGGATCTCGGTCTCCGCAACCGACGCGAACTCGGCTGGCTGATGGAGCGGCACTTCGAGATGCTGTCGGAGGCCAACAGCCAGGACATGAAGTGGAAGAAGTTCTTCTACCGCATGATCTGCCGCGATACGGGCTATCAGATCTGCACGGTGCCGACCTGTAACGAATGCGACGACTTCGAGACTTGCTTCGGCGATGAGAGCGGCGAAAGCCTGCTTGCCCGCGTCAAGCGCGATGCCGAGAAGGCGTCCTGAGGGCGCATCGTTCCTTCCCGCTGTTGCGAAGACACCTGTCGGTTTTGTGACATTGGTGCGGAATGCGACATTCCGTCAAGTTCTGAATATCCTTTAAAAACAATACTTTATGGTTTGGCATGCGGCTTGCTGCGCTCCTTGCAACGAAGGAGCAAGGCATGATCCAGCTGACCGAGGCCGCCGTGGATGCGCTGCGCACAGCGATCGCCGGGTCTGAAGAACCGGTCGAGGGCCTGCGCCTGATGGTCGAGAGCGGCGGCTGTGCCGGCCTCAAATACATGATGGGCCTCGTCGGGGAGGCCGAGCCGAGCGATGTGCTGGTGGAGCAGGCGGGCATCAAGGTCTTCGTCGACCCGATGAGCATCGCCTATCTCGAAGGCACCACCGTCGATTTCGTCACAAGCCTGGAGGGCGCCGGGTTCACCTTCGACAATCCGAAGGCGACTTGGAGCTGCTCCTGCGGCAAGTCCTTCGGATGATGGAGAGCCCCATGACTGATTTTACCCCCCTTTATCAGGATGAGCTTCTGGAGACGGCTGCCGAAGAGCGAGAGGAGCGCTGCGAAGGTGCTGCCGGTCCGGGCGAGAAGCCGATGGTGCGGCTGACGCTTCTCAACCGCACGCAGATGCCGAAGAGGCCTGCGTCGTCGCCCGAGGCGCGCGTTGGGAGCGCCGAGGGCGAGACCGGCTCGCGCAAGGCGGCGACTTTCGGGCTCGGTCTCAGCCGCGAGGAGAAATTCGCTCTCGTCGAGGACGCGCTGGAGGATATCCGCCGCTACATTGCGGGCGATGGCGGCGACTGCCAGCTCGTCGATATCGAAGACAACAAGATCATGGTGCGGCTGACCGGTGCCTGCGTCGGCTGCCAGCTTGCCGGCGTGACCATCGGCGGCATCCAGATGCGGCTGATGGCGAAGCTTGGCGCGCCCGTCCGCGTCATCCCGGTTCACCCGAGACATTGAGGAGGCGGTGATGCGGCCCGTCTATCTCGATGCCAACGCAACCACACCCGTCGATCCCGACGTGCTGGCGGCGATGCTGCCGTTCTTCACGGAGCATTTCGGCAATCCCTCTTCACCGCACGGCTTCGGCTCGGTGGTTGCCGCGGCCGTGAAGCGGGCGCGCGGGCAGCTTCAGTCGCTGCTGGGCGCCGAATCGGACCAGGAAATCACGTTCACCTCCGGCGGAACGGAATCCGATACGACCGCCATCCTGTCGGCACTCGCCACGCAGGAGGCCCGCAATGAGCTGATCGTCTCGGCGGTGGAACACCCGGCGGTCCTCGCGCTCGCTCAGGATCTGGCGAAACGGGCCGGTGTGGTCGTCCATGTCATACCGGTCGACGGGCGGGGCCGGCTCGACATCGATGCCTATGAGAAGGTGCTCGGCCGTCAGACGGCTCTCGTCTCCATCATGTGGGCGAACAACGAGACCGGCACGATCTTTCCAGTCGAACGGTTGGCTGCGATGGCGCACGAGGCCGGCGCGCTCTTCCATACCGATGCGGTGCAGGCGGTCGGCAAGATCGCGATGGATCTCCAATCCGGCGCGATCGATATGCTGTCGCTTTCGGGGCACAAGCTGCACGGACCGAAGGGGATCGGTGCGCTCTATGTCCGTCAGGGCGTGCCGTTTAAGCCGCTCATCCGCGGCGGGCGGCAGGAGCGGGCACGCCGCGCCGGCACGGAAAACGTGCCGGCCATCGTCGGGCTCGGCAAGGCCGCGGAGCTTGCCGCCTTCCATCTCTATGACGAACAGACGCGCGTGCGGGAGCTGCGCGACCATCTGGAAGCCGGCGTGCTGGCTGTGATCGACAAATGCATCGTGACCGGTGACGTGGACAATCGCCTGCCGAATACGAGCAATATCGCTTTCGATGGCGTCGAAGGTGAGGCGATCGTGCATCTTCTGTCGCGCGATGGCGTCGCCGTTTCGTCCGGCTCGGCATGCAGCTCCGGCGGCATGGACGCCTCGCATGTGATCCGCGCGATGCGTCTTCCCTTTACGGCGGCGCATGGTGCCGTGCGTTTCTCCCTGTCGCGCGACAATGAGAAAGCCGATGTCGATCGGCTGATCGAGATCCTTCCCGACATCATCGAAGAGCTGCGCGCCGTGTCGCCGTTCTGGCGAAAGGCACGGGAGCCCGCAAAGCCACAGGAGCGTCTCTATGCTTGAGGAGCGCATCGTCCCCCGTCACATCGCCTTCAACGATTCCACGCTTCGCGATGGTGAACAGGCGCCGGGCGTCGCCTTCTCGATCGACGAGAAGGTGGCAATTGCGCGGGCCCTCGATGCGGCCGGTGTCGACGAGATCGAGGCGGGCACCCCGGCGATGGGGGAGGGCGAGATCGAGAGCCTTGCGGCGATCGGCGAAGCGGTGACGGGTTCGCGCGTCATCGCCTGGTGCCGGATGACCAAGGGCGATGTCGATGCCGCGCTGAAGACCGGTCTCAAAGAGGTCAATCTCTCCGTGCCGATGTCCGATCGGCAGATCAAGGCGAAGTTCGGCACTGATCGTGCGGACGTTCTCGACCGCATTCGCAGAGTCATCCCTTATGCCCGCGCGCATGGGCTCCGGGTCGCGCTCGGCGGCGAGGATTCAAGCCGGGCCGATCTCGATTTCATTCGTCGGGCCATTGCGGTCGCGCAGGAGGCGGGCGCCGTCAAATTCCGCTTCGCCGATACGGTCGGTATCCTCGACCCGTTCACGACCTTTGCCGTCTTTCAGCGGCTGCGGGCGATGAGCGATCTCGATCTGGAATTTCATGGCCACGACGATCTCGGCCTTGCAACGGCCAACACGCTGGCCGCGATCCGCGGGGGAGCCACGCATGCCTCCGTCTGCGTTCTCGGCATCGGCGAGCGTGCCGGCAATGCGGCGCTCGAAGAGGTGGCGACCGCGCTCGATCATATCAGTGCGCATAAGAGCCGGGTCGACCTTACGCATCTGACGGGGCTCGCGGAGCTCGTTGCGGCGGCGGCAGGCCGTCCGATCCCGGAATCGAAGCCGATCGTCGGGGCTGCCGCCTTCATGCACGAATCCGGCATCCACGTTTCCGGCCTTCTGCGCGATCCGGCAACCTATGAGGGTCTCAATCCGGAGCGGCTCGGGCGCGCGCGCACCATCGTTCTCGGCAAGCATTCCGGCATCTCCTCGATGCGCCATGCGCTCGAGACTCTTGGACTTGCCGCCGACGACACGCAGACGCGCACGCTTCTCGACCTGGTCCGCGCAGAGGCCGCCAAGGCCAAGCGCGCGGTCGGCCTTCACGAAGTTGCCGCTCTTCATGCGGCGCTGACGGCACGCGAACTCGCGGCCTGACCGGATCTCAAGGGAAAGCGCGGCCCTGAGGCCGCCGCTGCGGAGGATATCATGGGCGTTCTGGACGAATTGCGGGAGCTGTCGGCCGCGGAAGAGTTTTTCGCGTGTCTCGACGTGCCGTACGATCCGAAGGTGGTGCATGTTGCACGCCTGCACATTCTGCGGCGCATGGGCGAATATCTCGCCGCCGACCATCTCGACGATCTTGATGATGAGGTCGCGCGCGAAGCGTGCCGCACGCATCTGGCGCAGGCCTATGAGGACTTCACACGGTCGTCGCCCCTCGAACAGCGCGTCTTCAAGGTGCTGAAGCAGGCCGCGGGTGGACCGAAGCCGAAATCAAAGCCCTTCGTGGCGCTCAACACCCTGACGGGGCGCGCCAGCCAGTGACACTTCTGTCGGGTTTGCGACAGCTACCGTCCGCTTTTGGCCGTGTCGCGCAAACCCGACAATCCGAAAAAGAACATTAATATCATATAGTTACGAGATTTTCGAGATTGGCACGCTGCTTGCGAAAGAGCTGATGAGGTCTTGAATTCGGCACCGGCCACCAGACGCAAGCTGGCTCCGGTGCGCATGAGGAAGGCAGGAACGATGCAGATCGTCGTGTGTATCAAGCAGGTTCCGGACAGCGCCCAGATCCGCGTTCATCCGGTCACCAACACCATCATGCGCCAGGGTGTGCCGACCATCATCAACCCTTACGATCTTTTCGCGCTCGAAGAGGCTTTGCGGCTGCGCGACAAGTCCGGCGGGGAGGTGACCGTTCTCTCTATGGGTCCGCCGATGGCCGAGGATTCGCTGCGCAAGGCGCTGACTTTCGGGGCCGATCGCGCGGTGCTCCTGACGGATCGCTTCTTTGCGGGCTCCGACACTTTGGCGACGAGTTTTTCCCTGTCGCAGGCGATCAAGAAGATCGGCGAGGTCTGGGGCGCGCCCTCGATCGTGTTCACCGGCAAGCAGACGATCGATGGGGATACGGCTCAGGTGGGGCCGGGAATTGCGACGCGCCTCAACCTCAATCAGCTCACCTATGTCGCGAAGATCGGGCCGATCGACCGCGAGGGCGGCACGATCGAGGTCGAGCGGCGCGCGGAAGGGGGTGTGCAGGTTCTGCAGACCAAGCTCCCCGTTCTCATCACCATGCTCGAAGGCACCAATGAGATGCGGCGCGGCTCGCTTTCGGCCGCGCTCTCGGCGGCCAAAGCCGATGTGACGGTGTGGAACGCCGCGGATATCGGCATCGAGGACGTCACCAAATGCGGCCTGCGCGGATCGCCGACGGTCGTCAAGCGCGTCTTCGCGCCGACGCCGCGCGAAGAGAAAGCCGAGCAGCTTCCCGTCAGCGGCAAGGGCCCTGACGAGATCGCGGACACGCTCATGAACGAGATTTTCAGCCGGCATCAGACGATCGAAGACGATCTGATGAATTTCGCGGCCGGGCAGTAGGAGGCAAAGCCGATGGCAAACGCGCCAAAGCAGCAAGCCCGCCCCGCAGGCGGTCGGGCCGGCATGAAGAAGGAACTGCCGGAGCATTTCAAAGCCTACCGGCATGTCTGGGTCTTCATCGAATACGAGCACGGGCACGTGCATCCCGTGTCGCTGGAGCTTCTGGGAGAGGGCCGAAAGCTCGCCGAGAAGCTCGACGTGGAGGTCGTGGGCGTCCTTTTGGGTGGCGACAAGAGCGAACTCGAGGCGGCCGCGAGGGAAGTCTACGAGCACGGTGCCGACGTCCTCTATCAGGTCGCCGATCCGATGCTCGCGCATTACCGCAACGAGACCTACACGAAGTGCCTCACGGATCTCGTCAACACCTACAAGCCGGAGATCTTGCTGCTCGGTGCGACGACGCTCGGTCGCGACCTCGCGGGCTCTGTGGCGACGACGCTGGCAACGGGGCTGACGGCCGATTGCACGGAGCTCGCGATCGACGACGATCGTTCGCTTGCAGCGACGCGGCCGACCTTCGGCGGGTCGTTGCTGTGCACGATCTACACGCTGAATTTCCGCCCGCAGATGGCGACAGTGCGCCCGCGCGTCATGGCTATGCCGAAACGCGAGCCGGGACGCACGGGACGCCTGATCGAGCATCCGCTCAACATGGCGGAGGAGGATGTCGTCACCAAGGTTCTGCGTTTCGTCGCGGACCGTGATTCCAACAAGGTGCAGCTTGCCTTCGCCGACATCGTCGTGGCCGGCGGGCTCGGGCTTCGCTCGGCTGAGAATTTTCAGCTGGTGAAGGATCTCGCCGAAGTCCTCGGCGCCGAATACGGCTGCTCACGGCCGCTCGTGCAGAAGGGGTGGGTGCCGGCCGAGCGCCAGATCGGCCAGACCGGCAAGACCATCCGGCCGAAGCTTTACATCGCCGCCGGCATTTCGGGCGCGATCCAGCACCGTGTCGGTGTGGAGGGAGCGGATCTCATCGTCGCCATCAACAGCGACCCGAACGCTCCCATTTTCGATTTTGCTCATCTCGGCGTGGTGGCCGATGCCCTGGAAGTGCTTCCGGCGCTGACGCGGGCATTCGCAAAGCACCTCTCCGTCAACCGCCTGGCAGGCTAAGGAGGCAGCCATGGTCGAACAGCGTTTCGATGCGATCGTTGTTGGTGCAGGGCCCTCGGGCAACGCCGCCGCCTACACCCTGGCGAAGGAGGGCTTGAACGTCCTGCAGCTGGAGCGCGGGGAATATGCCGGCTCCAAGAATGTTCAGGGCGCGATCCTCTATTCCGACGCGCTCGAAAAGCTCATCCCGAATTTTCGTGAGGATGCGCCGCTCGAGCGGCATGTCATCGAGCAGCGTCTGTGGATGCTCGATGACGCGTCTTACACCGGCATGCATTACCGCTCGGAAGAGTTCAACGAAGAGAAGCCGAACCGCTACACGATCATCCGCGCGCAGTTCGACAAATGGTTCAGCCAGAAGGTTCGCGATGCCGGCGCGACCGTCCTTTATGAGACGACGGTCAAGGAGCTCATTCGCAACACGTCGGGCAAGGTGATCGGCGTGCAGACCGACCGCGAGGATGGCGCGGTGATGGCCGATGTCGTCATCCTTGCGGAAGGCGTCAACGGCCTCGTTGGCCAGCGTTCGGGGCTGCGCGATGAGCTGAAGCCGGACACCGTGGCGCTTGCGGTCAAAGAAATGCACTTCCTGCCGCGCGACGTCATCGAAAGCCGGTTCAACCTCAAGGGCGACGAAGGCGTCGTCATCGAGGCGATGGGCAGCGTGACGCTCGGCATGACCGGGACCGCCTTTCTCTACACCAACGAGGAATCGATCTCCGTGGGCATCGGCTGCCTCGTCTCCGACTTCACGGAGAAGCGCGAGGCGCCTTACGAACTCCTGGAGAGGTTCAAGTCGCATCCGGCGATCGCGCCGCTTCTGGCGGGCTCGGAGGTGAAGGAATATGCCGCTCATCTCATCCCGGAAGGCGGCTACAACGCCATCCCTTCGCTCTTCGGCGATGGTTGGCTGATGGTGGGCGATGCCGGGCATTTCGTGAATGCCGTCCACCGCGAGGGTTCCAACCTTGCGATGACGACGGGCCGCGTTGCCGCGGAAACCGTCGTGCGGCTGCACCGCATGCGCAAGGAGATGACGAAAACCAATCTCGCCGAATATCAGGAGCGGCTGGAGAAGACCTTCGTCCTCAAGGACATGCGCAAATACCGCAAGATCCCGGCCTTCCTGCACGGCAACAAGGAAACACTCTTCGGCCTCTATCCGCGTCTCTTGAGCAAGGCGGCGCAGACATGGTTCCGCGTCGACGGGCTGGACAAGAAGGCGAAGGAGAAAGCGATCGTCTCCTCGTTCCGCCAGGCGCGGACGTTGAGGGGCATGATTGGTGACGCGTTCAAACTGGCGAGGGCCTGGCGATGAGCACGGAAACAGATGCCGTGAAGGTTGAAGAGAAGCTTTACTACAACCGTTACGTGGTGGATGCGGGCCGTCCGCACGTCAAGATCCGCCCGCATGAGGTGCCGTCTCAGGCGCTTCTGGCGCTGACGAAGATCTGCCCGGCGGGCTGCTATGCCCTCAACGACAAGGGGCAGGTCGAGGTGACGCCCGACGGCTGCATGGAATGCGGCACCTGCCGCATCGTGTGCGCCGATACGCACGACATCGAGTGGAATTATCCGCGCGGCGGTTTCGGCGTCCTGTTCAAGTTCGGCTGAGGCTCGCCTCGGCCGGGCAGGCTGTCATGGACGGTGCCAGGGGGCTTTGGCCGGACATGCAGCCTGCCTATCTTTTCTGCGCGCGGCGCTGACACGAGCGGAGCCCGAGAGGGTGGGGCGGCTGATTTTGCTGACCCTCACCCTATATCGCGGGCATGGCCTTTTTCTCCGCAGCACGCACTGACCCGCAACACGCCGTCCCAGACGGATGCCGCGTCTATGCGATCGGCGACATTCACGGGCGGTTTGATCTGCTTCTCGATCTTCAAGAGCAGATCAAAGCCGATCTCGCGGCGTCCCCACCGGAAGAGAGCGTCGAGATCTTTCTCGGCGATTACATCGATCGCGGACCCAATTCCCGCGCGGTCCTGGAATATCTGTTCGCGAGCGAAAAGCTCTGCGACCGCCGCGTCTGCCTCAAGGGCAACCATGAGGCGGTGCTTCTCGAGGTCCTCTCCGATCCGAGCATGCTTCCTTATTGGTGCGGGCAGGGCGGATCGGCGACGTTGCGCTCGTTCGGCGTTGCGCCTCCTTCGGGCGGAGATCAGCGCTCGCTCGTCACCTGCCATCAGGCTTTGCTGCAGGCGCTGAGCGGTGGCTTCGAGCAGTTCTTGCGTTCGCTCGCTCTCAGCGAGAGCGTCGGCGACTATTTCTTCGTTCACGCCGGGATCGATCCCAGACGCCCCATGCGGGCGCAGCGGGAGGAGGATCTCGTGTGGATCCGCGAGCCGTTTCTCTCAAGCGGACGGGATTTCGGCTTCTGTGTCGTGCACGGGCACACGCCTCTCGACGAGGTCGACATTCGCCCCAACCGCATCGATATCGACACGCGCGCCTTTGCCTCCGGCCGCCTGACCTGCCTCGTTCTGGAACGGGACGAGCGGCGCTTTCTGCAGACGCAGGATGTGGCAGAGCCCGAGGCCGTCAGGCGGCGGTGAAGATCAGACCAAGGCTGACGGTGAGACAGAGCGCGGCCTGAACCGACGCGGTCTGTCCGAGACAGCCGTTGAAATCGGCGGGTGTCGTGGCATTGCGGAAAGCCATGTGAGCCTTCCAGGCAAGCGGAATGCAGATGAGGCCGAGGAGAGCGCCGGTGAGGTGTTCGCCGACGAGGGCGAGCAGGGTGATCATCACAAAGCTCGCGGCGAGCAGACGGCCGTAAAGGCGTCCGGCGCCGAGAGGCCCGACGCGGATCGCGAGCGTCTGGCGGCCGGCGAGCGTATCGCTTTCGCGATCGCGCGTGTTGTTGACGAGGAGAACGGCGGCTGCCGGCAACCCGATCGCCACGCCGAGAAGGATGGCCGGGAAGTCGATGAAACCCGTCTGCAGATAGAACGTCCCGTCGACAGCGACGAGACCGAAAAAGGTGATGACGAAGGCCTCGCCCCAAGTGCTGCGTGAGATCGGCCAGGGCCCCGACGAATAGGCGTAGCCTGCGATCAGCGACAGGATGCCGACGATGAGGATCGGGATACCGCCGGCCTGGATGAGATAAAGGCCGCCGAGGGCTGCGATGAAGAAGGCGAGATGCGTGGCGTGGAAGACCTCGCGCGCCGTCGCCCAGCCCTTTTGCGTGACCCGAGGAGGGCCGATGCGGCCGGAATCGTCTGTCCCGTTCAAAGCGTCGACGGCGTCGTTGTTGAGATTGGTGCCGATCTGGATGGCCACGGCCGAAATCAGGGTCACCAGCGCCAGAAGCAGGTGAAAATCGCCGTTCTCGGCCCATGCCAGCGTCAGGCCAGCGACGACCGGCGAGACGGAGAGCGCCAGCGTGCGCGGACGGATGGCGTACCACCAAATGGCGAAAGGAGACGGTTTTTCCGGGGTCATCGCATCGACCATAACCATCATGCTGTCGCCGAGCTGTGGGCGGCACCGATGGTATTTGTATTGCAAGATTGGCCCGGTGTAACGAGCCGTTGACACTTGGGTCAACGGCTCTTTCTGTCCTTCAGGGTGCGGCCCTTTGGAGCGCCGCGACAGTCTCCGCTCAGCTCAATCGGCCTTTCTGGCGCAGGTAAGCGATGATCTCGTCGGCCAGTTCTTCCGGGGAAGCCGAGGTCGTGTCGACGGTGATTTCGGCGTTTTCCGGCACCTGGTAGGGCGAATCGATGCCCGTGAAATTTTTCAGCTGCCCGGCCCGCGCCTTTGCGTAGAGCCCCTTCGGGTCGCGCTTTTCGGCGATGTCGAGAGGCGTGTCGACGAAGACTTCGACGAATTCCCCCTCCATCATCAGCTGACGCGCCATCTGCCGTTCGGAGCGGAAGGGCGAGATGAAGGAGACGAGGACGATGAGGCCTGCGTCCGTCATCAGTTTCGCCGTCTCGGCGACGCGGCGGATGTTTTCCACCCGGTCGGCGTCGGTGAAACCGAGATCGCGGTTGAGACCATGGCGAACGTTGTCGCCGTCGAGCGTGATCGTGTGCCGGCCGGCCGCATAGAGTTTCTTTTCGACCCAATTGGCGACGGTCGACTTGCCGGCGCCGGAGAGGCCAGTGAACCACAACACCGTGGGCTTCTGGTTCTTCAGACGCGCACGGGCATTGCGGTCGACGTCGAGCGACTGCCAATGAATGTTGGCGGCACGTCTCAGCGAGAAATCGACCATGCCAGCGGCGACAGTCGAATGGGTGAACCGGTCGATCAGGATGAAGCCGCCGGTTTCGCGGTTCTCGCCGTAAGGATCGAATGCAATCGGATGCGCCAGCGACAGGTTGGCAAACCCGATCTCGTTCAATTCCAGGACCTTGCCGGCCGTCTCTTCAAGCGTGTCGACGGAAAGGTGATGCTTCAGTTCGCTTACCTGCGCCGAGACCATGCGGTTGGCGGCTTTCAGCCAATAAGGCCGGCCGGGCAGAAGCGGCTCTTCCGCCATCCAGACGAGATGGGCGGCGATTTGATCCGTCACTTCCGGCCGGTTTTCCGCCGGCACCAGAACGTCGCCGCGGGCGATATCGACCTCGTCGGCAAGCCGCAGCATGATCGACTGGCCGGCGACGGCCTCCTCAAGTGAATTCTCGCCGATGTCGATTGCTGTCACGCGGCTCTTTTTGCCGGAGGCCGCCACCACGACTTCATCGCCAACGGCGATGCGCCCGGATGAGATCGTGCCCGCATAGCCGCGGAAGGTATGATCGGGCCGGCACACCCATTGCACCGGAAAGCGCAACGGCGTTTCGACGAGGCCCGGAGCGGATGGCGCTTCCTCCAGGAACGGCAGGAGGGCCGGACCCTTCCACCAGGAGAGGCGCGGGCTCGGGCCCGTGACGTTGTCGCCTTCGCGCGCCGAGAGCGGGATCGGCGTGACGCTTTCGATGCGCGTGCGCTCGGCAAAAGCTGCGAAATCTGCCGCGATCTTCTCGAAAACGGCCTCATCGTAGCCGACGAGATCCATCTTGTTGACGGCCAGCACGACCTGCTTGATGCCCATCAGCGAGCAGATCAGGGCATGGCGGCGCGTCTGTCGCGACAGGCCTTTTTCGGCGTCGACCAGGAGAATGGCGAGCTCGGCGGTCGACGCTCCGGTCGCCATGTTGCGGGTGTACTGCTCGTGGCCCGGCGTGTCGGCGATGATGAAGCGCCGGCGGGGCGTCGCAAAAAAGCGCCAGGCGACGTCGATCGTGATGCCTTGCTCGCGCTCGGCCTCGAGCCCATCGACGAGGAGCGCAAAGTCGATGTCGCCACCGGTGGTGCCGTGGCGGCGGCTGTCTCGCTCCAGATCGGCGATCTGGTCCTGCAAGAGCAGCTTGGAATCGTAAAGGAGGCGTCCGATCAGGGTCGACTTGCCGTCATCGACGGAGCCGCAGGTCAAAACGCGCAGGGTGTCGGGCGCGGCAAGCGTGCCGGCGAGCGTCTGCATGCTCGCGGGGTTGGTGCTGGCGGTATCCATCAGAAATAGCCTTCCCGCTTCTTGCGCTCCATGGAAGCCGAGGCTTCCCGGTCGATGGCGCGGCCGCCGCGCTCCGACTGGGTCGCACCCATCGTCTCCATGACCACTTCGGCAAGTGTGGTTGCCGACGATTCCACAGCGCCGGTCAGCGGATAGCAGCCGAGCGTGCGGAAACGGATGAGCCGCTGTTGCGGGACTTCGCCCGGCATAAGCCGCATGCGGTCGTCATCGACCATGATCCATTGGTCGTCGCGCTTCACGACCGGCCGTTCGGCCGCGAAGTAAAGCGGCACCAGCGGAATGTTCTCGCGCTCGATATAGGTCCAGATATCGAGCTCGGTCCAATTGGAGAGCGGGAAAACGCGCATCGATTCGCCCTCATGGATGAGGGTGTTGTAGAGGCGCCATATCTCCGGGCGCTGGTTGCGCGGATCCCAGCCATGGCTCTTGGAGCGGAAGGAGAAGATCCGCTCCTTGGCACGTGACTTCTCCTCATCGCGGCGGGCGCCGCCGAAGGCTGCATCGAAATGATGCCTGTCGAGCGCCTGCTTCAGACCCTCCGTCTTCATGACGCGCGTGTAATTGGCGCCGTGGTCGAACGGGTTTAGGCCGGCGGCGACGCCTTCCTGATTGACATGGACGATGAGCTCCATGCCCGCCTCGGCGGCCATCCGGTTGCGGAAGGCGTACATGTCACGAAACTTCCAGGTTGTATCGACATGCAGAAGCGGGAAGGGAGGCGGAGCCGGATGGAAGGCCTTGCGCGCGAGATGCAGCATGACCGACGAATCCTTGCCGATCGAATACAGCATCACCGGGTTGCGGCATTCGGCTGCCACTTCCCTGAAGATGTGCAGGCTTTCTGCTTCCAACCGGTCAAGGTGGGACAGATTTGCGGACATGTGTTTTACGCTTTGAGAGATTTCAGGAGGACACAAGGCGCGGGCGCGCCGGGCTCTGAGGCTCGGCAGGGCGCGGTTTGCGGCCAACGCTGTGATAGTTGAAGGCGTGGGGTGCCACTTCTTCAGGCGGATAGATGTTGCGCAGATCGACTAGGACATTGCCGCGCATCGTCCGCGAAAGCGTGGCGAGATTAAGGGCACGGTACTCGTTCCACTCCGTCATAATGACGAGGCCGTCGGCGCTTTCGGCCGCGGCATAGGGCGACGCGCACCAGGTCACGCCCGGAAGCAGCGGTTTTGCCGCTTCGGCCGCCTGGGGGTCGTGGGCGCGAATGGTGGCTCCCGCGGACTGTAGCGCGGGAATGGCGGTCAGGCTCGGGGCCTCGCGGATGTCATCGGTGTTGGGCTTGAAGGCGATGCCGAGCACGGCGATCGTCTTGCCCTCGACGCTGCCGCCATGTGCGGCGATCACCCGTTCGGGGATCGAGCGCATGCGCTCCTCGTTGACGGCGATCGTGGTTTCGACAAGCCGGATCGGACTGCCAAGACGGCGCGCGGTGGCAGCCAGCGCCCGCGTGTCCTTGGGAAAGCAGGAGCCGCCATAGCCCGGCCCCGGATGCAGGAATTTCGGTCCGATACGATTGTCGAGACCAATGCCTCGGGCGATGTCCTGGACGTTGCCGCCGACGATCTCGCAGAGGTCGGCGATCTCGTTGATGAAGCTGATCTTCATCGCGAGGAAAGCGTTCGCCGCGTATTTCGTGATTTCCGCGTTCTCGAGCGAGGTGAAGACGATCGGCGTCTGACGCAGATTGAGCGGGCGATAAAGCGCCTTCAGGGTCTGTTCGCCGTGCGCATCTTCAACGCCCACGACGACGCGGTCAGGGCGGAGAAAATCTTCGATCGCCGCACCTTCGCGGAGGAATTCCGGATTGGAGGCGACGGAGAATTCTTTGTCCGGGGCCGTCTCCTCGATGATGCGGCGCACTTCGCGGCAGGTGCCGACGACGACCGTCGATTTGATGACCACGACAGAGCCAGAGCGCATGGCTTCGCCGACTTCGCGGGCTGCGGCGTAGACATAGGAAAGGTCCGCTTCGCCGTCGCCGCGTCGCGTTGGTGTGCCAACCGCGATGAAGATGACGTCGGCGTTCTCGACGGCCCCCGCGAGGTCCGTGGTGAAGGTCAGGCGGCCGGCGTTTTTGACCATCAGCTCCGCGAGACCGGGTTCGTAGATCGGCACTTCGCCCCGTTGCAGGGCTTCGATCTTCGCCTGGTCTTTGTCGACGCACGTGACGTCGAAGCCGAACTCGGAAAAGCAGACACCAGAGACCAAGCCTACATAGCCGGTCCCAATCATCGTGATGCGCATGGCGGTCTTCCTCGCGAACGCGGCTCTTAAGCCACGTCGAGGCGGTTATTGCAATTGCGAGAAAGACACAAAAAGGGCCGGCACGAAGCCGGCCCTGAACTTGTTTATCCTACACCTCGACCGTCTTAGTGACGGGCGAGCCAGTCGTCGATTTCACGCTCGGCCTCGTCCTTGGCCACGCCGTAGCGTTCCTGGATCTTGCCGGCGAGTGCCTCGCGGTTGCCCTCGACCTGGTCGAGCTCGTCGTCGGTGAGCTTGCCCCACTGGGCCTGAGCGTTGCCCTTGAACTGTTTCCAGTTGCCTTGAACACGATCCCAATTCATCTCGTTCTCCTGTTAATTACGATGTCAGGAAAACGAGGATCGCCGTCACGCGGTTCCACGCCGAGGTCGCCGGTCAAGGAAAACCTCTTACCCCGGCTAATAGATTTCGGCTATTTGATTTCTTCCTTTACCTGCGCGTAAGCGAGCAGCGCGAAGAGTGCCGTACCGCCCAGGACGTTGCCTATTAATACAGGCACAGTGAAGTGCCATAACATTGTGAAGATGCTGATATCGCCATGCGCAACGAGCAGGAATGCCTCGACGCTGCCGGCAATAATGTGGGTGAATTCGGCGATCGCGATGATGTAGGTGAAAAGCACGATCACGAGGAACTCGCTGCCGGAAGCGCTCGGCAAAATCCACACGATCGCAGCGATGAGAAAGCCGGCACCGACGGCGCGCACGAACATTGTGAACCAACTCTTGTCCATCATCTCCCGGCTGATATCCAGCATCGCCTGGAAGACCTCCGGGTGGGTGCCGGGAAGAGCTGCATTGAAGAGCGCGACACCGAGCGTGCCGACCATATTGGCGACGAAGACCACGCTCCATAAGCGCATGACACAGAGGACATTTTTGCGCGTAAATTCCGCTGCGAGCGGCAGGATCGGGGCGATGGTATTTTCGGTGAAGAGCTGCTGGCGGGCGAGAATGACGAGCAGGAATCCGACGCAATAGCCAAAATTATCGACCAGCGGTCGCCATGGAGCATCGGGCAGGTGTTCGCGCAAGGCTGCTTCGGCCACGAGCGAGAAACCGATCGACAATCCCGCGGCGATGCCCGACCACCACAGGGAGGAGGTGGGGCGCTCCATTTCCTCCTCGCCCTCCTGCCGCACCACTTCGTAAATCGCCGGCACGGACAGGCGCAGTCTTTTCTCGACGGTCTTGGCTTCACGCTGGGTGAGGCCGCGAGAATCCTGGGCGCGCTCGGCCCCTCGGCTCGCGCGCTCCTCGTTTCGCTTTGTCGGCTTTTCGTTTTGTTCGCTCTGAGTGTCGCTCATCTTCGCTCGATTCCGCTTCTCGCCATAATCCCGTCACCGGTGGATCAAGATTGCGCTGCAAGAGCGCGCTTCAAGGTGGCATGGCCAATCCGCCACGAGGGAAGGGCCGCGTTATCCGAGTGGGAACTCACCAGCCTTCGGCACATTCACTGCTCAAGGAGGACGATATGACAAACCGTCTCGATGGGCCCGGAGTGCCTTTCTCGTCGGACTATGCCGTTGGCGGCGATGCGGATGAGCCGGGCCTAGCCCAGCCGATCACCACAGACGATCTCGATGCGCTTGCGCATTCCGCGCGTGGAACGGTCGAGGAGCGTCGCGAAGCGCTTCGCGGGGCGCTCGATGAGCTAGAGGCGCGCCGTTCCATGGATGTTTCCCACGATGTCGACGGCGTCATCGCCTACGGCCGAGATCTGCTTCAGTCTCTTTCGGGAACCTCTCCGGTCTCGTCTGTCGAAACTGGAGATCCTGAGGGTTTCGGTTTTGCTCCGGAAGACCGGCTAGATCAGCCGGATGAAATTTTGGAGCGGGCGCAAGACTCGGTCAAGGAAGAAGACGCAGAACGCGAGTGAAGATGACCGCCATGCCGGCGGAGACGAAAGAGGTTTTGAAGAAGAAAATGGCGCAAACCTATCGCAAGGGTGAGAGCGTTGAGTGGCGGTTCGGTGGCTGGACCAGCCGAGGCCGGATCGTGGAAGTGTTCACGCGTCCTGTCGTGCGCAGCCTGGAAGGCCATGAAATCGTGCGCAATGCGGATGCCGAGAACCCGGCCTACCTGATCGAGCAGGACGACGAGAGCCGGGTGATGAAGTCGCATTGCGAACTGAGCGGCCTTCGCTGAGAGACAATTTGAGCGTCTCAGCAGACGCTGGCGTTGGGGGCGAGCGTCGCAATGACCGGGAATGAAAGAGATTCTGCCGAGGCGTCCGAACAGCCCGGACCCTCACGCGCTGCTATGCGTCTGGCGCTTGTTCTCAACAGCGATTCCGGCACCTTGCGCACGTGCGAGCCGTCTGCAGGCGAAGAGATCGCGGATATTTTCCGGCAGGCCGGGCACGACGTGACCCTTCACTGGAAGGCGGGCAAGGAGGCGATCGCCGCCATCGAGGCGGCCTTCGCGGACGATGCTTATGACGCGGTGATCATCGGCGGTGGGGACGGCAGCGTGTCGTTTGCCGCCTCGCAAGCATACCAGAGCGGCAAAGTGCTTGGCATCCTGCCGCTTGGCACTATGAACCTTTTCGCCCGCGCTTTGGGCGTTCCGCTCGACATGTATGAGGCGGCGAGGGTGCTCGCTGCGGGTGAAGTCTCTCGCGTCGATATCGCGGATGTGAACGGGCGGCTCTTCGTCCACCATGTCACTCTCGGGCTGCATCCGAAGATGATCAGGCTGCGCCAGGAACTCGATTACGGATCGCGTTTCGGCAAGCTCATGGCGAGCGCCAAGGCTCTCCGCCTTGCGTTGCGGCGGCCGCCGATCATTCGCGCACGTCTCGCCCTCGCCGATGAGGAGATCGACGTTGAAACTGCGGCCCTCGTGGTCAGCAACGGGCCTCTTGGGGATGGGCATCTGCCTTATGCCGATGATCCTTGCGCCGAGACGCTCGGCATCTATTTCGCCACGTCGCGCAAATGGACCGACCTTCTGGAACTTGCGGCGGCCTTCGCGCTCGGGCGCATGAGCGACAATCCGATTCTGTCGATGCGACGGTCTCAGGCCGTCACGATTTCCATGCAGCGCTCCGAAGCGCGAGCCTCGGTCGACGGGGAAGTGGTGACGCTCAGACCGCCGCTCAAGATCCAGCAATATCCCCGCGGGCTGACCGTGCTGGCGCCCGCGGGACATATCGCGAAGGACGCCTCAGGTCAGTAGCGGGTCAGCGCTGCGACAGGGCCAAGGTTTTCGGCCGTCTCGCCTTCCATGCTGTAGATCGAGCCGCCTGCCTGGAGCGCTCTCACCGCCACGAAATCAATGAGGTCGAACTGTTCGGGACCCGGTTCATCGACCACATGCACGGCGTGTTCGTCGGAATTGTAGGTTCCCCAAAGATGGGCCGAGCGGGCGATGAAGACGGCTTCCAGCCGCCCCTCGATCGATGCGCGAGCGATCTCGTCGATGTCGCGTAGCGCGCCGTTGGAGCTTTCGTCCTTGAGGCGTGCCTTGAGACGCTCCAGCGCATCACGCCGATCACCCTCGACTTCCGGCTGCATCACCGACCAGGAGGCCTGGTGCAATTCCGCCTCGCTCTTGGAGGCTGGATCGACCTTCAGGTTCTCCTCCGAAACGCCCTTATAGTGCAGCTTGTTCTGCAGGTGGCCTAAGGTGCGCGGCTCGGCTGCGATCACCAGAGGCGCGCCTGCACCTCCCAGCTTGTGATCGACGGCCTTGGCGATCTGCCCCAGATATTCGTCGAGCTCGACCTCGTTGTAATCGTCCGGGCTCGGCCCGAGCGAATGGTATTGCGGTACGCCTGCGGATCCGCCTTGCTGGCCGCCGGACGCGTTCGAATGGAAGCCGACATTGCCGTCAAACTCCGTCATGCCGCGGAATTTCGCGAGGCTTTTTGGCATGTTCGGAACGTCGACAGGGCGAAGGTCGTGCTTGCGCACCTTATAGAGCTGTACGTCGTCACGCGTGACGCACAGAAGGTAGCCGTGGCCCGCGGATGAGAAGATGCGGATCAGCGGGCGTAGATAAAAGCGCTCGCCGACCAGCGAAAGCTCTTCGACTTCGCCCGGCAGCTTGATCCATTGCACGCCGTTTTCGTCGATGAGGACGGCCAGCGATTGGTCCTGGTGCTGCCAGAAGTCGAAATCGTCCAGCCGTTCTTCCGCCGGCTGCAAGAGTGCGTCGACGTCTCGTCCTGCGTCTGCCGCCTGAAGATTGCGCCGTGCCTCTGCGAGAGCGTTTTTGAGGCGCGTCGGATTTTGCAGGGTTTCGGCGCTGCGCATCTCCATCGGCAGGTAGATGCTGATCTTGGGAAAGCCTGTGCGCTCCGCCAGGTCGCGTATCCAGTCGCGTTTCATTGTTATCTCCCTGTGGGTTGCAGCTTTCTGGGGAATGGTCGCCGCCCATCACGAGTTCCTTGGAGGACCGGCCCAGGTTGTCACATTTCTTTCGCAACGCATGGGCGCCTTCGCCGTTGTGTCCTCAAACGGCAACGTGAGCAGAGCGATGGCGAAGAATCACGGAAACCAGGTCAAAGACGACAAGCTTTATGAGGATCTGCGCGAGCGCGGCGAATCCAAGGAGAAAGCCGCAAGGATCGCCAATGCGCGCGCCAATCCGTCCATGCATCCTTCCAAGAAGGGCGGAACGAATCCCGCCTACGAGGAGTGGAGCAAGGACGACCTTTACGATCGGGCGCAAGAGCTCGGCATCGATGGGCGCTCGAAGATGGACAAATCCGATCTCATCGACGCCCTCCGCAATCACTAGTTTCGCACCGTACGAAAGGGCGCAGACGGAGAGAGCTCGACCCTTTGCAACCCACGGCACTTTTCAGGAGCGCGTATGCCCCGGGATGACATGAATGAAGTCGAAGTGACGCAGGCGGAGGAGAGAAACACCAACCGCCATGTCCTTGTCTGGGGGACGGTGTTGGCGATCGTTGCTCTAGGCGCGATTGCGCTGTGGTTCGGGCTTTAGGCCTTCCCTTTTCTCAAAGCTGCGGGTTCCATTCTCTGGCCAGACGCCTTTGCTGCAACGCCAAATTCGGCCGCATTTGTGTTTGACAAGCGGCGTGAAGTCGTGGAAGCCGAGGCGATAAACGGCCTGCTAACCTTGATCATGGTAAATGCCTTACAGGTTCAAGACTGTGGTTGATGTCGCTTTCCGACGGGATGCGACGCGGCCGTCCGGCACCCTTGCATCCGGCCCGAGCGTCGGCTGCGGCGTTTCGCACCAGAAATTGCTTTGCCGGAACAAAACCCGAGCATCCGAATTAACCTCGTGACGGAGTTGAAGTGACATGGATCAATCTGACCGGGAGGGCAGCGGTCGCTCGCAGGAGGATATTATGTTGGCGGACAGCAACGGCCGCGAAAATGGAATGCACCCTCTGGTTCAGTCTCAGATCGGGAAGCATTTGCGCGCCGTTTACGACGATGTGGTGAACGAGCCAGTTCCTCAGCGCTTCCTCGATCTCCTGGAGCAGCTGGAAGAATCCACAACCAAAAACCGTCGCAGTTAGGCCGAGCCCATATGGCCGTATCCGAGGCTCTTCGACAGGAGCTCCTGTCAGCAATTCCCAATCTTCGTGCTTTTGCCGTCTCGCTTTGCGGCAATGGCGAGCGTGCGGACGATCTCGTCCAAGAGACGCTCATGAAGGCATGGGCCAAGTTTCACACCTTCCAGGAAGGCACCAATCTGCGGGCCTGGCTTTTCACCATCTTGCGCAACGAATTCTATTCGCAGGTGCGCAAGAAGGGCCGAGAGGTCGAGGACGCCGAAGGCGCCTATGCCGCCAAGCTCGCATCGCAGCCGGCCCAGAACGGGCATATGGATCTGCGCGACTTCAACGAGGCGCTATCGCAGCTGCCGGACGACCAGCGTGAAGCCCTGGTGCTCGTGGGCGCGTCCGGTTTCTCCTACGAGGAAGCTTCCGAGATCTGCGATTGTGCGGTCGGCACGATCAAAAGCCGGGTCAGTCGTGCACGTACGAGGCTCTCCGAACTCCTCGCTCTGGAGGAGGGGGAGACCTACGGCTCTGATCCGATGGCGACAACGGTGATCACGCGCAGTTTCAGCTGATCTTAAACGAGACATGTAAGAAGGGCCGCTCGGATCGAGCGGCCCTTTTTTGTTTGCGGTCCGGCTGTAGGGCCGTCTGAGGCCGCCTAAAGAGCGACCTTACGGTTTTCGCCGAGATTGGGCTCCTCGCCCGACTGCTTCGCCTTGATCAGGTTCCAGCGCCTCTGCAAGGCGTTGAAGCCCTCCCAGTATTCGCCGCTCGACGGCACCACTCGGATGACGGCGACGTCGGGGTCTTCTTTGCCGCCGGGAAACCAGCTTTCGGCATCGTCGAACCAGACAGCATCAATGAGCCGCTGGTCGGTGGTGAGGTACGCCTGTCCCGAAACCGAGACATATTCTTTCCGTCCAGGCCGCGCGAAAGAGAGATTAACCTCCGGATGCGCGGCAAGCTCATCCGCCTTGTGAGATGATTTCCGCGTCAAGAGATGAAACTCGTGCGTGGATTTGTCGACGTCGAAGCCCATCGGGCGAGAGCGCAGCTCGCCACCGTCCCGGCTTGTCAGCATGCAGACGGTCACGTCTTCGATAAGATCGAAGAACTCCTCGATCGGCGCATCTGTCATCAGCGTATCTCCTTGTTTCTCGGACGATTCAACGCCCGGCGGCCGGCTCATGTTCCGCCTTCATGCTTGCCTCTTCGGCCTCCAAAAATCGCATGAGAGCAGTCTCCGCCGCCGAGAGATGTGTGCGGTGCGGTCCGCGCAGAAGATCGGCGCGCAAGCGTTCCTCCTGGAACGCCTGGACAACCAGCGGATGCACGTAACTGGAACGGCATACGGCCATTGTATTGGCGAGCTTGTCGCTGACCTCGCGCATCACGGATGCGATGGCTCGTTTCCGGGCCACCTCGCTTTCCGGTTTCTCGCTTGTCACGAAGAGTTCAAGGGCTGCCGCGCTCGCGGCAAAGGTGCGGAAATCTTTCGACGTCACCTGCGCTCCGGCCGCGTTCTTCAGATATTGATTCAAGTCCCGGGCGTTCAGGTAAGCCCGGCTTCCATCGCTCTCGCGATAGGCGAACAGGCGGCGTTTGCCGATTGCCTTAAGCTTACGAAGTCGCGACGGGAGGTAGGTGTCTGGGATCACCTTGTGGATTTTCTTCCCCGATTTGCCTGTGAAATCGAGCGTCACGGTGCGGCCGTTCAGCCGCACATCCTTTTTAAGAAGGGTGGTTGCACCGCGGGCGCCTTCTCCGTCACTCGGCTCGCCGCGATGACCCGACCGCAACAAGGCTCGGTCGACGAGGCGCGCCGCGACAGCTGCAGAAAAACGCCGGTCGGTGCGACGGCGGTCGAGATCTCGCGCGATACGCTCGCGGATTTTCGGGAGCGCCCGGCCGAACCGTAAAAGGCGCTCGGCCTTGATGGCGTTGCGGACCTCCGTCCAATCCTCGTGATAGCGGTATTGCAGGCGACCTTCCTGGTCGCGTCCGACGGCCTGCAGATGCGCATGCGGGTCCTCGGCGATGCAGACCGAGGTCCAGGCTGGCGGGATAACGAGGTCTTCCAGGCGCCGGCGCAGGCGGCGATCGCGGATGGTCTTGCCATCACATCTATAGGTGAAGCCACGCCCGCTGCGGCGGCGCTCGATCTTGAGGTTCTCCGCGCAGATGTAGTTGAGCCCGCACAATTCGGCTCGTTCCTGAAGCGTGTCGGCCATCGTGCCTCCAAAGGACGGGCACGAAACGGGCAGGAGAGAGCCCTGGTTCCGCGGCTGAGCGCAGAGCTTCCTAAGCCGGCAACCCTATGTTTCTCAGAGGCTTGCGAAGGTTGGAGCGCTCTTGTCGCTCAGTTCGTATAGCCGCGGCCAGCCGGTGAACGCGCCAGCCTCTGGCCGCGTCTCGCTTCGCGATGGATCGTGTAAAGCGCGGCCGCGATGACGATGCCGGCGCCGATGAAGGTGCGTATGGCGGGAATCTCGCTGAAGATCAGGATGCCGAGGATCGTCGCCCAAAGGAGGCGAGCGTAATCGAGCGCCGCCAGAACGGTCGCTTCGCCGGCGCGAAATGCCTGTATGTTGCAGCTTTGTGCCGTGACCGAGACGAGCCCTATGGCGACGAGCAGGCCGAATTCCGTCCAGGTCGGCCACACCCATTGCCAGATCGCGAGAGGTGTCAGCAAAACACCCACGAAGACCGTCTGATAGGCGAGGATGGTGATCGCGAGGTCTGAGCGCGACAGGAGCCGAATGATCACCATGACGAGGGCCGCCGAGGCGGCGCCCGCTACGGCGAGAAGGCCATAGCCGTCGATGCCTGCGCCGGTCGGGTTGAGCATCACCATGACGCCGATGAAGCCGCAGATGATCGCGCCCCAGCGGCGAGGACCGACCGCCTCTTTGAGGATGACGATGGCAAAGAGCGGGATGAAAAAGCTCTTGGCGAAAGCGATCGCGGTTGCATCAGCGAGCGGCAGATGAACAACCGCTGTGAAGCCGCAGAACATCGCAATGACGGCGAAGAGGATGCGTCCCGCGTGAAGGAGAGGGCGCCGCGTCGTCAGCGAACCCGGAAACCCCCGGATGATCAGCGGCAGAGCGGCGAGAAACATCACCGACTGACGCACGACCAGGATTTCAGCGACCGGCAGCCTCGTGCCGATGAGCTTGATCAGCGTCATCATGATGGTGAAGAGAATAGTGGCGACGATGATCCAGGCGGCACCACGGAGATTGCCGGGCAGAGCCTGAAACCGTTTCGTCAGTCCGGCAGATGTTTCGCCGAACCGGCCCGTTCCATCCATGGCTGTCTATTGACGCTTCGTCGCATTCTCCGTCAAGCTGTGGGCGGTCTTTCGTTCGTCGGTGCAGGCTCCCCGCTTGCGCCTGTCTCTCCTGCTTTCACGACGGATAATTGCGCTGATGACCGATCTGGCACCGCCAAAGTTTGGCATGGGGGCGCGGGTGCGCCGTGTCGAGGATGAGGCTCTCATTCGCGGTGAGGGCCGCTATACGACCGACGTGAAGCCGGCCGGCACGCTGGTCGCCTTTGTCTTGCGTTCGCCGCTTGCGCATGCGCGCTTCGACCCGCCGCGCCTTGAGGCGGCGCGAAAGGCAGAGGGCGTGAAGCTCGTGTGGACGGCAGCCGATGTCGCCGACATGGCCGCCATGCCCTGTCTCGGATCGGGGCCGGCCAAGGGCGAAATGCGCAAGGCCGAGGTGCCCGTTCTCTGCGAAGGCGTGGTTCGGCATGTGGGGGATGCAGTCGCTTTCGTCGTCGCCGATACAATCGAGAATGCGCGCGCAGCGGCGGAATTGATCGAGATCGATTACGAACCTCTGCCGGTTGCGGTCGGCACCGATCGGCTGCTCGAGGCGGACACGCCGCTCGTATGGCCGGAGCACGGGACCAACCTTGCCTTCGAGTATGAGGTGGGAGACGCGGCCGCGACGGATGACGCGTTCGCTAAGGCCGACAAGGTCGCCCGGCTCAGCCTCGTCAACAACCGCCTCGTCTGCAACTATATCGAGCCGCGCGCGATCGTTGCCGAATACGATCCGGGGCAAGAACGCTGGACGCTGACGGTCGGCTCGCAGGGGGTGCACGGCATGCGCAAGGCGGTCGCCAAAGCGATGCAGGTGGACCCGTCGCGCCTTCGTGTCGTCACGCCGGAGGTCGGCGGCGGCTTCGGCCCCAAAATCTTCGCCTACCGGGAATATCCACTCGCGGCCAAAGCGGCCGCAGTGCTCGGTCAGCCTGTGCGCTGGGTTTGCGATCGCAACGAGCATTTTCAGTCGGATGCGCAAGGCCGCGACAACATCGCGGAGGCGGCGATGGCGCTCGATCAAGACGGCCGCATCCTCGCCATGAAGGTCGATCTCACGGCCAATATGGGTGCCTATCTCTCGCAGTTCGGGCCGTATATTCCTTGGGTCGGGGTCTCGATGACGACTGGGCTTTATGACATCGACATCGCCCATGTGAGCGTCAAAGGCGTCTATTCGAATACCGTGCCGGTCGACGCCTATCGTGGTGCCGGGCGTCCCGAAGCGGCGTTCCTGTTGGAGCGGCTGATCGACGAGGCCGCCCGCGTGGTGGGTCTGGCTCCAGACGAAATCCGGCGACGCAACTTTATCCGGCCGGAGCAATTGCCGTACGAGACCGTCACCGGACGACTGTATGATACAGGCGAATTTGCTGGGCACCTGGATCGGGCGCTGGAGGTCTCGGACCACGCCGGTTTCGAGACGCGCGCCGCAGAGAGCAAGGCGCGCGGACGGCTCAGAGGCATCGGGATGGCGAGCTATGTGGAGGCTTGCGCTTTTGCCGGCTCCGAACCGGCGAAAATCGTGCTCGAAGACGACGGCCATGTCGCGCTTTTCATCGGCACGCAGGCGACCGGACAGGGACACCGCACGGCCTATGCCCAGTTCGTGGCCGAGCGGCTCGGCCTCGATCTCGATCAGATCCGGGTGCATCAGGGCGATACCGATGCGCTGGAAACGGGCGGCGGCACGGGCGGCTCACGCTCCATCCCGCTCGGTGGTCCGTCCGTGCGGATCGCATCGGACAATCTTGCGGAAAAGCTCAAGGATCTGGCTGCCGATGCGCTGGAAGCGGCTGCGGGCGATATCGAGCTTGCCGCCGGAGAGGCGCGGATCGTCGGGACCGACCGGGCGATTTCTTTCGCCGATCTCGCGGCCAGAGCGGGCGACCGCGCCGAGGTGACGGCGATCGGAGAGTTCAAACAGGCGGAAGCGACCTATCCGAACGGCACGCATGTCTGCGAATTGGAGATCGATCCGGAGACGGGCAGCACACGTATCGAACGCTACACCATCGTCGATGATTTCGGGGTGAGCGTGAATCCGCTGCTGCTCGAGGGCCAGGTGCATGGCGGTGTGGCGCAGAGCATCGGCCAGGTGCTTCTGGAGAACACGGTCTATGACGAAGACGGGCAGCTTCTGACCGCAAGCTTCAGCGATTATGCCATGCCGCGCGCATGGGACACGGTTTCCTTCCATTTCGAGACGCGCAACGTGCCTTCGACGCACAATGCCCTCGGCATCAAAGGTGCGGGTGAGGCGGGAACGATCGGCGCGACGCCCGCGGTCATGAATGCCGTTGTCGATGCGCTTTATCGAGAGTACGGGATCCGCCATCTCGACCTGCCGGCGACACCGCTGCGGGTATGGAATGCCATTCAAGCCGCAAAGGCGGCGCTCCCCGGACAACGAGGCTAGGGTGACCAAAGACGTAGCGGACTGCCGGCGTAACGCGCGGCAGAGCCGAGGCGGTGGGCAATCGTGACCACAGCGACCCGCGCCATCATTCTCAAGGTCAGCTCGACCATTGCCTTTGCGCTGATGCTTTCCTGCATCAAGCTCGTCGGCGAGCGCGTGCCGACCGGCGAGATCGTTTTCTTTCGCTCCGCATTTGCGCTCGTTCCGCTCCTCGGCATGCTCGCCTGGCAGAACAAGCTCAAGGAGGCCGTGCGCACCAAAGATCCCTGGAGCCATGCCCGTCGCGGCCTCGTCGGGGTGACCACGATGATGCTGTGGTTCGCCGGCGTCCAGCGCCTGCCTCTGCCCGAATCCATGGCGATCAGCTACGGTGCGCCTTTGATGATCGTCGTGTTGGGCGCCCTGATCCTGCACGAAACGGTGCGCATCTATCGTTCGACCGCCGTTGCTGTCGGTTTCGTCGGCATCATGATCGTGCTGTGGCCGCGCTTCGATCTCCTCTCAAGCGGTGAACTCGGCGGGCGGGAATTCGTCGGCTCGCTCTGCGCGCTCGGCTCCATGGTGCTGACGGCGGTGGTCGCGATCCTCATCCGCAAGATGACGGCGACGGAATCGACCTCCGCCATCGTCTTCTATTTTTCCGTCACGTGCACGGTCGTGGCGCTTTTCACCATCCCGTTCGGGTGGGTCATGCCCGATACGGAAGAGATGATCCTTCTCATCCTGTGCGGGCTTTTCGGTGGCCTCGGGCAGATCACCCTGACGGCCGCCTATCGTTATGCCGAGACGTCAACGATCGCGCCTTTCGAGTATGCCTCGATGATCTGGGGCACGATCGCCGGCTATCTGCTCTTCAATGAAATTCCCGGAATCAACGTCGCCGTGGGCGGAGCGGTCGTCATCGCTGCCGGCATCTTCATCATCTACCGCGAGCATCAATTGGGGCTGGAGCGGCGAAAGATGCGCAAATTGTCGACGCCGCAGGGGTGAGGCGGATGAGCCTCAGAACGCCTTGAAGGTGGGAATCGTTTTGGTGTCCTGGATGCCTTCGATGACGTGCACCTTTTCCTGTACGAAGCGGCCGATGTCGTCGTCTGCGCTCAGATAGAACTTTGCGAGAAGGTCGTAATCGCCTGCTGTGGAATAGATTTCTGACGCGATCTCGGCGTCGGCCAGGGCGGTGGCGACCTGGTAGGCCTGGCCGAGCTGGCATTTGATGAGTACGAAAAACGGGGTCATGGCTGTCTCCTTGGCGCGGAGAAAACCGCAACTGTCCGGTCGCGGCAAGGGCCAAGCGGCCGATGCTTGCAAAGCGGTTCTGAGACCACTAGATCGGAAGACGTCTCAGGGGGTGCCGCTGCAATCTGTAGGCGGCTGAGAGGCGATCCGGCCAACCCCTCGAACCTGATCCGGTTAACACCGGCGGAGGGATGGGATGATGCCGAGAAATCCTCGTCGTTCATTTGCTTCCGCTTCGGGCCGGGTCCGAAGTGGGAGAATTTCATGCCTATGACGATCGACGAGGTCTTTGCGGCGCTGACGGATCTGCGGGCGCGCCGGCCTCTCGTCCAAAACATCACCAACTTCGTTTCGATGAGCGTCTCCGCGAATGCGCTTCTCGCACTCGGCGCATCGCCTGCGATGGTGCATGCCGAGGAAGAAGTCGGTGATTTCGCCAAGCTTGCGGATGCGCTCGTCGTCAATATCGGCACGTTGTCGCCCGCCTGGCTGCGCGCCATGAAAAAAGCCGCCGAGGCCATGGGGGAGCAGCAGAAGCCCTGGGTGCTTGACCCGGTGGCGACGGGCGCGACGCCATTTCGAAGCGAAGCCGCGAACACACTTCTGTCCCTGCGACCCGCGATCGTGCGCGGCAATGCGAGCGAGATCATGAGCCTCGCAGGCGAGGCTGGGGCACTCGGCAGGGGGGTCGATTCTCTTGCCGCCTCCGATCAGGCCGTTGCGGCGGCGAAGGCGCTGGCGCGGACATCGGGAAGTGTCGTTGCCGTGACTGGCGCCACGGATTACGCGACAGATGGCGATGAGGTCGTTTCGATCACCGGCGGGCATGATCTCATGCCGCGCTCGACCGCCCTCGGCTGTGCGCTTTCCGCCTGTGTGGCCGCTTTCTCGGCCGTGCGGCCGCCGCTCGAAGCGGCGACCGCCGGGCTTGCCGTTTATGCCGCTGCCGGCCGGATCGCTGGTGAGCGATGCGGCAACGGGCCTGGTCATCTTCCGGCCGAGCTTTGTGACGCGCTTTTCCGCATGGACAAGGATCTTCTTGCCGCTCATTCCGGTATTGGCGCTGGAAGCGGGGAGGCGAAATGATGCGTCATCCCTTCGATCTTTCGCTTTATCTCGTCACCGATCCGAAGCTCTGTGGTCCGCGCGATTTTTTCGAGACGGTCGCTGCGGCCGTCAAAGGCGGTGTGACGCTGGTGCAGCTGCGCGATCCCGACGCCGGCACGCGTGAACTCGTTGCCATTGCGCGTCGCCTGAAGGCGCTGTTGGAGCCGATGAGCGTGCCGCTCATCGTCAATGACCGCATCGATGTCGCGCTCGCGGCCAGGGCTGACGGCGTGCATCTCGGTCAGAGCGACATGGACGGCGCGGATGCACGGCGGCTGATCGGCGAAGAACGCATCCTCGGGATTTCCGTGGGCAATGCGGCGGAACATGAGGCGTCCCGAGAGGCTCTTTCCGGCGCCGATTATATCGGGGTCGGACCGGTCTATACGACGGCCACCAAGCCCAATGCCGGAGCGGCCATCGGCTTGGAGGGGCTTGCTGCGGTCACAAGAGCGGTCGGGCTTCGCTCCGTTGCTATCGGTGGGATCGGCGCTTCCAATGCCGCCGAATGCATCGCTGCCGGGGCCGAGGGCGTTGCCGTCGTGTCCGCCATCATGGGGGCCGACGATCCACAAGCCGCCGCCCAGGCGCTTCTTGAAGAAATTCGTACAGCGAAGGACACACAATGACGGCCATCGCACTTTCGATTGCAGGCACAGACCCGACCAGCGGCGCCGGCATCCAGGCCGACCTCAAGACTTTCTCCGCCCTTGGCGTCTATGGCGCGACGGTGATCACGGCGCTGGTCGCCCAGAACACATGCGGTGTGAGGGCCATTCACGACGTGCCCGCGGATTTCGTGGCGGCCGAGATGGATGCGGTCTTCTCCGACCTTGCCGTCGGCGCGACCAAAATCGGCATGCTCTCGAAGCCGGCGGTCATCGAGACGGTGGCCGAGGGGCTGACGCGGTGGGAGCCCGGTCCCGTCGTGCTCGATCCGGTGATGGTGGCCGCTTCCGGCGATCCGCTCATTGCCGATGAGGCCGTGACGAGCCTGCGCGAGAGGCTTTTCCCGCTTTCCGCCGTGATCACGCCCAATCTGATGGAAGCGGCCCGCCTGCTCGACGAGGAGCCTGCGGACGATTCCGACACCATGCTGCGCCAGGCGCAGGCGCTTGCCGATTTCGGCGCCGGGGCGGTCCTTCTCAAAGGCGGGCATGGCAATGGCGATGAAGCCGCGGACCTGTTGTGGTTCGAAGGCGAGGCCCATTGGTTCAGCGCGCCGCGCATCGACACCAAGAATACACACGGTACCGGCTGCACGCTGTCCTCGGCGATTGCGGCGGGGCTTGCCAACGGGCTCGGCCTGCCGGAGGCGGTCGATGCCGCCAAGGCCTATGTCCACAACGCCATCGTCAATGCGGACCTTTTGGAGGTCGGCAAGGGGCATGGACCGGTTCACCATTTCTACCGGCAATGGAGGAATGGGTGAGCTCTGGCCACGGCCTCAGCCGGCGCGGCCTTCTCGCCGGAGGGGCGGCGACTGCAGGCGCTGGCGCACTTGCCCGACCGGCAGTCGCCCAAAGCCGCATCGAATGGTCGATGGTCACGTCGTGGCCGAAGAACCTGCCGGGCCCCGGCGTTTCGGCGGAACGGATCGCACGTGATATCGAGCTCGCGTCCGGCGGACGCATGATCGTGCAGGTGCATGCTGCGGGCGAGATCGTCCCGGCCCTTGCCGTGTTCGATGCGGTGTCGGAAGGGACAGCCGAGATGGCGCATACCGCCTCTCTGTTCTGGGCCGGCAAGGCGAAGGTCGCTCCAGTCTTCACCGCGGCGCCTTTCGGCCTGACCCCTCTGGAGCATATCACCTGGATCGACCATGGCGGCGGTCAGGAGCTGTGGGACGAGCTTTATCGCCCGTTCGGGGTGAAGCCGTTCATGGCCGGAAACACCGGCTTTCAGATGGGCGGCTGGTATCGCGGCGAGATCAACTCGCTCGACGATTTCAAAGGCCTCAAAATTCGCATGCCAGGCCTCGGTGGTGAGGTCGCGCGCCGGCTCGGGGCAACGCCCGTGTCGCTGCCAGCATCGGAGATTTTGCCGGCGCTCCAGTCGGGGACGATCGACGCGACGGAGTTTTTGGGGCCCTGGTCCGATCTTGCCATGGGATTCTGGCAGGTTGCGAAGAACTATTACTGGCCGGGCTTTCACGAGCCGAACGGAACCGGCGAGGGCCTCGTCTCGATCTCCGCCTGGGAGAAGCTGCCGGGCGATCTCAAGGCGATCGTGCGCCATGTCCTTGCGGTGGAGAACATTCGCGGCCTGGGCGAGGCCGAATGGGAAAATGCGAGGGCTCTGGAACAGCTCACGCAGGACAAGGGTGTGGTGCTCAGACGGTTTCCCGACGATTTCCTGGCTGCAGCGCGCCAGGCGTCCGACGAGGTCTTCGACGAGCTTGCAGACGCCGGCGGCGTGCAGGCCGAGATCGTTGAAAGCTACCGCTCGGCGCGGGCGCGGATGCAGCCCTGGTCGGAAGTGAGCGAGGCGGCGCTTCTCGCCGCCCGCCGTTGATCAAGTTTTATCGCGTCGACGGACAGGGCGCGCCGCAGGGGGCGCAGGCGACGACGTCGCTCGTTCCCGTCTGATGCAGAGGCGGTGACAGGAGATGGTCGGCAAGAACGAGCAGGAGCCCGAGTGTCACGAAGCCGAAAAGAAGATAACGCGCCATCACCGCCTCAATTCGCCAGACCGAAGGCAGGCCGCAGCCGGATGCCGATCAGAGTGCCGAGAAAGGCCGAGGCGAACCAGATCCACCCGTGCAGGGAACCCGAGGCGATGCCGCCGAGGAAGGCCCCGATGTTGCAGCCGAAGCCGAGGCGGGCGCCGTAGCCCATCAAAAGGCCGCCGATGACGGCGGCAAGCGCGGATTTCGCACTCGGCAGAGGCGCCTTGGCGAAAGATCCCGCAAGTGCGGCGGTCGCCATCGCGCCCAGCACCAGGCCGATATTCATCACCGAGGTGACGTCTGCGAGAAGCGAGGTGTGCAGCGCCTGATCGCCTTTCGGCCATTGCCAGAACTCATAAGCCGACATGTCGATGCCGATCGCCTGTGCCGCCTTCGCGCCCCACAGAGCGAAACCATAGGTGATCGTCCAGGGATGGCCGGCGATGAGGAGCGTCAACAGGTTGAGCACGACGAGTGCGCCACCGGCCCACAGAAGCGGCCAGGGTCCGCGCCAGAAATGCCCGGGCTTCCTGGCCGGGGCCATAAAGTTCGCCCGCTTTTCCATGGCGAAGGTAAGGGCGCCGACGAGCGCAAGGCCGACAAAGATCGCGATCAGCGCACCCGGCACGGTCAGGAACTCGGCGAGGTTGACCGGATCGAAGCCCGGCTGGTCGAGCCACCAGGGGAGCTGAACGGAACCGACGACCGAGCCGATGATGAAGGCGACCAGCGTGATCAGCATCCGGCCTGAGCCCCCACCGAGGGTGAAAAGCGTGCCAGAGCCGCAGCCATTGGCGAGCTGCATGCCGAGGCCGAAGAGGAACGAGCCGACAATGAGCGAGGTGCCGACCGGCGCGATTGCACCCTGGACGGTCAAGCCGGGCACCATCCCGTTGATCAACGGGATGAAAAAGAGTGCCGTGAAGGCGATGACCCAGAGCTGAGCCCGGAGCCCGCGCCCATCGCTTTTCGTGACGCAATTGCGCCATCCGGCGGTGAACCCGAAGGCGCCATGAAGGAGTGCGGCGCCAAGCCCGGCTCCGATCAAAAACAGCGAGGCCATCTTTGGCGAGACCTCGTAGCCGATGATCAGGGTGCCGAGGAGAAGGGCGGCCGCCGCGAAGGCGAGGGCGGAGCGGTCGATCGCGGCGACGATTTCGGCAGCGGATGCGGGAGCACCGCTCCCCCGCGCCGTTTCAGCTGAGACGGACATTCAATCTCTCAAGTTATGACAGGGACAGGAAACGGCAGGCTTAGCCGTTGCCGTTCCACCAGGCCTTGATGTCGTCGAGGCGGCTGCGCTCGCTCTCGACCGGATTGTCGGGATTTTCCGTCCAACCCACCATGGAATCGTCGTAGAGCGTCACGTTCTTGTGTCCGAGAACTTCCGACAGGACGAACCAGTTCATCGAGGCCCAGTGCCCGGTGTTGCAGTAGCTCACCACCTCGGCCTTCGACTGCGCCGCAGCCTCCGGCAGGAGCGATGCGGCGACCGTCTGCGGCACGAGCTTTCCCGTCGCCGGATCGAAGAAGACCGACTGGTCGAGATTGACGGCGCCCGGAAGATGACCGAAGCGCTTCGCGGCCGGATGCTTTTCCTTGCCCTTGAACTGTTCGGCCGGACGTCCATCGAGGAGAACGGTGGAGCCGTCATCGAGATGCGAACGGACGTCATCGCTCGAGACGAGCAGTTCCGGCCGCAGTTGCGCCTTGAAGTCGGCGGCAACGATTTCGGGCGTATCCGTCGCAAGCGTCGTGCTCGGATCGGCATTCCAGGCGCGGTAGCCGCCATTCAAAATGGCGAGGTGATCGAGGCCCGCGAGCTTGAGCGTCCAATAGATGCGCGTCGCGCCGCCGAACTCGCTGGAGCTCGACGCGGCCGGGACAATGACGATGGTCTCGTCGCCGGAAATCCCCAGGCTGCCGATATGTTTCTCAAGAGCTGAAAGCTCCGGAAGCTGACCGGGAACGCCGTCACGCGTCGCGCGCCAGCCGCCCGGATAGGGTGCGTGGACGGCGCCCGGAATGTGGCCTTCCGCATAGGGATCGGATCCGTCCGCCTCGCCCCTCGTATCGAGAACGACGAGATCTGGCTGGTCGAGATTGGTCTTGAGCCAGTCGACGTCCACGAGAGGCCCGGGAACGTCGGCGGCGTGGGCGTGCCCGACAAAGCTGAAGCAGGCTGCGGCCGTGAGAATGATGGCGGCTGCCAGTTCCACGGGAACCAGCCGGCCGAAAAGACGATGATGGGTCATGCGACCTCCGAAATGTGACGTGGCGCCGACCCGGGGGGAAGAGTGGCGCCACCAGCGTCATCCGTGATGACGGAAACTGAGAACGGTTCTCAATGTAGGGCGGAGACAGGCTGCTCCCAAAGCATGCCGATGCGCCTTGCGGCGACAGAGCGCATCTCTGTCCTGCCGAGTGGACGATCGGGAGAATGTTATTCGCTCGCGTCTGGCGAGGCATTCCGAGCGGAGCTTCGTCGGCGCACTTCTGGCTTTTCGGAGCCCGGCTGTATGTGTGGGAAGTTTCCGGCCGCGATCTAGAGATCTGCGGAGCTCAAGGCGGAGATATCCAAGAAATACTGTTTCACTACACTTCCGCAACGGCAATCGTGGCGGTTTTGTCACAATCGCTTACCGAAGACGCGGAGCACGTCCGGTGTCGGCGTTCCGCGATTGCTTGTCCTAAAGACGCATGGCTTAGTGCTGCCACATGTGAGCCAAACGAATCGGGGGAGGGAGCGAATGCACAAACTGAAGAGGCATCTCGGCCATAGCGTGGCCGCCGCCGCACTCATCGCGGTGACAGCGAGCAGCATGGCGCATGCAGGCGCATTCGCGCTGCGCGAGCAGAGTGCTTATGGTCAGGGTATGGCCTTTGCCGGCATGGCAGCGGGCGGCAGCCTGTCGTCGATGTTCTGGAACCCGGCGACACTGAGCGCCGTCATGGGCTTCCAGAGTGAGAGCGTGATTTCCTATATCGCGCCGCGCTCGGATGTCGATATTCTCTCGCCCTTCCCGCAGAACGAAGGGGATATCGCCGAGAACGCGCCCGTGCCCGCTTCTTATTACGGCTACCGGGTGAACGACAACATCATCCTCGGCCTCGGCATCAACGCGCCGTTCGGGCTTGCGACGAAATACGATTACAATTCGCTCGTGCGCACCAGCGGTATTGCGGGAACGACGGAAGTCTTCACGATGGCGGCCAACCCGGTCGTCGCCTATCAGTTCAATGATTACCTCACCATCGCCGTTGGCGCGGTCGTGGAATACGCCAATGTTCGCCTGACCGGCCAAACGCTTCCGGTATTCGGTGTCTCGGCCCTCGACGATGCGGACGACGTCGGGTTCGGCATGACCGCCGGTATTCAGTTGAAGCCGATGGACGGCACGGAAATCGGTATTGGTTATCGCTCCCGCATCGACCACGATCTCGAAGGCCCGCTCGTGACCCAGATCGGGCGGTTCGATGTCGACGCAGACGGTTTCGACATGCCGGACAAGGTGAGCGTCGGCTTGCGTCAGCGCATCATGGATGGTTTCCGGCTGACGGCCGGCCTCGAATGGGCGAATTGGAGCCGCTTCCAGACGGTGACGCTGAGCGGCGCGCCGGCACCGATCCCCCTGGGCTTCGAGTATGAAGACAGCTGGTATTTCGCTCTCGGTGGCGAATACGACGTCAATCCGGACCTCACGGTGCGTGCCGGTGTGGCGCGTGAATTGTCGCCGAACGACAATGCCAACCGCTCCTTCCGCCTGCCGGACAACGATCGCTGGTGGTTCTCCGCTGGTGCGAGCTATCAGGCGACCGAGCGTTTCTCCTTCGACGTCGGCTATTCCTACATCACGGCCGATGACACCGATCTCATTCCGGCGGCTGCCGGAGGCCCGCTCTCCAACGGTCCTTTTGACGGCACCTCGGATGGCTCCGTGCACATCCTGTCTGCGGCTTTGAAGATGAAGTTCGGCGGCCCGCGCACGGAAGAGCCGATCGTCGCCAAATACTGAGGCTTCGTCGAAGTCCTGGAATTCGAAAGGGGCCGGCTGACCGGCCCCTTTTTTGTGCCTTCTGCTTTTGTGATGGCCTTGGTTCAGAGCACGGCCGTTGCGAGCATCCTTCCTCACCAAAACTGCCTTGAGGCAGGCCGTGTGGTCGCGCTCAAAAAGCGACCGGAAGCAGGCCTCCGTCGACCCGGAAATTCTGTCCCGTGATGTAGCCGGCCTGCGCCGAGCAGAGGAAGGCGGCGAGCTCGCCGAATTCTTCCGGCGTTCCGAAGCGCCCGGCGGGAATTGCAGCCGCCTCGCGCTTCGCCGCCTCGTCCTCGCTGATCCCGGTCTTTTCGGCCTGCCAGGAGATCCCCGCACGTAGGCGGTCCGTGTCCATCTTGCCGGGCAGGATGTTGTTGATGGTGACGTTGTGGGGCACGAATTCGCGGCACACTCCGGCGAGGAAGGCCGTCAAACCAGCCCGGGCACCAGAGGAAAGGTCGAGGCCCGGGATCGGCATCAGCACCGACAGGGAGGTGATGTTGACGATCCGCCCGAAGCCGCGGTCGACCATGCCGTCGGCGACGGCCTGAATGAGTTCGATCGGTGTCACCATGTTCTGGGTGACGCCCTCCAACATGTCCTCGCGCGTCAGTTCGCGGAAGCCGCGGCGGGGCGGACCGCCATTATTGTTGATCAAAATATCGACCGCCTTTGCCGCGGTGAGAACGCGCTCTTGTCCCTCACGGCTGCCGATATCGGCGGCGACCGCGGTGACGTCGGCGCCCAGAAGTCGGAGATCGCTTGCCGTTGTCTCCAGGCTCTCCGCGTTGCGGCCATTGATGATGAGCCGGCAGCCGGCTTTGGCGAGCGCTTCCGCGCAGCCTTTCCCCAGCCCGCGGCTTGAGGCGCATACGACGGCTGTCCGTCCTTCGATGCCGAGATCCATGGCGTTCTCCTATGTTTGTTGACGTTTTCTAGGGGAGGCGGCTTTTCATTCCAGCGCGGGACGCCCTGCCGCAGCTTTGCGTCGGCCGATGTCACACAACTGATACCTGAATCGGGTTTTTCATGCTTGAAAGACATGGGAAGCACGGCGATGGCTCCGCCAAATCATTTCCGGACATTGTTTCTATCTGACATTCATCTCGGCACGCGCGGGTGCCAGGCCGAGCTGTTGTTGGAGTTTCTGAAGGTGCATGACGCCGAGACGATTTATCTCGTCGGAGATATCGTCGACGGCTGGCGCCTGCGCCGGGGCTGGTACTGGCCTCAGTACCACAACGACGTGGTGCAGAAGCTTCTGCGCAAGGGCCGCAAGGGCGCCAAGCTCGTCTATATCCCGGGCAACCACGACGAATTCTTGCGCGGCTATCTCGGCAGCCATTTCGGCGGCATCGAAGTGTGTGACAGCGTCATCCATGAGACGGCCGACGGACGCCGCTTCCTGATCATCCACGGCGACCAGTTCGACGTCGTCGTGCGCCATGCCAGATGGCTCGCCTTCCTGGGCGACTGGGCCTATGTCACGGCTCTCGGCGTCAACACCTACGTCAATCAGCTGCGGCGCGCTCTCGGCTTTTCTTACTGGTCGCTGTCGGCCTGGGCGAAGCTAAAGGTCAAGAACGCCGTGAATTTCATCGGTGCGTTCGAAGAAGCGCTCTCGGCGGAGGCGCAGCGCCAGGGCGCCGACGGGGTCGTGTGCGGGCATATCCACCATGCGGCCATTCGCGACGACAGCAATGGCATCAAATACGTCAATTGCGGTGACTGGGTCGAAAGCTGTACCGCGGTGGCCGAGCATCACGACGGGCGGATGGAGATTATCCGCTGGTCGGAGATCATGCGGGCCGCCCCTTTGAGTGAGCCGCATCACGCTCCGACACCGGTTGCTGCCTGAGCATGACCCGATGAGGCTCGTCATTGTCACCGACGCCTGGTTCCCCCAGGTCAACGGGGTTGTGCGCTCGCTCAAGCGGGTTGTCGATATTCTGACCGAGGGCGGCGACGAGGTCACGGTGATCGCGCCGGAGCGCTTTTCCACGCTGCCGATGCCGACCTATCCGGACATCCGCCTTTCCGTGACGACGAAGACGCGTGTCGGCCGCATGATCGAGGCGGCGCGCCCCGATTGCATTCACATCGCGACCGAGGGTCCGCTCGGTTTTCTGGCGCGGCGCCATTGCCTGAAGACGGGGCAGCGCTTCACCACGAGCTACCACACTAAGTTTCCCGAATATGTGCGTGCGCGGGCGCCGGTGCCGCTTGGGGCGCTCTACGGGATGATGCGCTGGTTCCACAACGCCGCCGCCGGCTGCATGGTCGCGACGCCTTCTCTGGAGGCCGAGCTCACGGAACGCGGCTTCCGCAATCTGATGCGCTGGTCGCGCGGGGTCGATTCCCATCTCTTCCATCCGCGTGCCGGGGCCGACCTCGGATTGCCGCGCCCGGTATTCTTGAATGTCGGCCGTGTCGCCGTGGAAAAGAACCTCGCGGCGTTCACGTCGCTCGACCTGCCCGGTTCCAAGGTCGTCGTAGGCGACGGGCCGGCCCTTGCCGATCTGAAAGCGCGTCATCCGGATGTGCATTTCCTTGGAGCCATGGAAGGCGAGGAGCTTGCCCATGCCTACGCGGCTGCGGATGTTTTCGTCTTTCCGAGCCTGACGGACACGTTTGGCAACGTTCTCCTGGAGGCGCTCGCCTCCGGCCTGCCGGTTGCCGCATATCCCGTCACCGGCCCGAGCGATGTGATCGTGGAACCGGAGATCGGGGTTTTGAGCCAGGATCTGCGGGCTGCGGCGCTTCAGTGCCTCGATCTTTCGGGAGAGGCGGCGCGGGCCTATGCGACGCGCTTCAGCTGGGATGCGAGCGTGCAGGAATTTCGCGAGAATCTCGTCAAGGCACAGGGGCCGGACTGCCAGCTCGCCGCATGACGTCGTAGAATAGCGGATACGATACTTTTCTACCTCTTCAAAGCGGATGAAAAACGCCTTAAGGGCGATCCATGACCCTGCCGGTTTCTCTCAACGATATCGAGGCTGCTGCGACCCGCCTGCAAGGGCGAGCCATGCGGACGCCTCTCATTGCTGCGCCAGCCTTGTCGGAGCAATTCGCCGCCCGCGTCTTCCTGAAGCCGGAATGCATGCAGCGGACCGGCTCGTTCAAGTTTCGCGGAGCCTACAATGCGCTGATGGCGGCGGGCGACGCCGCTGCGGGCGGCGTGGTCGCCTGTTCGTCTGGCAATCACGCCCAGGGCGTTGCGGAGGCGGCGCGTCTCGCAGGCGTGCCGGCGACGATCGTCATGCCGGAAGACGCGCCAGCGGTGAAGGTCAATCGAACGCGCGCGGCGGGCGCCCGCATCATCACCTATGATCGTGCGCGCGAAGACCGCGAGGAAGTGCTTGCGGACCTCATCCGCCGCGAGGGCGGCTTTCTGATCCATCCCTATAACGACACCAAGGTCATCGCCGGGCAGGGAACGATCGGGCTCGAGATCGCCTCTGAACTCGCCAATATGCGGCTTGTCCCGGACATCGTGATGATGCCCTGCAGCGGCGGCGGACTGGCTGCCGGCGTGTCGCTCGCGGTGACCGAGCGCGCGCCGAACTGCCGCGTCCTTGCGATGGAGCCTGAAGGCTTCGACGATTATGGGCGATCGCTCGCCGCCGACCAGATCGTCAGAAACGAGCGAACCAGCGGCTCCGTCTGTGACGCGTTGCTGGCGCCTGCACCTGGGGAGATCGGCTTCGCCATCAATCGCGAGCGTCTGTCGGGAACACGCACGGTGAGCGACGATGCGGCGCTCAATGCCATCGCCTTTGCCTATGAGCGTTTTCGGCTGGTGCTGGAGCCGGGGGGCGCGCTCGCCCTTGCCGCCTTGCTGTCGGGTTCGGTCGATGTGCGCGGAACCGTCGTCGTTTTGGTTCTCTCCGGCGGCAATGTCGACGATTCCGTCCTGGCGCAGGCGCTCGCTCGTTATCGCTCGGCGGCTTAGTGGTTTTCTTCCGACGCCCGGTCGCGGTCGTCCCGGCTTTCTTCCGACGCGGTGCCGAAGGGACGGAATTGCTTCAGACGCTCCAGAATGTCAGCCGTCTGTCCTGCGGTTGCCGCGGCATCGGGTGCTGCGTCGTGCAAACCCGCGGCAAGCACCATCAGATCCTGACGCGCCCGTCCCGGCGGCACATTGCCCGCAATTCGCGTCAATTCACGCGCGATCTGACTCGGCTTCAGCTGCGTGCGCAGTGTGCTGACATTCATCGCAAGCCTCGTCATCGCCGTCATCAGCGAACGGGTCTCGGTGCGACGCGAACGGCGCACATATTCCTCGAGGAAAGCGCGTCCCTTCGACGTGCTGGTCAGCGCCGACAGCATCGTCTCGTACTCGATGTCCGTCAGGCCCTTTTCGATCAGGCGCGCCATGCCTTTTCCTCTTCCAGAACGCAATCGCGTTGACGGGTCCGAAGATGGACCGGAAGAGCTTAGAAAGAGCTAATGGCGACGGCAAGCACCGTGCAAGACGCGTTTTCGGACTGAAGAGCGCGGGCTTCCTCGCCGCCGTCTTCTTTGCGCTCGGCGTTTATCTGCCCTTCTTCCCGGTGTGGCTCGAAGCGCAGGGGCTTTCCGACGGACAGATCGGTGTGGCTGTTGCTTTGCCGTTGCTGGTGCGTGCGGTCCTGAGCGGGACGCTCGCCGCGGCCGCCGATCGTCTCGGCGAATTGCGGGTCGCTGCGGCACTTTATGCCGGCATCGCGACCCTCGTTTTCTTTGCTCTCAATTTTGCCGGAGGTGCTGCGGCGCTGCTTCTGATTTCTTCTGCCGCACTGATCTTCTGGAATGCGCTCGTGCCTTTGGGGGATGCTGTGGCGCTCACGGGCGTGCGTCGGCATGGCAATGATTACGGGCGGATTCGGCTTTGGGGATCGGTCGCGTTCATCGTCGGGAATTTCGCTGCCGGCCAGATCATCTCAAGCGTCTCGGTCGATGCCGTATACGGGCTGCAGCTTGCGGCTTTCGCCTTCGGGATCATTGCCGCGCTATCGCTGCCGCTGGTCGGGCGGGCCGCAAAGCTGGCCAAGGGTGGCGGGATGATCGGTTTCCCGAGGGATCGGCGGCTCGTTCTGACCATCGCTGCCGCCAGCCTCGTGACGGGCAGCCACGGCGCTTACTACGCCTTCGGCAGCCTCTACTGGCGCTCGCTCGGTTTCTCCGACCTCGTCATCGCGGCTCTCTGGTCGCTCGGTGTGGTCATCGAAATCGCGCTGTTCTGGTTCGCGCGGCATTTCGTCGGCTGGGGCGCACGACGTTTCCTCATCGCGGGTGCCACGGGCGCGCTGCTGCGGTGGTCGCTCTTTGCCTTCGCAACCGACGTCTCATGGGCCTTCGTCTTGCAGGTCCTGCATGGCCTCACCTTCGCGGCGACGCATCTCGGGGCGATGATGGCGCTCGCCGCAGTCGCTGAAGCAGGGCATACGGCGCGGCTTCAGGCCGCCTACCAGCTGAGCGCCGGGCTGGTGATCGGCAGCGGCACCCTGGCGGCCGGGGCGCTTTACGGGATTGCACCATCTCTGCCGTTCCTGCTCATGGCCGCGTTCGGCGCCTGCGCACTTGCGATTGCATGGCGCCTTCCGCGCGGCCTCAAAGCCTAGAGCAGTCTCTCAGAGCTTTTCTGAAGGCTCAGCCCCAGAGCTGCGGCGTCGGGGGTTCGACGAGCGAGCCCACATAAACAAGGCCGGGCTGGCGATCGCGCGCCAGGAGGAGAGGGCCGTCGAGATCGACGACATCGGCATCCTGGGCCAGGATGACGGCCGGCGCCATCGCAAGCGACGTGCCCACCATGCAGCCGATTATGATCAGATAGCCGCGCCGGCGTGCCTCGCGGACGAGCTCCAGCGCTTCGGTCAGGCCTCCGGCCTTGTCGAGCTTGACGTTGACGGCGTCGTACTTGCCGGTGAGGCCGTCGAGATCGGCGAGTGTGTGAAGGCTCTCGTCGGCGCAGATGGGCGCCACATGCGGCATCTCCCGCAGCATCTCGTCTTCACCGGCCGGCAATGGTTGCTCGATCAGCTGGACGTGAGATTCCGCGCAGGCGCGCATGTTTTCGAGGATGTTGTGCTCGCTCCACGATTCGTTGGCGTCGACGATGAGCGGCACATGCGGCATGGCCGCCCGAACGGCGCGGACGCGTTCCGCATCGCCTTCTCCGCCGAGCTTCAGCTTGAGCACATGATTGTGACCCGCACGGTGAGCCGCGCTTGCCATGTCGCTCGGGCTGCCGAGAGAGATGGTGTACGCGGTCTCGAGCGGGCGGGCGACCATGTGGCCGCAGCGATCCGCGGCGGACGTGCCGTCGCGCTTGGCCTCAAGGTCCCAGAGGGCACAATCGATTGCATTGCGCGCGGCACCGGCCGGCAGCCGCTTTCTCAGCGTTTCGCGGTCGAGCCCTTCAAGGTCGACGCCGCGAATCTGTTCTGCGACGCTTTCAACCGTCTCGCCATAACGCGGATAGGGGACGCATTCGCCCCGTCCGGTATGGGACCCGTCCTTCAGATGCGCGACGATGACCTTCGCCTCGGTGCGCGAACCGCGGGAGATCGTGAAGCTGCCGGCGATCGGCCAGGATTCGACGGCGAGATCGAGCGACAGGCTCATGCCACGAACTCTTTGAGAAGGCGGTCCACGAGTTTGGCGACACCGGTGCGGATCGGATCGCAGGCCGGCAGCCCATAGCGTTCTTCCGCCTCTGCGAGACAGGCTTTCGCCTCGTCGTCAGAGAGTGCCTGCGTGTTGATCGATATGCCGAGCGGGGCAATGTCCGGATTGGTGAGGCGCCCGAGCCGCATCGTTTCCTCGATCACCGCCTCGATCGTCGAAATCGGGGCTTCGACATTGCGCATCTTGGTGCGTGTCGGCTCGTGGCAGACGACGAAGACGTCCGGCTGGGCACCGTGCAGAAGGCCGAGGCTGACGCCGGCAAACGAGGGATGGAAGAGCGAGCCTTGGCCCTCGACGATCTGCCAGTGGTCCGGCTCGGTCGCAGGCGACAGCCACTCAGCCGCGCCGGAGATGAAGTCGGCGACAACGGCGTCGATCGCGACGCCTCGGCCGGAAATCATGACGCCGGTCTGGCCGGTGGCGCAAAAGGTCGAGTTGACGCCGCGTCCGTTGAGTTCGCGATCGATCGCGAGCGCCGCGTATTTCTTGCCGACCGAGCAGTCGGTGCCGACGGTCAAAAGCCGCTTGCCCGGGCGCTTTGTGCCCTTGCCCGTGGCAAAGCGACGATCGGCGTGGCGCGTGTCGTGGAGTTTGACGCCCTCGCGCTCGGCCGCCTCGCGGATCGCGTCGACGGAGGCAAGCCGCACATGCAGGCCGCTTGCGATATCCATGCCGGCTTCGATCGCCTCCACGATCGTCGACGTCCAATGCTCAGGCAACACGCCGCCGGGATTGACGGCTCCGATGATGAGGGTGCGGGCGCCAGCTTCGGTCGCCTCGGCAATCGTCATATCCTTCAGACCCGTATCGGCCTGGCAGCCGGGGAGACGCAGCTGACCGACACACCATTCTCGGCTCCAGTCGACGACACCATAGGCCGTCTTGGCCGCGAGCTTGTCCGGAACGTCGCCGAGGAAAATAAGATAAGGACGCTCAATCATTTGAAATGTGTGGCCTCGTTGCGCTTGTGATGCCTGGTCGGTGCGGGCAAAGTCCGCGCCATGAAGGCCGCACCGTTAGCACGCTGCAAGGGCAGCGTCAGCTGTTGTTACGTCACGTGAGGTTATGACGTCCGATCTCTCCTACGAACTGGTCGGCGAGCGTTTTGTCCTGCGGCCCAAGGGGGTGTGGGCGATCGACCAGGCCGCCAATCTCGGCCGTTCGCTGCAGAAGGCGACGGGCGATCAGGAGAGCCGTGCGCACCGTCTGGAAATCGATCTGTCCGAACTTGAGACGCTCGACACAGCGGGCGCTTTTCTCCTCGTGCGGCTGGAGAAAGCCTGGCGGGAATCGGGCCGGGACGTCACCTATGTCGGCGCGGAGGACGGACGCGAGACCCTGATCGAGAGGGTGCGCGTGGCGCTCAAAGACGGCGAGACGCTACCGCACCCCAAGAAGTCGAACGTTTTTGCCGATGTCGGGCAGACTGTCCTGTCGATCATCGCGGATGCGAGACGCATCGTCACCATGCTCGGCTCGGTGATCCTGGAAATCCTGCACGTCATCCTGCATCCGGGTTCGGCGCGGTTTTATGCGATCATCAACCAGATGGAGATGATCGGGCTTCGCGCCGTGCCGATCGTGGTGCTGATGTCCTTCATCATCGGCGCCATCCTCGCCCAGCAATCGGCCTTCCAGCTGCGCTATTTCGGCGCTGAAGTCTTCTCCGTCGATCTTCTCGGCATTCTCGCTTTGCGCGAAATCTCGCTCTTGTTGACCGCCATCATGGTTGCGGGCCGCTCGGGCAGCGCCATCACCGCGGAGCTTGGCTCCATGCAGATGCGCGAGGAAATCGACGCGTTGCGCGTGATGGGCATGGATCCGATCAATGTTCTCATCCTGCCGCGCATCCTGGCGCTGTTGATCGTTCTGCCGCTGCTGTCCTTCATCGCTGCGCTTGCCACTCTCGCAGGTGGCATGATGATGCTGTGGCTTTATTCGAGCATCACGCCTGATGCTTTCATCGCTCGCCTGCACGACGCCATCGATATGTCGAGCTTCCTCTCAGGCCTTTATAAATCGCCTTTCATGGCGCTCATCATCGGTCTCATTGCCTGCACCGAGGGCATGGCGGTCGGGGGCAGCGCGGAATCGCTCGGTCGCCGGACGACCGCCTCCGTGGTGAAGGCGATTTTCATGGTGATCGTCGTCGACGGGTTGTTTGCCGTCTTCTACGCCGCGATCGGCTTTTGAGGTCTTGATGGAGCAGACGACCAACAAAAGCGGGAACGGGTCCGACGGACGAACCAGCGGCAAGGGCAAAGAGCCGATCATTTCGGTGCGCGGCCTGACCGTCGGCTTCGGCGACAAGCCGATCCTTCAAAATCTCGACCTCGATATCTATCGCGGCGAAGTGCTTGCGATCGTCGGTGCGTCGGGCGCCGGCAAATCGGTGCTGACGCGTGCCATTCTCGGTCTTCTGCCGCGCCGGGAAGGCCGCATCACGGCTTTCGGACACGACCTGACGAAGGGGGGTAACCCAGAGCTCGAGCGCCGTTGGGGTGTTCTCTTCCAGCAGGGCGCCTTGTTTTCGGGGCTGAGCGTCGCCGACAACATCATGGTGCCGATGCGCGAATACCTCGATCTTCCGGAAGCTTTGATGGAATCTCTGGCGACGATGAAGGTCGAACTCGTCGGATTGCGGGCCGCCGACGGCATCAAATATCCGTCAGAACTTTCCGGCGGCATGATCAAGCGCGCGGCCCTTGCCCGCGCGCTGGCACTTGACCCGGAGATCGTTTTTCTGGACGAGCCGACGTCGGGGCTCGATCCCATTTCGGCGGCGGCTTTCGATCAACTGATTGCCGATCTTCGCGAGACTTTGGGTTTGACCGTCGTCATGGTAACCCACGATCTCGACACACTGCACGCCATCGTCGATCGCATTGCCGTGGTCGGTGAAAAACGCATTCTTGTCGAAGGTGACATCGCGACGATGGAGCGCTTCGACCATCCCTGGGTCCGTGATTACTTCAGCGGCGAGCGCGCGCGGGCGGCCGGTCTTTCGGAAGTGAGCCGATAAACATGGAAAGCAAAGCCAATACAGCCGTCATCGGCGCCTTCACCCTTGCTGTCCTGGTTGCGGCCTTCGGCTTCATCTACTGGATGGCGGCCGGGGAGGGCTCGCAGGAGCAGCAGCCGCTGCGCATCGTCTTCTCCGGCTCCATCACCGGCCTCACCAAAGGGGCGCTGGTGCTCTTCAACGGCATCAAGGTGGGCGACGTGAAGTCTTTGGAGATCGATCCGTCGGATCCCTCACGCGTCTATGCGCGCGTCTCTGTCGGTGCCAACACGCCCATCAAGTCGGACACCGAGGTCTCGCTTGGCTTCCAGGGTGTGACTGGCGTCGGCTATATCGAGATGGTCGGGGGCTCCGCCAACGAGCCGGACGTGTGGGAGCAGACGGAGGATGACGTCCCCGTGCTCGTGGCCAAGCAGTCCAACATGCAGGATCTCATGGCCTCGGCACGCGAGATTGCCGGACGGGCGGAATCCACCCTCGATGCCATCGACAAGATCGTTGCTGACAACCGCGACGGCATCAATCGGATCATCTCCAATGTCGACACCTTTTCCGGGGCGCTTAGCGACAACTCGCAGCAGATCTCGAGGCTGATCGATTCCGTCTCCAGCGCGGCCGAGGGTATGGCCGGGATGTCGGGAAAGCTCGATGGCATCATCGCCAAGGCGGATGCGATCGTTGCCTCGGTGCAGCCCGACAAAGTCTCGCAGACCGTCGACAATGTCGCCGAATTCAGCCAGTCGCTCGGAGATACGAGCGCGGAAGTGCGCAAGTTCGTCGAGAATCTCTCCGGCGTTTCCGACGATGTGCGCGAGTTCTCCGATCGCATGCGCAATGTCGGCGAGAAAGCGGACCTCCTGGTGAGCGAAGTTCAGGCGAAGACCGGTCCCATTCTCGAAGCCGTCGATCCGGAAAAGCTCGCCCGCACGCTCGACAATATCGACCGGGTGAGTGGAGCGATCGATCCGGAAGAGGTACGCACGGCCGTCAAGGGCGCGTCCGATCTTGCGGCGACGCTGAGCGCCAGACAGGCCGATATCGACCAGTTCGTCACCCGGCTTTCTGCCGTCAGTACGCGCCTCGACGAGGTGCTGGCAGCGGTCGATCCGGAGCGCGTGCGCAGTGTCGTCGATCAGGCGGAAACGATCGTGGCGAGCGTCGATCCCGCGAAAATTTCCTCAACCGTCGACAATGTCGACCGGATCAGCGCGGCCATCGATCCTGAGCGCATTCGCACCACCGTCGAAGGCGTCTCCGATCTCGCCGCAACGCTCAAGGCGCGGCGCGAACAGATCGACGAGCTGGTGACGCGCCTCGCCTCCGTCAGCACTCAGGCCGACAAGGTACTTGCCGCCGTCGACCCGCAAAAGGTGCAGACGATGGTCAACGATGCGAGCGAGGTCGTCGCGAGCGTCGATCCGCAGAAGATCACCGACACGGTCGACAGCATCAACCGGGTCGCGACGACGGTCGACGAATCGCGAGAGGACATCCGCGTCATCCTCGCCAATGCGCGCCAGGTGTCGGACCGGCTCGGCATTCTGAGTGCGAAGGCCGAGGGGCTTCTCGGCACGCTCGACGACACCGCCTCGAGCGAGGAGGGGCAGGGGCTGATCGCCCAGGCGCGGGCAACGCTCGCCGAAATCCAGACGGCTGCGGCGACCTTCAACGAGCAGGCAAAGACGATCGGCTCCGGGGCTTCGGATTTTTCCAGCCGGGGGCTTGCCGATATCCGCCAGTTCGTGAACGAGGGTCGGCGAACCGTGTCACGGCTGGATTCGCTGATTTCCGATCTGGAACAGAACCCGGGCCGCTTGATCTTCGGCGGAGACAACGCGCCCACCTATCGCGGCCAAAGACGGTAATGGCGACGATGATGGCAAAGTCCGGTTGGGGCAGAGCTCGCAAGGGCGATTGGATGAACATGCGCAAGGATATCGGTAAGGCCAACTCTCGGCGCCGGCGCCGCTTCGGAGGCATGGCCGGGGCCGCGGCGCTCGTCTCTCTGTTGCTGCTCGGCGGCTGCGCCGTACTGCCGAAGACACCTGATTCCATCTATGATTTGACCGCGCCGCAGGATGTTTCTGTGCGCGCCGGGACATCCGCGCAAATCCTGGTTCCAGTGCCTGCCGCGCTCGCAAGCCTCGACACGACGCGCATTGCCGCGCGTCCGACGCCCGCCGAGCTCGCGTACCTGCCGGGAGCGGCCTGGCCCGACACGCTGCCGCGGCTGCTGCAGGCGCGGCTCATGGAGACGCTGCAGAATACCGGGCGTGTGAAAGCCGTCGGCCTGCCGGGGCAGGGGCTTTTGATCGACTATCAGATCGTCCTCGACGTGCGCGCCTTCGAGCTCAGGAACGGCGTCGCCGTCGCGAACTTCAGCGTCAAGCTTCTCAACGACCGCAACGGCCGCGTCGTCGCCTCGCGCGTCGTCCACGCGGAAAGCCCGGTCGGAAGCAACGACAACGCCGCGATCGTCGCCGGCCTGAACCGGGCGATGGATCAGGCGTTCGCCGAGATCGCCAGCTGGACGCTGACGAGCGTGTAGCTGATCGCCGCGGCTCTCACTCCTTCCGGCGGGAGATCGCTGGTGCTGCCGCCGTGTGATTTTTCCTGCCCCGCGAGATTCGAAGCGTGACGGTCACCAACCAAGACGAACTGGATGGGCTGAAGGAAATCGGGCGCATCGTCGCCAATGCCATGCGCTTGATGGCGAAAGCGATGGAGCCCGGGATGACGACCAGAGAACTGGACGACATCGGCCGGGCGTTTCTCGATCGGCAAGGCGCCGTCTCCGCACCGCAAAGCTGTTACGATTTTCCGGGCGCCACCTGCATCAGCGTGAATGAGGAAATCGCACACGGGATCCCCGGCGACCGGATGATCGCTCAAGGCGATCTGGTCAATATCGACGTTTCGGCTTCCAAGAACGGCTATTTTGCCGATACCGGGGCAACGTTTCGCGTCGGTCCCGTCGAGCCTTCGCTGGAGCGCCTGTGCAAAGATGGGGAGCGCGCCATGCAGATCGGCATCGCACAGGTCGGCAGTGACCGGCCGCTCGCGGCCATCGGAGCTGCCATTGGGCGTTTCGCTTCGCAGCGCGGCTACACGCTCATCCGCAATCTTGCCAGCCACGGGGTGGGGCGTTCCCTGCACGAATATCCGGGAGAGATCGCGACCTGGCCCACGCTGAGCGACCGGCGGCGTATCAATAAGGGGCTCGTGCTCACCGTCGAGCCGTTCCTGTCGACAGGCGGTCTCTGGGCGGCCGAGGGTGACGACGGATGGACACTCTATAGCGAGCCCTCCGCCCCCGTGGTGCAGTACGAGCACACGATCGTCGCGACTGATCGAGATCCGATCATTGTGACGCTGCCGGGCTGACGGTCCTGCTGCGCCTCGGCGGTTCAAGCCCGGGCTGAGACCTTTGAGACTCTCCTCAGCTTTCTCATGGCCATTTGGAGACAACAAAAAAGGGCGGCTCGCGGCCGCCCTTTCTTTTGTCCGTGATCGACTGGCTTAGCTCAGCCGGCCCGCCGCATGGGCCAGCATCGTGTAGACCTTGCCGGTGTCCGATGCGAGGTAGCTTTGCGCCATTGCCGGGTCCTTCTGGCGCTTCGCCAGCTGGTCGAGAAGTTTCTCGAAATCGGCGATGTAATGATCGACCGCACGGCGGAATTCGCCGTCGCGCTCGTATTTGCGCCGGATCTCGTCGAACGTCTTCTGACCCTGGATCGTGTAGAGGCGCCGCGTGAAGACGTTGCGCTCTCCCTTGCGGTAGCGCTCCCACAGCTCGAGCGCGGCCTGATGGTCGATCGCCCGGGCGATGTCAACGGACAGCGAGTTGAGGCTCTCCACCATCTGCGAGGGCGAACGGCCCGGCGTCGCATTCTGCGTCGTGGGAGCGGGCTGCGGGGTCGGGGCGGAGGTGGGCTCCGGTCCCGTGTCGTACTCGCTCTCGTCGCTCGAGGCGCGCCGCAAGAGATCCGCCACCCAACCGCGACGCTCGCCTTGCGGGCGCGCTTCCGGTTTCGGCTCAGGCTGCGCTGCGGGACGGGCAAAACGCTCGCTCCACTGCGTCTGCTGGGCTGCGGGCTGTTGGGCAGGGGGCTGTTGGACCGCCGGTTGCGGGGTCTGGGCAGGCACCGGCTCAGGCGCCGCTGCAGGTGCCGAAGGGGCGCTGGCCGGAGCTGGCCCCGTCGAGCGCGGTGCGATCGGGGCGCGGTCGGACGCGCTTTCCGTCTCCAGATTTGCCGCACGGGGCAGGCTGCGCGGCTGCGGTGCTGCTTCGACGGCTTCTTCCCGCCGCGGCGTCGCCGCTGCCGGCTGGGCGGGACGCTTTGCTGAACCTTCGCGGCGCGAGACGATGTCGGTCAGAGCCGAGATCGCCTCGATCTGCTCGGTGATGGCGCGGCGCATCGCTTCCGAAGCGTGACGGGCTTCTTCCGGCATGTCTTTGACGCCGCGACGGAGATCCTCGCGTGCCGATTCAAGCTCGCTCTTCATGTCGCGGGCGGCATGACGCATTTTCTCCGCGGTTTCGGCGAAGCGCTCCGTGGCGCTTTCGACGGCCTCGGAGATTTCCGACATAAGCCGCTCGCTCGCCGCGCGGACCTTTTCGTCGGACCCGGTCGTCACGTCGGCGAGGCGTTCCGTCAGTTCAGCGCGGGCCTGTTCCACGCTTTCCACCGTCCGCTGGCCTTCGGCGATGGCGGCAAGCCGCATCGTCTCGAACTGGCTGATGGCGGCGCGTGCGGCTTCCTCGGCCCGACGACCAAGCGCCTGGGCGATCTGCGCCACACGCTGCTCGGCCGAGCTCAAGGTCTGCTCCAGCTCTTCCGAAGCGCCGGTGGCGGATTGTGCCGCGCGGGCGCTCAGGGCATCGGCCACCTCGTTGATCCGCTGCATGGCCGCGGTCAACGTGGTTTCCAGCTCCTGCGAGGTGGTCTGAACCGACATCGAGGTCTTGGCGCTCAACGATTCCGCGAGAGAGGCAACGCGCTCTTCGGCCGAACCGATAGCCCGATCCAGTTCCTCCGACGTGCTGCGGGCCGTATCGGAGGCCGCAGACGACAGGGAGCCGGTGAGGGCGGCAATGCGCTCTTCCGCCTGCGAAAGGTTCTCTGCGAGCTCCTCGACGGCCTGACGGGCCGACATGGCCGCGCGCGTGCTGAGCGAGCCGGAGATGGCGTTGATGCGCTCCTCCGCCTCCGCGAGGCTCGCGGCGAGTTCCTCTGCGGCCTGGCGAGCCGAATCCGACGCCGTGGAGGTGAGAGAGTTCGCGATGGCGCTCACCCGCTCTTCCGCCGCGCCGAGGCTCTGGGCCAGCTCTTCGGTTGCCCGCTGCGCGGACAGAGAGGCACGCGAGCTCAAGGAATCAGCGACCGAATTGATGCGCTCTTCGGCCGATCCAAGCGTATCGGAGAGCATCGCCGTGAGGCGCGTAAGCTGCTCTTCGACGGAAGAGGCCTGGCCGGTGAGGCCCTGCGCCATCGCTTCCAACGCCTCGGTGGAGCCGCTGATGCGGCCTTCCATCGTGCGGTTGGCCTCGTCGAGCATGCGTCCGGCTTCCGAAAGCGATTCAGACTGGCTGTCGAACTGCGAGGCGATGGCCGTGATGTCACGCAGCACGTGGGTCGACACGTCGCGCAGCGTTTTGATCTGGTCGGAGAGGATCGAGGTCGAGGTGGAGGTGTCCTGCGCTGCCGCCGAGAGGGCGTTGCGCAAGCTCTCCGCCTGGCCGGCGAGGTTGCTCTCGATCGCGGAGAGCTGCTCTCCGCTCGATCCCAGAACTTCGCTCAGCTGTGCGTTGGTTTCTTCCATCCGCGTCAGCAGCGAATCGATATCGGTGCGGAAGCGGGCGTTGGTGCCGGTGACCGCATCGATGATGTTGTGGGAATGCGTGCTGAGGTTGGACAGAAGCGCGCGGGCACTGTCGTCCAGGCGGGCAAGCGATTCCTCGCTCGTCGCGCGGATGGCATCGGCCGTGTTGCGGCTGCGATCCTCCATACCCTCAAAGAGGCTGTCGCGCTGCCGTTCGAGATCCTCCATGAGGCCGGAGCGACGGCTGTCCAGCGCCTCGGTGAGGTCTCGGGTGCGTCCCTCGAGGCCTTCCACGAAGCTCTCCGCCTGCGTTCCGAAGGTGTCGGTGAGGATGCGGTTCTGGTTCTCCAGGCCGTCGATAACGAAGCGCCCGCGGTTCTCGATCGTCTCCACCAGGATCGACGAGCGCGAATCGATGACCGAAGCGAGTTCGCTCTGACGCTGGGTCAGCATGTTGTTCAGCGTTTCGGTCTTCTCGTTGAGCGCGTCGCTGGTGCCGGTGAGCGTCGCCTGCAGCGAGTTCGCCCGGTCGGCAAAACTGTGTTCCACGGCCATCAGGCGCTCGCCGAAGCTCGCATTGACGTCGATCATGCGGCTGGCGATCGTCTCCGTCAGCTCCTGCGTCTTGCTGGTCAGGGTTTCGCCGAGTTCGCCGAGGCGTGCGTCGAGGCTCGTCGTCATCTCCGACTGGCCTTCGTTGAAGGCCGTGGCGATTTCGCGGGTGCGTGCCACCAGCGTGTCGCTGATCTGGCGTGCCCGCGTGTCGAGCGCCGTGTTGATGCGTCCGAGGCGGTCGTCGAGCGTCTCCGACAGGCCGTCGGCGCGTTCGCCGAATTCCTGCGTGACCTCGCCGATGCGCGCCGTGACGCGGTTTTCGAAGTTCGACAGTCGCGCCGACACGGCCATCTCGATCGTCTCGGCCGAGGAGGCGAGGCGGACCGCAACGTTCTCGGCGCTTTCCTTGAGGCGTGTCTCGAATCCGCCGAGGCGGCCGTCGAGGGTCTCTCCGACCTGAGCGACGTGACCGTCGATCATGGCGCCGAGAGCCTGGCCACGCTCGCCGAGCACGGTCGACAGCATCGCCGTCTTCTGGTCGAGCGTCTCCGAAATCGTATTGCCGCGATCGTCGAAGAGGACGTTCAAGCGTTCGACATTGCCGTCGACGCTACGCTGCAGACGCTCTGAGACGTGCTCGCCAGTTTCCTCGAGACGTCCGGCCGAGGCCCGCAACGTGTCCTCGATGTCGGACAGGCGGCCCGTCAGGCGGTCGACATTGCTGTCGAGGCTGGAGCCGAGCCGCTCCGACACGCGCTCGCCGGCTTCTTCGAGCCGGGTTGCCGAGGAGAGAACGGACGTCTCCATCTCGGAAAGACGGCCGGCGAGATGCTCGACGTTGACGTCGATATTCTGACGCAGGCGTTGGCCCGCGCTGTCGCTCGCCTGCTCGAGACGGCCGGCGGAATTGCGCAGTGCGTCTTCCATCTCTGCAACGCGTCCGGCGAGGCGATCCGCATTGCCGTCGAGGCTCGCGCCGAGGCGGCGGGCGACATCGTCGCCGGTCTCCACCAGACGGTCGGCCGAGCCGCGGACGGAGCCTTCCATTTCGGAGAGGCGGCCTGCGAGACGCTCGACATTGACGTCGATGTTCTGGCGCAGGCGTTCGGCCACGCCGTTGCCGGCTTCTTCCAGGCGATCGGCAGAACTCCTGACGGAATCCTCCATCTCCGAAAGACGGCCGGCGAGCCGGTCGGCATTGCCGTCGATGCTGGCGCCGAGGCGGCGGGCGACATCGTCGCCGGTTTCCACCAGGCGCTCGGCCGATCCGCGCACCGAATTTTCCATTTCGGAGAGGCGGCCCGCGAGACGCTCGACGTTGACGTCGATATTCTGGCGGAAGCGTTCAGCCACGCCATTGCCAGCCTCTTCAAGCCGCTCGGCCGAGCTCTTGACGGTCCCTTCCATCTCGGAGAGGCGTCCCGAAAAACGCTCAACATTTATATCGACGTTCTGGCGCAGGCGTTCGCCGACATTGTCGCCGGCTTCTTCCAGGCGAATGGCGGAGCCTTTGACCGTCTCTTCGATCTCCGACAGACGTCCCTTGAGGCGATCTGCGCTCTGATCGAAGCCGGTTTCGATGCGGCCAACCTGCTCTTCCACGGTGCCGGCGACACGTTCGCCGGTCGTCGACAGTCTGCGCTCCGCATCCGTCAGGCGCTGCGTGACACCTTCGAGCTCGGTGTGCATGGCAACCGAAATCGACTTTCCGGTCTGGCCGAGCTGGTCGATGACATTGCGCGAACGGGTATCGAGTGTGTTGACGACGATGTCGCTCGCCCGTTCCAGCCGGCTCGCCGTTTCCTCGGTCTTTTCTCCGATGCGGTCGGCGATGGCATCGCCACGCGCGCCGAGCTGCTCGACGAGCTCGTCGCCGCGGATGGTGATGCGTCCGGCGATATCGGCTCCCGTGGTGCCCAGCCGGTCATTCAGCGCATCGGCGCTCGCCGTGATGCGGGCGGCCACATCCTCGCCGCCGGTCTCCAGGCGTGAGATGAGCTCTTCGCCAGTTGAAGAAATCCGGTCGGTGAACTGACGGCTCGACGTCGTAATCCGCCCGCTCAGCTCTTCGCTGCTGGAGAGGAGGCGGCCGGTCAGTTCTTCGCTGCTCGTGACGAGACGACCGGTCATCGCTTCGCCGGTCTCCGTGAGCTGGCGGGTGAGGCGATCGCTGCTCGAGGTCATACGTTCGGCAAGCTCTTCGCCGCGGCTCGACATACGTTCGGCAAGTGCGGGCCCATCGACCAGGATGGCGTTTTCGATGCGCTGGCTCGATTGGCCGAGATTTTCGAGAAGGGCCGTGGAGCGTTCCGTCAGCGTATAGTTGAGCCGATCCTGAGCCTCGACGATGCGGTCGTTGAGTTCGCCGCCCTTGGAGGCGATGAGCTCGTTCAGCCCTTCGCTGGCGGCGCGGATGCGCTCCAGAAGCTCACTGCCGCGTTCTGTGAAGCTCTCGGTGGCTTCCGACTGGCTGCGGTTCAGCCGGCCGACGAGTTCTTCGCCGCGGTGGTCGATCGTATCGCCGATCTGGCCGCTCACCTGATTGATGCGCTCCAGCAGGCTTTCCGTACGGCTCGAAATGGAGGTGGCGAAATCGTCTCCCGCGCGGGAGAGATCGACGGTCACATTCTTGGTACGCTCGACGAGCAGGTCGGCAATGCGGCGCGCCGCTTCATCGGCGGTGGAGAGAATCTGGTCGCTGGTCTTGGCGAGATCGGAGGTCAGCGTCTCGTGCGCCCCGCCCATCGCCGCCTTGATGCGGTCGGCGTTCTGCAGGATCGCCTCGCGCTCGTTGACGAGCTCGTCGACGAGACGGCGGACGCGCATCTCATTGTCTGTATAGGAGCGCTCCAGCGATGCGACTTCGTTTTGTACCAGCACTTCGAGTTCGCTGGCGCGCGCCAGCGCCCGCTCGATGCCGTCCCCCATGGAGGCGACTTCACGGCGGATCGCCTGGCCGACGGTGACGATCGATTCCTTGGCGATGTTCTCTGGCTCAGCAAGGCGAAGCGCGACTTCTGTCATGGTGCGCGAGACGATGCGCATCTCCTGAGAGCGCCAGATCATCAGCGCCATGACCCAGAACAGGAGGACCGGGACGACGATCGCGACACCGAGAGCGACGAGATGCGGCGCCTCGCGGAGCTGTTCGATCGAATTGAGGGCTGCAATCTGGTCGCGCCAGAGTGCCATCCCGAAGGCCGTGCCGAGGCCGGCCCATACGGCCGACATGAGAAGCGCGGTCCAGAAAGGCGCGTAGGAAGGCCGGCGCTGCAGGGCATAAAGAAGATTGCCGATGGAACGAACGTCGTCATTGGCAGCGCGACGCGCCTTGCGCTCGCTGCTGCGGGACGATTCCGTCTCGGCACGCTTTTCAGCCTTGGTGGGCGCTTCCGTCTTTTTGGAGCGGCCGTTGTTGGCGGGCACGGGCTTTGCCGCCGCCGCACCTCCTGAAGCTTTCGCAGGACTGTTCGCCGCGGCGCCGAAGTCGATCCTCAGCGCTTCTTCGACCGCCGACAACGCCGCTTCGGTCGATTCCGCTTTTGGTATTTTACCCATGACATTCGCTCCGGTCCGTACGCAACCACTCCAACGGACGCCGTGCCGGTCTCTGCCGGCATGCGAGGGTGACATATAAAGGGGCCACCCGTTCTGGACGATTCCTGCCACCCCCTTGGCTGTAGAACCGCCGCCGCCCGATACCGAACGCAGCCGTGTCGACCAGGACACAGCTGCGCCTTCCCATCAAAATGGGTGAATGCATCCTAATATTTATGTAACGGCCTGAGAAGCCGGAATCACCGGATTTCCCGTTTCTGTGCACTTGTTTCATGAATAATATGAATGTGCTGCAGCCTGTCGTGCATGTAGCGAGCTAAGATTCGGGCTATTTTGGGGCACATGCGTGGCGGAAGCGGACGCCACCCGGGCCTTGGGGGCAAAACCATCCGCTTCCACGAAGGAACAGGCCATGGCGGAGGATGCTGCGATCCTCAATGAGGCCCATCTCGATCGGCAGACGATGCACAACGAGGCCTTGAAGGTTGAGATCCTGGCGCTTTTCGTCACCGAGGCGGACCGGCTTTTCAATCAGGTCAAGGAGGCGACCACCGCTTCTGCACGCGGTGAGAGGGTGCACGCCCTCAAGGGCCTTGCCCGCAATATTGGCGCCGAAAGACTGGCTTTGGTGGCCGCTCTCACTGAAGAACGGCTGAAAGCGGGAGGCTGCGACCTTGCGCCGCTCGAAGCCGCCGTGCAAGAGGTTGTGCGATATCTCGCCCGAACCTGAGCCACGGCTCCCTGCGACACGCGGGCACCTGTTTTGTGCCCTTCTTGACATCGCCCGCCGCGTCCCTAAACCCGTGCGGCGCAACACGGATCGATCATGCCAAAAATCACTTTTATCGGTTTGGACGGCGACCGCCACGAGGTGGAAGCCGAAAATGGCTCCACTGTGATGGAAGCCGCTCTCAAGCAGGGCCTTCCCGGAATCGAAGCTGAATGTGGCGGCGCCTGCGCCTGCGCGACCTGCCATGTCTTTGTCGCCGAGGAATGGTTCGAGCGCACCGGCTCTCCGGAGCCGATGGAAGAGGACATGCTGGATTTCGCTTACGATGTTCGGCCGACCTCGCGCTTGTCCTGTCAGATCAGAGTTCGTGACGAGTTGGACGGACTCGTCGTCACCATTCCGGAGCATCAAGCATGACTGGAACGCTTGTTGAAACCGACGTCGCCATCATCGGGGCGGGACCCGTCGGGCTTTTCGCCGTTTTCGAGCTCGGATTGCTCGATCTGAAATGCCATCTGGTCGACATTCTCGATCGCCCGGGCGGCCAGTGCGCCGAGCTCTATCCTGAGAAGCCGATCTACGACATTCCGGGCTGGCCGGAGATTTCGGCCCAGGGCCTCATCGAAAAGCTCATGGAGCAGATCGCTCCCTTCAATCCGGAGTTCCATTTCGGCGAAATGGTCTCCGAACTCGAGCGCACCGAAGATGGCGGTTTCATTCTCAGGACCGATGCCGCGACGACGATCAAGGCGAAGGCGGTCGTGGTTGCTGCCGGCGGCGGGTCGTTCCAGCCGAAGCGTCCTCCGATCCCGGGCATCGAAGCCTATGAAGGCAGCTCCGTCTTCTACGCGGTGCGGCGCATGGAGGATTACCGCGACCACGATCTCCTGATCGTCGGCGGTGGCGATTCGGCCCTGGACTGGACCTTGAACCTGCATCCGATCGCAAAGAGCGTGACGCTCGTCCACCGGCGCCCAGAATTCCGGGCTGCGCCGGATTCCGTCAACAAGATGTTCGCGCTGCAGGAAAAGCACGAGCTGACGTTTCAGCAGGGGCAGGTGACTGCGCTCAAGGGCGGGGACGGAAGTCTGGAAGCGGCCGTTCTCAAGACGCCGGATGGGGAGATCGAAGTCTCCTGCACGCGCATGCTGCCGTTCTTTGGACTGACGATGAAGCTCGGGCCGGTCGCCGAATGGGGTCTCAATCTCCACGAGAATCTGATTCCGGTGGATACGGAGAAGTTCCAGTCCTCCGAGCCGGGCATCTTCGCCATCGGCGACATCAACACCTATCCGGGCAAGCTGAAGCTGATCCTCTCGGGCTTCCACGAGGCGGCTTTGATGGCGCAGGCCGCAAAGCACTACATCGCTCCAGACGAGCGCGTCGTCTTCCAGTACACGACGTCCTCGTCGAAACTGCAGAAGAAGCTCGGCGTCATCTGAGACGGGCTGCTGGTTGCCGCTGCGAAGCAGGCAATCAGCAGCCTTGAGATTGAAGAGAATTGGCGGCTCCGGCCGCCTTTTTTGTGACCTGATCTCTGTTCCGCAGCATGGCGTTGCCGGCTGGGTGGGAAGCCCGCTAGAGGCGTAGCATCAGATTGGCCAGGTGCGAGCGCACCGGCAGAGGCAGGGCGTAATACAAGCGCTTCAGCCGCGGCTTGCCGTAGCCCAGTACGGCGCGCAGGTAGAACCGGCCACGCCAGCTCAGCGGCACGCCGAAATCGTGCACGAGGACTTCACCCGTCCTCCATTCGTGCTTGTTGCGAGAGCGCGGTGCCATCATGTCGTAGCGTGTCACGTCGTTTTCGCAGCACCAGCGGAGATTCAGCTCCGTCAGCACGTTGCCGGGCCCAAACCGGGCATATTCTGGTGCGAACGTTCCCATATACAGGAAGTAATCGTCGCAGTAGCGAAAGCCGATCGCTGTAGCGGCAACAGCATCGCCAACGACAAGCCGCGAGGCGATCATGCGAATGTCTGCGCGGGGATCACCGTAATGCGCGGCCAAAGCCTGGAGGCAGCGATCGCTGCGTTTGTCGAGAAAGGCGCGGCTGGTGAAACCTTTCTCCCTCAGCCATTCACGTTTCACCTGAATGGTGTTCTGTAACCATTGCTGGGTGGTGACTGCGTCTGGCGCAACTTCAAGACGGATTTCCCCTTCCTTCGCGAGTGCCGCCCAGCGTCTCTTCTGCTGGCGGCGCAAGTCCCTTTTCCGGGCAGATAGGATCTTGTCCACGTCGCCTGAGGCAAGGTCGACGAATGGTGCGCCTTCTTCCTCGCCCAGTTTAACGGTCTGCGGCGGCAGCGCCGAGGCGAGTGCGGAATCGGCCCGCACGCGCTCCATCAGGATGAGATCGATGCCGGCTCGCTCCACTTCGGCGAGAGCCTGGGCGAAGAGCGCCGCGGTCTCGTCGTTGTGCGCGACCAGAATGTCTTCATATTGGGCAATGGGTGCGCCGGCGGTTTGCGCCAGCCGCAATGGGCCGATCTTCCAGAAGGCGAGAGGCCAGATCAGCTCGACCTTACCGTTGCGGCGAACAACGACGCATTTGAAACCGACCTTGGGATCGCTCGCAAAATGCTCCGCCCATATCGCCAGATGCTGCGGGGTCTGAAAAATGCGGCCGCGAGGAGAGGCCTCGATCAGCCTTTGCCAATCGGACGTGAGCGACAGCAACGCTGCCGCGCCTTCCACGATCGTCGCTTCGAGAGCTGGCGCGGCTGTTGGAGCGGGAGGCTCTGCCTGATCTTCGGTTTCCGACTTAACGACGCGTTCCAACGATTGTGCGGTTGACATACGGCTTCCCTCTCCGGCGACACCGAAGGTGAGGGTGAATCGTGAAGATTCCCGAAAACCGGTTCCACCGTCCGCTATTTGTTAGCGGGCTCGATCGATCCTGTGATGGCCGGATCATAGATCGGCAGCGAATCGGAGCCGGCTCTCGCAAATCCCATTGCTGCAACAGGAATAGAGCGTCGCGAGTTCGGATCATAGAGCGAAAGGAGGATGGTCATCTTGCCGTCGCCTGCCGGTTCGGCATCCAGCAGCCCCTGGAGTTCGCCGCGCATCAGCTTCAACATGAAGCCTTCGCCGTCGCGCTCGCCGATGATATTGGCACCGTCGCCTTCCGCGCCGTCCATGAAGGAGCCGAAAAAGCGCTTCTGATCGCCGTTGTAGCGCAGCTTTGCGTAGACCGGCGCGGAGAGCGAACCGGTCCAGCATTTTCCGGTCATACCGAAGGCCATCATGCTGCGGCTCGGATCACCGTTGAGCGCGCAATGGAAGCGGAGACCGCTTTCCGGACCGATCAAAAGACGGCCGCTGCCGCGCCATTCGCCCCCGAAGCGCTCCATGAAGGCGACAGCGTCCTCATCGGCCGCTGCGGCCGGCTGAGGGGCAAGCGCGGGAATGCAGATTGCAAGAGCTGCAACGAAAAAAGCGCGCAACATCAATGGCTCCGAATGTGGCGTGGCCTGAACTGATGATCAGCCTAGGAGCCAAATGCCAATCATTCGTTAACCCTACGAGCATTTCGTGGGGATGTTGCCACGACCTCCTGGCGGGAGGCGGAAAACGAAATCAGATCGCCCGCCAGATCCTTGAGGCGGGGCCGCGGCTGCGCCACGAAGGGCACCGGCCGACAAACGTCGAGTGCGGACAGACCGATGCGGGCCGTCATGAGCCCGTTGACGACACCTTCTCCGAGCCGGGCGGAGAGGCGCGCTGCAAGCCCCTGGCCCACCACCTGCTGGAGGAGCGTGTCGCCGATGGCGATCGTCCCCGTCACCGCGAGGTGACTGACGACGGCGCCCGTCAGGCGCATCAAGCCGATCACACCGGGTCGGCCGCCGTAAATGGCGGCGACGCGGCGAATGAGGCTGAGGCAGGCGATCAACACATAGGCGACGTCGATGAGGGCACGAGGGCTGACGGCCGTGACCACGGAGACGCGCTGAGACGCGCTCGAGATCGCCTGCTTGGCACGCTGGTCGAGGGTTGCGACGAGGTCGCGCTCGGCTAGGCGAATTAGGTCGGAGCCATCCATGACCGCGCCGAGATGCTCCTTGAGCTGTCGGCGACCCTGCGCCGTATCTGCCCGGTCGGCATATTGATGGATCAGCTCTTTAACGACTTTGCGCGCCTTGTCGGGATCGTTCTCCTCGTACGCGGCGTCTGCCGTCAGGCGCAGGCGGGCGATCGCCTTGAGGCGCGCGAGCCCCAGGATTTCCCGGCCGATGATGGCGCCGAGCGCGAGAAGAAAGAGACCGAGGCAGGCAAGGCCGACCCAGCCGAGCCAGTCGGCGCGCGTGAAAAGACTGCGAATGAGATCGTCGATGGCAATGCCGATGGCAAGCGACAGAAGCGCGCCAGCCGCGGCGACTGCGAGCCGCCCCCAGCGGATGCCGTTCTTTTTCGGCTCGATGATGGTCGAGACGGCCCGGTCTGCATCCGTTTCCTCGGGATCGAGCTCTTCCCAGACCTCCTCTTCGATCTCGGCTTCCCCGGGTTCGTCTAGGCGGAAGGCTTCCGGGGCGCGGCGGGTCTCCGAGGCGGTCATTGCAGCCGGTCTCCGACAAGAAATTGCAGGGCCTGATCGAGGCGTATGTGCGGCAGTGAGAGTTTCAGGCCGGTTTCACTCCGCTCCACCCGGGGCGGGCGGAAGCGCAGATAGCGTAGCGCCAGCGTGTCGTCGTGGGCTTCCTCTGCAAGGTCCCTCGGCTTCGACTGGAACTGCCGGGCGGCTTCGAAGATCGATTCCGGATCTTTCGGCAAGTCCCCGGGAAACAAGGCGATTTCGCTTGCGCCGTCATAGACTTCGCCCGCGACCTCTTCACCTTCGAGCGGGACTCCGGCGATTGCTGGAAGCTTGCGTCCGCCACGGGTTACCGTCACCTCGCGGGTGGCGCGAACTGCCGCCATCGGCATGACGCTGACCTCGGCACCGGCAAATTCCGCGCGTTTTGCTGCCTTCTCAGTCAGGCGTGCGAGCAGGGCGCCGAGATTGTCGTGATCGGAGCGATGGACATGATCGGCCTTCGTCGCCGCAAACAGGATCTTGTCGATCCGGCGGCTCAAGATCGATGTCAGCCAACTCGCGCGACCCGGCCGGAAGCAGGCGAGGACGTCCGCCAGCGCCTGTTCGAGGTCGCGCAAGGCCGCTGGACCCGCGTTGAGCGCGGCCAGCATGTCGACAAGCACGATCTGCCGGTCGAGTCTCGCAAAATGGTTGCGGAAGAACGGCTTCACCACATGCGTCCGGTAGGATTCATAACGACGCGCCATCATGGCGGCGAGGCTGTCCTGCAGCGGCTCGCGGTCGGGCGAAATATCGAGCGGCGAAAAGGTGAGGGCGGGCGAACCTTCAAGGTCGCCGGGCATCAAAAAGCGACCGGGTGGCAGCATCGAAAGCGCATATTCGTCGGCTCGGGCTGCGCGCAGATACGAGGTGAAGGCGCCGGCGAGCTCCTGCGCCTTCAATTCATCGGCCGGCGCGTCGGGATCGACGCCCTGCAGACGGTGATGCCATTCGGACGCGAGCTCCTGGCGATGCGGTTCGCGTGACATGGCGACAGCCTCGGCCGACCATTCGCCGTAACTTTTGTTGAGAAGAGCGAGATCGAGAAGCCATTCGCCCGGATAATCGACGATGTCGAGATCGAGCCGGCCCGGCCCGAAGGTCCGTTTCCAGGTGCTCGCCGATTCGTATTCCAGGGTGACGCGCAATTCGCTGATGCGTCTCGTCGAGCGCGGCCAGATGCGGGCATCGACCAGATTGCGCACATGCGATTCGTAATCGAAACGCGGGACGGCGTCGTCGGGCTGCGGCTGCAGCTTGGCTCCGGCGAGCCTGCCAGAGGCGTAGGCGTCGAAGAGCGGAAGCCGGCCGCCATGGATGAGATTGTGAACGAGTGCGGTGATGAAGACTGTCTTGCCGGCGCGCGACAGGCCGGTGACGCCGAGCCTCAGGGTCGACGGGCCGCCGAGCACGCCTTCAAGGAGATTGTCGAACGCGTATCTGGCTTCGTCGGCGAGGGTGATGATGGATGCCACTGAGGTTCAGGCTCGTTTTGCGCGCTTTATATGGGCAGAGGCGGTCGCTGGTGCAAAGCGTGCCGTCACGACGTCAGATCGGCTGGCCGGACATATCCCGTCAGGCGTCCTGAGCCCGTCTTCAGCTCCGCCCAGGGCGCGTCGAATTCCAGGATCGAGAGCGTGCCGCTCGGATATTTTACCGCAAGACGCGCCATGTCGTGTGAGGCCCCATCTCCTGAAAGGCTCAAGGCCGCTTCATACGTCATCGGGTTGTGTCCGACGAGGAGACAGCACTCGGCCTTGCCCGCCTCGTCTCGGAGCACCGTCTGATAGTCGCCACCGTTCTCTTCATAGAGCATTTCTGGAAAACGCACGTCTTCCGGAAGCTGCAGGCTTTTGGCGACGAGTTCGAGCGTTTCGCGGGTGCGCTTGGACGGTGAGCAAAGCACCAGATCAGGCGCCAAACCCTCCGCAGCCATAAAGGCGCCCATCGCCTCGGCGGCTTCGCGGCCACGCGCATTGAGCGGGCGCTCGAAGTCCGTGCGGGCGCCGGAATGCCAATCCGATTTGGCGTGACGTAGGAGGAGCAATTTCGGCATCATTGCGACTTAGACGAAACGCGGAGGCAGGGGCAAGCTTCACCTCGTTCATGATGCGGCGTCTATTGTCGCGCAGCCGCAGTTTCGCTTGCGTCCGTATCTGGCGCATCCGTGACGAGATGGTAGTCGGCGAGCTCTTCCAGAGTGAAGAGATAGAGCTGGTTCTTCGGCGTTTCCATGGCGTGGATCCAGACGCGCGGGTCGACGCCGAAATCGATCAAGAGGGCTTGGGCTTCGGCGGAAACCCGCTGTGCCTGATCGAAGCCATCAGAGAGTGAACCGAGCGCATCTGCGCCCTTCATCGCGTAGATCTGATGAACGCCGATCCAGGCCTTCTTGCCGGCATGGCGTTCAACGCCTGACGCGAAAACGAGGGGGCAGGAGGAGGCGCAATACCCCTCTGCTGCGATCCGGGTGTTGAATTCATGCTCGCGGATCTGGCGGGCCATCGACATGGCGTCGGCGACCGACCCGCCCGGCGAGTGAAGCAAGACCTCTGTCCCTGCGGCGAACTCATTGTCCTGGAGGAAGCGCTCGAATTCTCCGGCACTGCCGGGAACGATCGTGCCTTCCATGGAGATCGTCTCGTCATTGAGTGCGCGGAAGCGAACCGGTTCGGCCTCCTCGAAACTGCGGGGAGGTTGCCGCCTTGGTGCGCCGTCGCGATCGGGGGAGACCGGCCGCGTCTGAGGCAGATAGGGGCGGACCTGATCGCCGGGGGCGGGCCGCGGCATGGTGACCGGCTCTCTCGCCGGATTGACGAAAGGATCGGCACGACGTTCGTCGACGATAGATTTCAGATCGAAGCCGACCATTGCCACGGAAAGTGCCACGAGGCCGAAGAAAACGCCTTTGAGGATCGTGCCTTCCGGCAATTGCCGGAGGCGTTCTGTAAAACCGGTCTCGGGCGCCACGGCTTCCCCGGCGTTCGAGGGCTCAGGAGCTGACATTGCCGTGGCCGCCGTGCTGCGAGGGTGCTCCGCCTTTCGGTGTCAAAGTGGTGATGTTGCGTGGCTCCGTCGTCTCGGGGTCGCGGGCGGCTGAGGCGGTCGCTTCCGCCGGTGCCAAAACGGCCGGCTCGGCCGCTCGGGCGGGGTCGGCGGCACGCATGCGCTCGTAAAGCCGCATGGCCACGAGCATGTCTCCGGCCGTCATGGCGTGTTCGTCGACGTCGGGATCTTCGTGATGGCGGATTGCGCCATGTACCGCGACCAGCATCAGAACGAGGACGGCCGGCAGAAGGTCGATGGAGATCGCGCCCGCCCAGGAGGGCAGGAAGTCGCTCGCGTAAAGCAGGACCGCTTCAGGCGTCGATAAAGGCACGAAACGCTTCGGCTGGACGGGCGGCTCGGAGAGGATGTTGTCGGCCGCCGTGGCGAGCGCCGCCGATTGCGCCTGTACGGCCTGTGCCACATTGCCGACGACCGCCGTCTGGCGCTGGCGAAGGTCCGCATCATCGCCGTCGGCCACGGGGGCGATGAAAGACAGCGACAGATCCTCTGCAGCCCGTTTCACGGCGGGGGCGACCGAGGTCTGCTGCAAAGATGCGATGACGCCGGCCAGCGACACCGCCTCTTCGGCGAAGGAGTTCGCCCGCGGATCGATCGGTCCGGAGGCCGAGACAAGGCGGCGCATTGAGGCGAGGTGCTCGCTGCCCTGATCGAACAGGCTTTTGACGCGTTCGCGCGACGCCGCCACCTCATCGGCAAGACCGCGCAGTTGCTGCGACATCTGGTTGAGGAGCTGCACCACCGTTCCTGACCCTGAGGTGCCGGTGAGCGCGCCGGATGAACGCTCTTCATCGGCAAGGCGCGAGAACCTTTCGGCGGCCATCTGGATGTCGGGCAGAAGCGATTGAGCCGCGAGCGCATTGTTGTGCGCTGCGTCGAGATCCTGCGTGTAATCCTCCACCGTGTTCGCGAGGTGCTGTTCCAGCGCCGCAGAACCTGCGAGGGCCGCTGCGTTCAGCCAGGACGACATGGCGACGATCATGATCGAGCCGATGCCCATTGCCGCCCATAAAGCCCGCCGCCCGCCGCGTTCTCGCATGAGAGGCAGGAAGCGCATGAGATAGGTCCAGAAGGCATAGATGCCGACGGAGACCGCCGCCGAATAGATGATCGCCCCGAAGAAGACGATCGAGGCGGAGCCGTCCAGGAGCCCGCGCACGCCCAGATAGGTGTAGACGCCTGAGGCCAGCGCCAGGACGGCGAGGGTGACCTTGGTGGTGAGTTCGAGGCGGTCGATGCTTTCGCGTAGAGCTCGCGCCATGCGGCTTCCCCTTTGTCGCAAAATAGACGGTGCCGCATATTCCGGCCGAGGGGCCCGTGCGACGCGAACGAAACGTGTTCTGTGGCTGCGGTTTATCTGGGGCCGAAGAGGATCGGCTTCCAGAGCTGGTGGAGCAAACGCTCCATCGGCCGCCTCCAGCGCATTCGCCGCAAGCTTTCGATTTGCCAGGCAGGGGGTTGCGGCAGTAGGAGCTGCCTTAAAAGGACGCAACGCTGCTGGCTGCCGCGCAAAGAGGCAATCCAGGCCGATGGCGCCAGCGGCAGGTGAGGTGAGATGATGACGATCGGTGCCCAACCGCATGCTGAGAGCTGGTACGCCAGCAAGGAAGAAGGTCCGGTCTTCCCGGTCCTGGAAGGAGAAGAGGACGTCGAGACCGTGGTCGTCGGCGGCGGTCTTGCGGGCATCACCACGGCGTTTTGCCTTGCGCGTATGGGCAAGAGCGTTGCTCTTCTGGAGGCGAACCGGGTCGGCTGGGGTGCCTCCGGCCGCAATGGCGGCTTCGTCTCGCCAGGCTATGCCCAGTCGATCTTCGCCGTGGAAGCCAAGCTCGGTCTTCCGAAAGCCAGAGCGCTGTTCAATATGGGGCGGGCGGGCACGCAGTTCGTGGCGGAACGCCTCGACGAGTTCGGGCTGCAGCATCTCGTGGGTGGTCGCGGCTGGCTCAAATGCGTGCGCTATCCGGCTGAAGACGCGCTGAAAGAGCGCGCGGAACGGATGGCGCGTGATTATGGCGTTCATTACCAGGTGTGGCCGCGCGAAGCGGTGCGCGAGACGCTTCAGACCGACCGTTATTTCGGAGCGCTTCACGATCCGGAACCGTTTCATCTCGACCCGCTCGCCTACAGCCGCGCGCTTTCTGTCGCCGCAGCCGACAGCGGGGCCAGAATCTACGAGGCGAGCCCGGCGACCGGCCTGTCGCGCGAGAGCGGAGGCTGGCGCGTCACCACGCCCAAGGGGGCGCTTCGTGCGCGACATGTCGTGCTTGCCGGCAATGCGACGCAGGTCGGCCTCTATCCGCCGCTCGAACACGCCGTCCTGCCGGTCTCGACCTATGTCGTCACCAGCGAACCTCTGGGCGACCGCCTCGACAAGGCGATCCATTTTTCCGGCTGCATCGGCGATACGCGCCGGTCGAGCGACTATTACCGAATCGTCGGCTCAGGCGACGATCGCCGTCTCTTGTGGGGCGGACGCATCACCACGGCGCGCAGCGAGCCGAAAGAGCTCGCTTGGATGCTGACACGGGACATCTTGTCGATTTATCCCCAGCTCGGCGCCTTCCGCATCGAATACGCCTGGGGTGGCCTCATGGGCTATCAGCGCAACAAAATGCCGGTCATCGGGCTCCTGGCAGGTGCCCGCGATGCCGGGCTGTGGGGCGTGACGGCATTCGGCGGCCATGGCATGGGGGCGACCGCCACGGGCGGCAACCTCATTGCTGCGGCGATTGCCTCAGGCGACGAGAGCTGGCGGGCGTTTGAGCCGTTCCTCCCGGCCTGGATCGACCGTCTCGTCGGCGGCCGCAACATCTTCGGGCAGGCCGCGACTCAGTTGGTCTATTGGCAGCTGCGCCTGATGGACCGCTGGCAGGAATCCCGGGGCAAATTGTGAGAATGTCAGGCGGCGCGGGCGTGCTGACCGGGGATCTTTGGCGGTTGGGTGCGCGCCAGCCTTTCGGACTGGGGCGGGAGGCTCTTTTTCCCGGCAGACGGCTGCTTGAAGACGAGGCCGGCCTCCGAACTCAGGCGGGCCGTGGCGAGAGCCGCGAGCTCGACGCGCAGGAGGTTTGCGAAAGCCCGGCGTTGCGCTTCGAGGCGCTCGACTTCGGCCTCGCTCGTCACCTTGCGCCGTACGGCGTGAAGGGTGGCGATATAGGTTCGCGCCGCCTCATTGAGGGCCGTGCCGTAGGCCTTGGCCGCGAGCTTTCTTCCGGCTTGCAAGGCCGAGCGCTGCTGCGCGATCGCATCCGTGACCATCGCTTCGGCTACAGCCATGGCGTGCAAATGAGCCGCAGAAGAGTTCGCCTGATTGTTCATAAAGGGAGAATGCCGATGACACGGTTAACGTGAGGTTAGCCATGGCCTTTGACCCTACGTCATATCAAAGGTTCATATTCGAACGCTTGCGCGCCAGTGGTCTTGACCGTATAGGGCACGCCAAGGGCAGACGCGGCACTGCGGGGAAGACCGATGGTGTTGGAGGCAGAGAAAATCTATTCGCCAAGTGAAGATGAGCCGTTCATGAACGAGCGCCAGCGCGAATATTTCCGTAAGAAGCTGCAGGCTTGGAAAGAGGAGATTCTGGCCGAAAGCCGGGAGACTCTGCAGGCTTTGCAGCAGGAAAACCAGAATCATCCCGATCTTGCGGATCGGGCGTCGTCGGAGACGGACCGCTCGATCGAGCTTCGTGCCCGCGACCGGCAACGCAAGTTGATCGCCAAGATCGATGCTGCGTTGCGGCGAATTGAGGATGGCAGTTACGGATTTTGCGAAGAAACCGGCGAACCGATCAGCCTGAAGCGGCTCGACGCCCGACCGATCGCCACTTTGTCGGTCGAAGCGCAGGAACGCCATGAGCGTCGGGAAAGAGTCTACCGCGACGACTGAGGTCTGGGCGGAGATGAATTTTCCTTCGAAGGCTTGAGAATCAAACACCCGGCTGAGCGATCAGCCGGGTGTTTACGTTTTGGATTGAGCGACAGCGCGGGCACCTTTGCGGGCGCCCAGGGCTCAACGGTTCTTCAGATCGCCCGTCAGCTCGCCCAAAAGGCGCGCCATCTCGTCTTCGAGCTGTTCCTGCTCCGACGCCCATTTGCGCTTCGGCTCGAAGGCAACGACGCTCGCCGATTCGTCGTTTTCAAGATTGGCGGTCGAGCGACGCTCCCGCTGCTCCTCGTCGTTTGCCTGATCCTGGCTCTCTCCCGTCTCCGAAGAGAGGGGAGCTGGAGCGATCGCAGGCGCTTCCGGTGCGAGCCGTTCTTCGACCCCATGAGCGTCGTCTCGGTGGATTTCCGGCACTTTTGCCATCACCGAGATTTCGTCGCCGCCGCTTTCGGCCTCCGAAACAGTCTCAGGTTTTGCTGGTGAAACGTCCGGGCCTTCCGGTTGCGCACCCGCCGTCACCTGTTCGCTCGTGTGCGTGCGGGGCGTCACATGTTGGGAGAGCGCGCTTTCCAGCTGACTTGCGATGTCTGCAATCGTCGTTGGCTGCGGACGTTCATCTCTCGGGCTTTGAGCATCTCCCGGGCTCTGGGCCTCGGTCAGTCCGACAGGAGTGTCCGACCTTTTTTCTCCGGCCATGGAAATCGTCGGCCAGGTCACCTGAGCGGTGGTCGTTTGTGCCTCTCCCTTATCCTCGTTGAGAGCAGGGGGAACGTTGAGCGCGGAGCGGTCCGCTCCACCCGGCCTCGCATCGGCCGTGTCGCTGCGCTGGGCCGCGATCTCGCCGAAAGCCTCGCCGATTTCCTCTTCAAGCGAGCGGGTATCGGGCTTGGAAGTCTCGGGTTCGGCAGTCTCGGGCTCGGAAGTCTCGGGCTTGGCCGGCGCGACCTCCTCGGTTGCTTCCTTTGAAACCCGGCGGATGTTCTGGAAGAAGCTGACGGTCGCTTTTTCGATCGCAGCAGTTTCCTGAGGCGCGGCGACCAGCTCCGGTTTCGGGTCGGCCGCTTCCTGAGGCACAGGTGCTCTGCTGGCGGGCCCTTTGTCCTGCTGAGGAGCGGGCCGCTTTGCAAAAGGAAGGGTGTTGGAGAGCGCCTGACTGGCCGGCGTCTCGTCCGGCACCTGCTGTCCCGGTTTCGGGGCGGGACTGAAGAGACCCGACAGCATCCGCGCTCTGAGGGCTGGCGGCATGTCCCCGAAGGGCGTCTCGTGTGCGGCCTTGTTTTCCTCTTTCGCGGCGTCTGCCGACAGGCTTTGCGCCGGCGGATTCCTTAGCTCGCGGTCGTTCGCGTCGGACGCGTCATGACGCGGCTCTGTCCTGGCGTCCGCGGTCCTGCTTGAAAGCTCTGCCGAGGAGGGAGCCGGGCTGTCGTCCTCGTCCATTCCGAAGCGATAGGCCTCAGGCACTGCGCGCCTCGTGCGAACCGGTTCCGCCTCAGATTCCAAAACCTCCGCCGCCTCTGGGCGTGGCCTCGAAAGGTTCGGCGCAAGCGGTGCTGCCTGCGCAACACCGTGCCCGGGGCCATATCCGGGCCCATCTCCTGAGGCTCGTCGGAGGGCGGGCGAGGGGGCGCGGGGTTCGGCCGGGGAAACAGGGGTCTGTCCCATCGGCTGCGGTGCACTCGATGTGGGGGGATACTCGCCACTGTTCGGTGCGGGCGCGCGATGCGGCGCTTGGTAGTCTGGCATCTGCGGAGCAACCGAAGGGCCGCCTGGCCGTCGGGGTGTCGGCTGAGCCGTCGGCCGGCCGCGCACGATCTGCGATTCGACGACGATGTCCGCCGGGCCGCCAATCATCACGAGATGTTCGACCTGATCGCGCCGGATCAGCAGCAGGCGGCGCTTCTGGTCGATGGCATGGGTTTCCATGACCTGCAGCCGGGAAACCCGCTGCGCACCGGCGCCGCGCCCCGGAACGATGCCGCGCCGGGTGATCCAGACGACAAGTCCCAGGATGACGAGAAGGACGGCTATGGCGAGGAGAATGGGGCCCGCAAATGCCCCTGTTGAAAGATCGGTTAAACCGCGCATGGACGCCTCCTTGACTTACGCTACACTCAACCCACGCGGTCGATATGGCACGATAGCCCGGATATTAAGGCTTTTCAAACGAAGCTGTGCCTTGCGAGTCAGTTGCGAGCTCTCGTCAAGGCTGTCACAAGTCACGCAAAGGCCTGCGGCGTGGTTCGCCGAATCGGCTAATCTCACTTAATGGCCGTAACCAGCGATCCCATGGCAGACAGGCAGAGCACCGAGGCTGCAGAAGCCGGAGAGCGGCGCGACAGCATGATTCGTATTTTCCTCTTGTCGCTCGGACTTCTCGTCGTGGCAGGCTCTTACCTCTTCGTCCCGCCGGAATGGACCGATACCGTTGTGCTCGTGTGCCTCGGTATTCTTTCAACCGTTGGCGTCATGTGCCTATTCATGGCGGCCGGGGGCCTCATCCGCTTCGTGCGCTCCCGGGTCGCCGACACGCGCGTGCCGGGTCTTCCCGAACAGCTCTTCGAGGCGATCGGCGAGGGTGCCCTGATCGCCGACAGCGCTGCGGGCGCCATCAAGGCCAACCGTGCCTATTATCGCCTCTATGGTGAGGAGAGCGACGATTTGCGCTCCATCGAGCGGCTTTTCGCGGAAAGCCCCGATGCTTCGGAGGCGATCTATCGCCTTTCCGGAGCCGCCGAAAAAGGCCGTCGGGCGATGGAAGAGATCCGCATGCCGGGTGGGATCGGCGGTCAGTCCGGTTCGGCGCGCTGGTACCGGGTCAAGGTGAACCCGATTGCTGGGCGCCCTGAGCTCGCTTTGTGGCTCATCTCCGACATCACGCGCGAGCGGGAGCATCAAGAGAACATTTTTCAGGAACTGCAGAACGCGATCGATTATCTCGATCACGCTCCTGCAGGTTTCTTCTCCATGCAGCCGGACGGCCGCATCCGATATGTCAATGCCACCTTGGCGGAGTGGCTCGGCATCGATCTTGCGGATTTCGAGCCGGGGGCGGCAGAGATCGGCGATTTCGTCACGGCCGAGAGCCTGTCGGTTCTGGAGGCTTCGGGTCAGCGCGGCGAAACCGCGACGGAGCGGCTCGAAATCGATCTCGTGCGGGCGAACGGGACACGCAAACCCGTGCGTCTGCTGCACCGCGTGCCGGTTTCGGCCGATGGCACAGTGGGCGCCTCTCGCACGCTTGTTTTGGAAGTTGGGCTTGCCGACGGGGATGCCGGGCTTGCGGCAGAACGGCGGTTCACGCGCTTCTTCAACAACACGCCGATGGCGATCGCCTCCGTCGACCATAGCGGGGCGATCAATCTTTCGAATGCGCGGTTCCTGAAACTCTTCCGCAAGAGCGGACCCGCCCGCATCGAGCTGACGAGCGTGGTGAAGGCCGCCGACCGCCCTGCGCTCAAGGCCGCCCTGCATGCGGCGATCAACGGGCAGAGCGATATTTCTCCGGTCGACGCGCAGTTTGAGAGCGACGAGGAAAGAAGCGCGCGCTTCTTCGTCAGCCCGATCGTCGAAGGCGAGCCCGGCGAGGACGCGGCGATCGTTTATGCGCTTGAGACGACCGAGCAGAGGGCGCTCGAGGCGCAGTTCGCGCAGAGCCAGAAGATGCAGGCGGTCGGACAGCTCGCCGGTGGCATCGCGCATGACTTCAACAATGTGCTGACCGCCATCATCGGCTTTTCCGACCTCTTACTATCGAACCACCGGCCATCCGATCCGGCGTTCGAAGACATTATGAATATCAAGCAGAACGCCAATCGTGCCGCGGGTCTGGTGCGGCAGCTCTTGGCGTTCTCCCGCCGGCAGACGCTGCAGCCGCGCGTCATTCGCCTCGAAGAAGTGTTGTCGGATCTCACCGTGCTGCTGGATCGCCTCCTCGGGGAGACCGTCGAGCTCAAGACGGATCACAAGAGCGGGCTGTGGCCCGTCAAGGCGGACCTCAACCAGCTGGAACAGGTGGTGGTCAATCTCGCCGTCAATGCGCGCGACGCCATGCCGAACGGCGGCATGCTTACGATCCGCGCCAGCAATCTGGAGGAGGCCGAGAGCCATCGCTTCCGCCAGGACGGATTCCGGCCCGCCGATTATGTGCTGATCGAGATCACCGACACCGGCACCGGCATGACGCCGGAGGTGATGGAAAAGATCTTCGAACCGTTCTTTTCGACGAAGGAGATCGGCAAGGGAACCGGCCTCGGCCTTTCCACGGTCTACGGCATCATCAAGCAGACGGACGGCTTCATCTTCGTCGACAGCGAGCTTGGAAAAGGCACGACCTTCTCGCTGCTTCTCCCGCGCTATGTGGCGGAGCGGGAAGCGGAGGAGGAGGTGGCCTCGCCCAAGTCCGAGCCGACCGATCTCACCGGCAGCGCCACGATCCTTCTCGTCGAAGACGAAGAGGCGGTGCGCGCCTTCGCCTCTCGCGCGCTCGCCGCGCGCGGCTACGAGGTGCACGAGGCCGCGTCGGGACCGGAAGCGCTTCGCATCATGAAGGACATGGACGGTGCCATCGATCTCGTCGTGTCCGACGTCGTCATGCCGGAGATGGACGGGCCGACGCTTCTGAAAGAGTTGCGCAAGACCAATCCCAACTTGAAGATCATCTTCGTCTCCGGATATGCCGAGGACGCTTTCGCACGGCATCTGCCCGAGAACGAGGACTTCCACTTCCTGCCGAAGCCGTTCTCGCTCAAGGATCTGGCGATCACGGTGAAGCGTGTCCTGCAGCCTTAGCGGTCGGAAAGGTGCCGGGCGGAGGTCGTTCGATTGGATGGGGGGCGGATAGGCTGAGCTGACGTTCTCCCTTGCCTGTTCATATGTTTTCGGCGAATCCGCCGGCCGAGAGGTGTGTCACATGCGTTTTCCCGAGCGTCTCCTTCAGGGCTATCAATCGTTCCGCGATGGCCGGCTGCCCATCGAGCAGCATCAATATGCCGAGCTCGCAGAGGTCGGGCAGAGCCCGGAGATCATGGTCATCGGCTGCTGCGATTCGCGGGTTTCGCCGGAAGTCATCTTCGATGCCCGGCCCGGCGAACTTTTTGTGGTCCGCAATGTGGCCAATCTCGTGCCGCCTTACTCTCCGTCGGCTTCGCAGCACGGTGTTTCCTCGGCGATCGAATTCGCCGTCGAGGCTTTGAAGGTGAAGCACATCGTCGTTCTCGGACATGCCAGATGCGGCGGCATCCGGGCTTTCGCCGACGATGAGGTGGGACCGCTTTCCCCCGGCGACTTCATCGGCAAGTGGATGTCTTTGATCGCACCTGCCGCCGAAGAGCTCGGCCCGCGCGATGCGGCGCCGCTCGACGACTACCTGCAGCGGCTCGAGCAGGTATCGGCGGTGAAGACACTCGACAATTTGATGACGTTTCCGTTCGTGAAAAGGCGCGTGGAAGAGGGCTCGCTCCAACTCCATGCGGCCTATTTCGCGGTGGCGACCGGCCTTTTGATGGTGCGGCGTCCAGACAGCGACGTCTTCGAGCCCGTAGGTGCCGCAGCGCCGGGAAAGTAGGCTTTCCGGCGCGCCTCTTTTGGCCCGCCGAGAGGGGATCGGGCGGTGTTGACGCTATAGAACAAATAGAGTACGAAATTCTCTGAGGAGCGGGTGGTCATCCGCTGAACTTTAGAGGATAGTCCGATGGCGAATCCGTTGCGCGTAGTCGAAGGAGGCAAAGAATCCATGGATCGAACCAAGGCTCTGGACGCTGCTCTCAGCCAGATCGAGCGCTCCTTCGGCAAGGGGTCGATCATGCGGCTCGGCCAGGAGGGGCAGGTCGTCGAGGTTGCGACGATCCCGACCGGTTCGCTCGGACTTGATATCGCGCTCGGTGTCGGCGGTCTGCCGCGCGGGCGTGTGGTCGAGATCTACGGGCCGGAATCCTCGGGTAAGACGACGCTGGCGCTGCACACCGTGGCGCAGGCGCAGAAGAAGGGCGGTATCTGCGGCTTTATCGATGCCGAGCACGCGCTCGACCCGATTTATGCGCGCAAACTCGGCGTCAAACTCGATGATCTCCTGATTTCGCAGCCGGATGCCGGCGAGCAGGCACTCGAAATTGCCGATACGCTGGTGCGGTCGGGCGCCATTGACGTGCTTGTCGTCGATTCGGTCGCGGCCCTTACGCCGCGCGCCGAGCTTGAAGGCGAGATGGGCGATTCGTTGCCCGGCATGCAGGCGCGGCTGATGAGCCAGGCGCTCAGAAAGCTGACGGCCTCGATTTCGCGCTCGCATACGATGGTCATCTTCATCAATCAGATCCGCATGAAGATCGGCGTCATGTTCGGCAGCCCGGAAACGACGACGGGTGGCAATGCCTTGAAGTTCTATTCCTCCGTCCGCCTCGATATTCGCCGGATCGGTGCCATCAAGGACCGCGACGAGGTCGTTGGCAACCAGACCCGGGTCAAGGTGGTGAAGAACAAGCTCGCGCCGCCATTCCGGGAGGTTGAGTTCGACATCATGTATGGCGAAGGCATTTCCCATACGGGTGAGCTTCTCGATCTCGGCGTGAAGGCCGGTATCGTCGAAAAGTCCGGTTCCTGGTTCTCCTACGACAGCCAGCGTCTCGGTCAGGGACGGGAAAACGCGAAGAACTTCCTGCGTGAAAACGAGGATGTCGCCAACGCCATTGAGAAGGCGATCCGTGAGAACGCCGGTCTCATTGCAGACGAGCTTCTGGATGGTCCGCGCCAGGAGGATGAGGGCGGCAAGGCGGCCAAGGCCTGAGTTTTGCCTGCCGTTCGCCCTCTTGGTTTCGCCGGCATCTGCGAGCTGGCGGGGTGAGTGAGCGGAATCTCTGCATCAAGATGTCTTCATAGGGAAAGCCCGCTTCTGGCGGGCTTTCTGGTTTTTGGGCTATTGCATCTTCGGTCTTTTTCTTTTCGCCTGTGGGGCTTTTCTGGTGAGGTCGGCAGGGCCGGGCCGTTCGGAGTGTCACCGGAGATCGGGCGCGGCCGATGGACGCCGATGTTTGCGGCTGGTCGGCTTCTCACCGGACGAGAGCGGGCATTTGCGGCGTCTTGTCGGACTGACGCGTGAGTTGCACAGCTTGCGGTGTTGCGGTGTCGTTTGGCGCCGGGTCGAGCCATGTGGACAGTTCTCCGGCCCGTCGCTAAAACCACCGCCTGCGGGCTTTCGGTGATCCGATGACAGTGGTGATCCGACGACAGCCCGGAAATTCCATTACTTCGGTGCCGGCCGTAGATGTTCGGTGGCCATGAGGTCCAACCACAGGTGTTTCGCCAGATGATCGGCGTCAACGAGATCCGCTCTGCGTTCCTCGACTATTTTTCCAAGCACGACCACGAGATCGTCGCTTCCGGCCCGCTCGTGCCCCGCAACGACCCGACCTTGATGTTCACCAATGCGGGCATGGTCCCGTTCAAGGACTTTTTCACGGGGCGGGCGAAGGCTCCGTATCAGCGCGCAGTCACCTCGCAGAAATGCGTGCGGGCGGGCGGCAAGCACAACGATCTCGACAATGTCGGGTATACGGCGCGTCATCACACCTTTTTCGAGATGCTCGGGAATTTCTCCTTCGGGGATTATTTCAAGGAGCGCGCGATCGAGCTTGCCTGGAACCTCGTCACCAAGGAATTCGGGCTCGACCCGAAGCGGCTTCTCGTCACCGTCTATGCCGACGACGAAGAGGCGTTTTCGCTGTGGCGCAAGATTGCGGGTCTGCCTGAAGAAAAGGTCATCCGTATCGCGACCTCGGACAATTTCTGGCAGATGGGCGAGACGGGACCCTGCGGCCCCTGTTCGGAGATTTTCTACGATCACGGTGCCGAGATCCCCGGAGGGCCTCCGGGCTCGCCCGACGAGGATGGCGACCGCTTCATCGAAATCTGGAACCTCGTCTTCATGCAGTTCGAACAGGTGGCGGGCGGAGAGCGCCACGACCTGCCGCGACCGTCGATCGATACGGGCATGGGGCTCGAGCGGATCGCGGCCGTTCTGCAGGGCGTGCACGACAATTACGATATCGACCTTTTCCGGCATCTGATCGAGGCCGTGGAAGGTGCGACGCGCGCCAAGGCGACGTTGGAGAACCGTGCGAGCCACCGCGTGATCGCCGATCATCTGCGGGCGACGAGCTTTTTGATCGCCGACGGTGTGCTGCCGTCGAACGATGGGCGGGGCTACGTGCTGCGTCGCATCATGCGGCGGGCGATGCGGCACGCGCATCTTCTCGGCGCCGAGGAGCCGGTGATCTATTCGCTGGTCCCGACTCTCATGCGCGAGATGGGGGGCGCCTATCCGGAGCTGATGCGCGCCGAGGCTCTCATCACCGAGACGATCCGTCTGGAAGAGAGCCGTTTTCAGCGTACGCTGTCGCGCGGGCTGAGCCTTCTCGATGAGGCGGCGGGCTCGCTTCACAAAGGCGACATGCTCGACGGCGAGACCGCCTTCAAGCTCTATGACACGTATGGATTTCCGCTCGATCTGACGCAGGATGCGCTCAAGAATCGCGGCATCAGCGTCGATCTCGCCGGCTTCAACGATGCGATGGAGCGCCAGCGCGCCGAGGCCCGCGCAAGCTGGGCCGGATCTGGCGAGGCTGCGACGGAAGAAGTCTGGATGGCGCTCAAGGAAGAGCATGGCGCCACGGAATTCCTCGGCTACGGCACGGAAACGGCGGAGGCCGTCACCCTTGGTTTCGTCAAGGAGGGTGAGCGCGTGTCCGAGCTCGATGCCGGCGATGCGGGCGCGGTGGTGGTCAACCAGACGCCGTTTTATGGCGAATCGGGCGGCCAGGTCGGCGACACCGGCGTCATCCGCAGCGAGGCGGGCGGCGTCTTCCGCGTGGAGGATACGCAGAAGAAGGCGGACGGGCTTTTCGTGCATTTCGGGCGGATGGAGGAGGGCAGGCTCTCCGTCGGCGACAATGTCCGCATGATCATCGAAGGCAGGCGCCGCACGACGATCCGCGCCAACCACTCGGCGACCCATCTTCTGCACAAGGCGCTGCGTGACACGCTCGGTCCGCATGTGGCTCAGAAGGGGTCTCTCGTGGCTCCTGACCGGCTGCGGTTCGATTTTTCGCATCCGAAGCCAATGAGCGAGGAGGAGCTGCGGCTCGTCGAGGACCGCGCCAACGCCGTCATCTTGCAGGATGCGCCGGTGACGACGCGGCTGATGGATCGCGAAGCGGCGATTTCCGCGGGGGCCATGGCGCTCTTCGGCGAGAAATACGGCGATGAGGTGCGGGTCGTCTCCATGGGCACCGAAATCGGCGAGAATGGCGGCGAGACGAAACCCTATTCGGTGGAGCTCTGCGGCGGCACGCATGTCGGCGCGACGGGCGAAATCGGCCTCGTAAAGGTGTTGAACGAGGGGGCGGTTGCCGCGGGCGTGCGCCGCGTCGAGGCTCTGACGGGCGAGGCGGCACGCCGCTATCTCGCCGAGCAGGACAGGCGCGTGAAGGATCTCGCCGGTCGTCTCAAGGTGCGCCCGGAAGAGCTTGTCGAGCGTGTCGACGGTCTCATGGAAGAGCGCAGGCGGCTCGAACGCGAGCTCGCGGAAGCGAAGAAGCAGCTGGCCATGGGCGGCGGCAAGGCGGGCGCGGAGCCCGTCAGAGAAATCGGCTCAATCAAGCTGATGGCGCGCCTCGTCGAAGGCGTCGCGCTCAAGGATCTGCGCGGCATCGTCGATGAGGGCAAGCAGGCCGTCGGATCCGGCGTCGTCGCCATCGTGGGTGTCAACGACGGCAAAGCGGGTCTCGCCGTCGGCGTCACCAGCGATCTGACGGACAAGTTCAACGCCATCGACCTGGTGCGGCTTGGATCTCAGGCCCTGGGCGGCAAAGGCGGTGGCGGGCGCCCGGATATGGCGCAGGCCGGTGGTCCGGATGCCGGCCAGGCCGAAGCCGCACTCGCGGCGATCACCGCGCGGGTCGAAGAACTCGCGGCATAGGCCTGTTTTGTTAAAAGGGCGGGCGCGGCGCCGTTGAAGATCGCCGCCCCGTCTTTCAGGCTGTTGCTTTCGGGCTATTTGTGACGGCGGTTTTCGGCGATTTGCCGAAGACCTTCCTGGTCGACGATCGCCACCTTCTGGCGCCCGCTCTTGACGAAACCGGCCTCTTCCCAGGCGCTGAGGAGCCGGCTGACCGTGTGAAGCGTGGTCCCGGTCATCTCCGCAATGTCCTGGCGGGTGATCGGGAAATCGATTTCCACCCCATCTTCGGTCGGGCGTCCGGCCTGTTCGGTGAGGCGCAGAAGCGCCTGCGCCACGCGCTGCTCGACCTGCTGGGTGGCCATCTCCACGACGCGGGCCTGAGTTTCCTGCAGGCGCGCGCCGACCGTGCGCGAGGCGTTGTCGGCGAAGGCCGGAAAACGCGCCGCAAAATCGGCCCAGAGATGGGTCGGCCAGGTCAGCACCACGCAATCGACGGCGGCCACGGCGCTGGCCGGATAGGATTTGCGGCCAATCGCCGGCGCGATGCCGAAGAGCTCTCCTTCGTTGATGTAGCGGGTGATCACCTGGTCGCCGCCGGGTGTGGTGCGGACCACGCGCACATGCCCGTTCAGGAGAAGATGGAAGGAATGCGCCTCCGCCTCCTGCTCGAAGATCGTCGCCTCGCGGGGATAGCGGGCGGAACGAGCTGTCTTGAGGATGACGTCGAGATCATCTGGCTGCAGCCCTGCAAAGAGCGGCAGATCCTGGATGAGCGACCGATCGAGAGCGGGCAAACAGGTCTCCCTCGCAAACCGCGGAACGCAGTGCCGGTCTCCGTTCTAAACGGCTTGAGCGGCGGAGGAAAAGCGGTTCGCGAAGAAGTTCTGCGGCATCGGAAGACAATGCGGGGGCAGGCGAGGGGAACACCGCTCGTTTGACGGCCTCACGGCGTCGCGTGTCGGCGTCGTCCCCACAGGATCGGTGCGTAGCGGAGCGCGAAGGCGAGAAAGGCGAGGCTCCAGACGAGGCCGCCGAGCGTGATGAGCGCGGCATAGAGGCCGATCGCGAAGGTCGCGGCGATTCGGAGGACGGCGCCTAGGCTGACGGCTCCATAGAGCGCCCGCGTCCAGCGGTCCGCGTGGATCGCGCGGCCCGTATGGCCGAGGCTTGCGCGCGTCATGATGGCGAGCGTCATGGTGCCGATCGCGCCGGCCGTCAAAGCATGAATGGCGGCGCTCTGCGTGATCAGCGTCGGTGCAAGAATGGAGCCGCCGACGAGGACGAGTGAGATCGCGAGCCAGAGATAGCCGAGATGCAAGACGAGGACGATCGGTTCGCCGACGGTGGCGTGTCCGCGCCAGCGCGACAGGCGCAGACCGAGAAGGAGGCCTGCCGCCAGCCAGAGGATGCCGGTCACGGGGGCATAGGGGAAGACGACCCAGGCGGGGATGGCGGCAAGCGTTGCGAGGAGGGCGATCTTGTCGATCCGGCCGAAAGGCGCGGGCAGATTTTTGTCGCCATTCTTCACGAGCCAGTTGCGGGTGAAGCTCGGGGTTACGCGACCGCCAATGAGGGCGATGAGAAGTGCGATAAGGCCGAGAGCGAGACGCACGGCGTAGCCGGAGGAGATGAACCCTGCGGTCTCTGCATGGAAAAGCGCGTTGGCGAGCGCGAACACGGAAAGAATGACGGCGACCGGCATGTTCTTCCAGTTCTTGCCGGCAACGACTTCGCGGACAATGGCAAATGCGAGGGCTACGGGAAAGGCGAGGTCGAGCGCAAACGCGAGTGCAGGCATGGCCACGAAGGCTGAGGCGATGCGCCCGAGAAGCCAAAGCGCAACGAGGCCGAGAAGCGGTTTTCCGCTCAAAGGGAGGCGGCCCGTCCAGTTGGGTACGGCCGTCAGAATGAAGCCCGCGATGATGGCGCCGACATAGCCGAAGATCATCTCGTGCTCGTGCCACGAGAGCGCGTCGAACGGGCCCATGGGGCTGCCGCCTGCAAAATACATCCACAGCCAGAACGGAATGGCGAGGCCAGCGAAGAGTGTGCCGGCGAAAAAGAAGGGCCGAAAGCCGTAAGACAGGATGGGGGCTACGTCGAGGCTGCGGCCGCGCGTGTCTTTGTTGCTGACGCCCTCCGCCCGCTCGCGCCGCGGAACGGAACGGTCGATAAGGGTGGCGTTAATCCTGTCGGTGATCGGGCACATGATCGTCTCTCGCTTGCTTGCGCCAAGAGTAGCGGGAGCGGACAGAACGTCTTTGCGCTTCGGCAAATTGCGGAAGGGGAGGTCGGATCGGACAGGGAGCACTCACGACGACCTCTCGCCGCTCTCTCAGTTCGTGGCGCCGAGGCTTCCTTCGGCGGGAGCCGCCTGACGCTCCAGATAGGCTCGGGGCGGCGTGCCGAGAACGCGCTTGAACATCGTCGTGAAGGCGGCCGGATTGTCATAGCCGAGATCGATCGCGACGGCCGTCACGGCCTCGCCGGCGGCCAATCGCGGCAAGGCCGCCATCAGACAGGCCTGCTGGCGCCAGGCGACGAAACTCAAGCCGGTTTCGCGGCGAAAAAGGCGTGTGAAGCTCCGCCGCGACAGGCTGAGAGCTTCGCTCCATTCATCGATCGTGCTGTGCGGCGTCGGATGAAGCAGGAAGGTGCGGCAGAGCCGCAGCAAAGGGTCGGTCTTGGGTAGCGGGAGCGACAACGGCAAGGCCGGGAGACGGTGCATTTCGTGTTCGACGAGCCGCATGAGCGCGGTGTCCCGCTCATCGAGCTCGCCGTATCGCGGCAGTGCCACCGCTTCGGCGAGGAGGTTGCGCATGAGAGGCGAGATGCCGACGACCTGACATCGGGCCGGCATCGCTTCGGCGGCCTCGGGGAGGAGATAGAGGCTCTGGATCTTCACTCGGCCTAACATGTGGACCTCATGGACCACTTGAGGCGGGATCCACATGCCGCGTTCGGGCGGCATCACCCAGGCTCCGTCGCGGGTGACCATCATCACGACGCCGGTCGAGCCGTAGAGGAGCTGGCCTCTGCGATGATTGTGCGGCGCGATGATCTGGCCGTCCCGATACTCGGTGCCGAGAGCGATCACGCGGCGCGGAATGTCATCTGCGAAAGGGAGAAGGGGAGGATTTTTCAAGATCGTGGCCCAGTCTCGTAGGACAATGACCCTAATGCGGTGGCGGGCCGCCGTCGATGGGGCTTGCTAGGCGGTCTCCCCAAAAGCCGGCAGTCGCCGGCTGAAATCCGCACAGGCTCGAAAGGCCCCTCGAATGACCTCCGTCACTGCCTCCCGTTCCGGTTCCGGCGGTACCGCCTTTGCGGTGCTGGGCGCGGCGAGCTTCTGCCATCTTCTCAATGACATGATGCAGTCGCTGGTGATTGCGGCCTATCCGATCTTCAAGTCGGAGTTCGATTTGAGCTTTGCGCAGCTCGGCCTTTTGACGCTCACCTATCAGGCGACCGCTTCGATGCTGCAGCCGCTCGTCGGTCTCTATACCGATCGCCGGCCGCAGCCTTATTCGCTACCTGTCGGGATGAGCTCCACGTTGTGCGGGCTCCTCGCGCTCGCATTCGCGTCGAGCTATCCGGGCCTTCTCGTCGGCAGCGCGCTTCTCGGCATCGGCTCCTCGATCTTTCATCCGGAATTGTCGCGCCTGGCGCGTCTCGCCTCCGGCGGTGCACACGGGCTCGCACAGTCGATCTTCCAGGTCGGTGGGAATGCCGGCGCCTCGCTCGGTCCCATCGTCGTCGCGTTTTTCGTTCTGCCGCGCGGCCAGGAGAGCATCGCCTGGTTTGCGCTCGTGGCGCTGTGCGGGATCATCGTGCTGACGCGGCTCGGCGGCTGGTACAAGCGTCATGTCGAGCGCCGACCGGTGGCGCGGCGGGGCAGTGGCGAAGAGAGCGGGCTCGGCCGTCGCGAGATTGCGCGTGCGCTGATGCTCCTCTTCGGTCTGATCCTCTCGAAGTATTTCTATCTCGCGAGCTTCACGAGCTATTACGTCTTCTACCTGATGCATCGCTTCGGGTTGCCGCAGGGCGAGGCGCAGCTCTACCTGTTCGTGTTCCTCGCGTCTGTGGCGGCGGGCACGTTGATTGGCGGGCCGGTGGGCGACCGCATCGGGCGCAAGGCGGTGATCTGGACATCGATTGCCGGTGTTCTGCCCTTTACGCTCGTTCTGCCCTATGTCGGGCTTCCCGCGACCGCCGCCCTCAGCGTTTTGATCGGCCTCATTCTCTCTTCGGCCTTCTCTGCGATCGTCGTCTATGCGCAAGAATTGATGCCCGGGCGTGTCGGGATGGTCTCCGGGCTCTTTTTCGGCCTCGCCTTCGGTATGGGCGGTATTGGCGCGGCACTCGTCGGCGTTCTCGCCGATTGGACGAGCATCGAGTTCGTCTACAAGATCTGCGCCTTCCTGCCGGCGATGGGCTTTCTTGCTGCCTTCCTGCCAGACGCGGAAGGACGGCGCCGGGCGCGTCTGGAAGCCCGCCTCTCGTCCAACGCGTCAGAGCGCTGACGAGCCCCCAAAGAAAAAGGGCGGCTCGCCGCCGCCCTTCATTAATCGTGTCAGAAAGACTGGTCCGTCAGCCCATCGCCTTCTGCAAATTCGTGTCGATCTTGTCGAGGAAGCCCGTCGTCGACAGCCACGGCTGATCGGGACCGACGAGCAGGGCAAGGTCCTTCGTCATGGCGCCCGATTCGATGGTGTTGACCACCGTCCGTTCGAGCGTGTCGGCGAAGTGCTTCAGTTCCTTGTTGTCGTCGAGCTTGGCGCGGTGCGCGAGACCGCGGCTCCAGGCGAAGATCGAGGCGGTCGAATTGGTCGACGTCTCTCGGCCCTGCTGGTGCAGACGGAAGTGCCGGGTGACGGTGCCGTGCGCGGCCTCCGCTTCGACCGTGTTGCCATCCGGCGTCATCAGCACCGAGGTCATCAGGCCGAGGGAGCCGAAGCCCTGCGCGACGGTATCGGACTGCACGTCGCCGTCGTAGTTCTTTGCCGCCCAGACGAAGCCGCCCGACCATTTCAGCGCCGCCGCGACCATGTCGTCGATCAGCCGGTGCTCGTAGGTGATCTGGCGCGCCTCGTATTTCTCCTTGAACTCGGCCTCGTAGATCTCTTGGAAGAGGTCCTTGAAGCGGCCGTCATAGGCCTTGAGGATCGTGTTCTTGGTCGAAAGATAGACCGAGTAGCCGCGCATCAGACCATAGTTGAGGGAGGCGCGGGCGAAGTCGCGGATCGATTCGTCGAGGTTGTACATGCCCATGGCGACGCCGCCGTCGGGGAAATCGAACACTTCGTATTCCTTGGAATCCGAGCCATCCGTCGATTCCCAGCGCATCGTCAGCTTGCCGGCACCCGGGACGACGAAATCCGTCGCCTTGTACTGGTCGCCGAAAGCGTGGCGGCCGATGACGATCGGCTTCGTCCAGCCGGGGACGAGCCGCGGCACGTTCGAGCAGATGATCGGCTCACGGAAGACGACGCCGCCCAGAATGTTGCGAATCGTACCGTTCGGGGAGCGCCACATCTTTTTGAGGCCAAATTCTTCGACGCGGGCCTCATCCGGCGTGATCGTGGCGCATTTGACGCCAACCCCGACCTTCTTGATCGCCTCGGCCGCATCCACCGTCACCTGATCCTCGGTGGCATCACGGTTCTCGATACCGAGATCGTAGTACTGGAGATCGAGGTCGAGATAGGGGTGGATGAGCTTTTCCTTGATGTAGTGCCAGATGATCCGTGTCATCTCGTCGCCGTCGAGTTCGACGACGGGGTTCTCCACCTTGATCTTCGCCATGGATTTTCCTGTCTGCGTTGCTCGGTGCTGCGCGGGTCCGGAGCGGCTTTTCCGCACATTCAGATCAACGGGCGTATAGCAAACGCCCTCCGCCGCGCAAACACGGCGAAGGGCGAGAAATCGATTCTCTCATGAGGCTCGTCGCGAGCCTGCCGCGTTCAGGTCATAGGAGACCCGCGAGCGAGAGGATGATGATGATGATGGCGACCAGGCCAACGAGGTAGACAATATTGCGCATGGCGGGTGGCTCCGTGGCTGTTGAGGCTTATAAGCGCTGTTGCGTCGAAGGTGCCGCTCAGGCGAGGCCGAGCAGCGACAGAACCGCCACGACGATGACGATCAGACCAACGATATAGATAATGCTTCGCATCATGCCCTCTCTCAGTGTGCGTTCAATTCAGCTTTGCGGTGACAATTCCTGCTTTGCGACATGGTTCCGCGGATTTCTTGGCCCGCTGGGTCAAAGGAGGGGCGCGTGAGCGGCGAGAGCGGGGCAAAAACCCCTCAAGTCCCTGGGCCTGCAATCATCCTCGTCGAGCCGCAACTTGGCGAGAATATCGGCATGGTCGCCCGGGCAATGGCGAATTTCGGTCTGTCCGATCTGCGTCTCGTTGCGCCACGTGACGGCTGGCCGAACGAAAAGGCGCGCGCCGCGGCAAGCCGGGCCGATCATGTGATCGACGCGGTCCGGGTCTATGACAATGTCGCGGATGCGGTCGCAGAGCTTCGCTTCGTGCTCGCGACCACAGCCCGCACGCGCGAGATTCCGAAGGAGGTTCTGGGTCCGCGCGAGGCGGCGGCTGCCTTGCGCGAACACGAAAGCCTCGGTCAGGAGACCGGCCTCTTGTTCGGTCGCGAGCGCTGGGGGCTCGTCAACGAAGAGATCGCCTATGCCGACAAGATCGTGACGTTTCCCGTCAATCCGAGTTTCGCTTCCCTCAATCTGGCGCAATCCGTGCTTCTGATGAGCTACGAATGGCTGCAATCCGGCCTCGGTGAGGGCGAGCTTCCGACGCGGGCGGGGCTTCCGGAGCTCGATGAGATGCCGGCGCCGAAAGCGGAACTGGTCGGTTTGATGGAGCATCTGGAGAGCGCGCTCGAGCCGACGGGCTATTATCGCACCGAAGAAAAGCGCCCCGTGATGGTGCGCAATCTGCGAGCCATGCTGCAGAGGCCGGGGTTTACGACCACGGAAATCCGTGCGTTGCGCGGCGTGGTGGCCGCGCTCGAGGGCCGCAAAACGAAACGCGATATCGCGAGAGCGGCCGGCGAAGAGGATGAGTGACGAGAATGCATGACGCCGGCCCGGTGCTGGTGTTCGATTCCGGCCTCGGCGGACTTTCCGTCGTTCGGGCGATCAGCCAACAATTACCTCGCATCCGTCTCGTCTATGTGGCCGACGATGCAGCCTTTCCCTACGGGGATTGGGAAGACGACCAGCTGCGCACGCATATCGTCGAGCTGATGGGGCGCCTCATCGCCCAGTATCGCCCGACGGCGGTCGTCATTGCCTGCAACACGGCGTCGACGCTCGTTCTGCCGGCGCTGCGGGCCCGATACGAGATTCCCTTCGTCGGCACGGTCCCGGCGATCAAGCCGGCTGCCGAACAGACCAAGACCGGGATCATCGCCGTTCTTGCGACACCCGGCACCATGCGGCGCGATTATACGCGTGATCTCATCCGAAAGTTCGCCTCGCTCGTTCATGTGCGGCTCGTCGGCGCGCCGTTGCTGGCGGCGTTCGCCGAAGCGCGGATGCGCGGCGAAGCGATCGACGAGAGGTCGCTCGCAGAGCAGATCGAACCGTGCTTTGTGGAGATCGAAGGGCGGCGTACCGATATGGTGGTGCTCGCCTGCACGCATTATCCGTTCCTGGCCGATTTATTCGACAGGCATGCACCATGGCCGGTGTGTTTCATCGATCCCGCACCAGCCATTGCGCGTCGGCTGGCGAGTGTTCTGGAAGATCGCCGCGTGGATGGAGGGCGGGGGAGTGCCGCATTTACGAGCGGCCGGCCAGTACCTGCGCCGGTATTGGAGATCCTGCGGCAGTATCGGCTGGCTGCAGCTTAATTCCGGATCGGATGTTTCGCCGGCACGCCCGCAGGGAGACGGACGTGCCGGCGATGCCGATCGCTCGGCTTCAAAGAGTAACTATTCGGCTTTGAGGAAGTCGCCGACGTCCAGGAGCACGAATTCGTTGTCGTCGGCCTTGTCGAGGGACCGGCCTGCCGAGAAGGGCAGGTTGTTGTCGTTGCCGACGACGATATGCGTCGGGTCGACCACATCCACGTTCTCGATCGTCACGAAAGGCATGTCGTAAAAGCCTTCGCCGCCGCCCTGCACCTTCTTGCCGTCGGTGTCGTCGATCTTGAGAAGGTCGATGTAGCCGATCTTGCGGACAGGCCCGCCTTCCATCTCGTCGGTCATCTCGATCTTGTAGATGCGCTTCAGCCTGGCCGGATTGGCGAAGCAGTCGGTTGCCGTCGACTTCGGGTCGTCACAGGCCTCGTCGGCTGAGCCGGCGCCATTGTCGCGCTCGATGACGAGGCCGTGCGTGTCGTCGATCATGTTGAAGTCGCCGATCGCCTCGCCGCCCTCGGCGAGCGGATAGAGCCAGGAGCGGCCGGTCCATTCGCCCTTCGCCACATCGAATTCGATGATGCGCAATGCCGGATGGCCGTCGACCTTTTCGACTTCGCCGTCGACATAGACCGGACCTTCCAGCAGACCGTAGAGCTTCGACTTGTCGGGGGAGGAGGCGAGACCTTCGTAACCGCCGGAGCGCTTCAGATTGAAGGCGGGCATTTCGGTCGCCGGATTGCCAGGCAGGCGCAGGAAGGGATTGTCGGGCGAGGTGACCGGTTTGTCGCCGATTTTCGTCTCGACGAGTGTCTCGAGCTCTCCGTCCTTGTTGAATTTGAGGAGATAGGGCCCGAATTCCTCGCCGATCCAGAAGCCATCTTCGACCGGCTGGATCGATTCGACGTCGAAATCGGCACCGGTCAGATAGCGGCTTTCCGAGCCTTCGTTGACGATCGGGAAGGGTGCCACCTCGTTCGGATCGGACAGGAAAACGGTGTCGAGCCGGTTCACCTTGTTCGCGTCCCAGTCGAACGACAGATGATGGATCATCAAGGCCGCATCGGCCGAATTGATCTTGGAGCCGAAACCGTTGTCGGAGAGCGACCAGAAGGTGCCGTCGTCCATTTTCTTGATGCCGGAGAAACCCTGGATCGGCTGGCCGTCGAACGGCATGTTGAGGCCGGTCAGACGTGTACCGTCTTTGCCCGCGACCTTTGCGTCGCCGGCGCGATGGAAATCGGAGGAGGTGAACTTTGCGGAGGTGGCGAGGCTCGCCGGAGCGTCCTTCGGCGGCTCGACGAAAGTGGCTGCCGGCAGCACGGCATGCGCTTCGAGCTTCGCCGGGAACGCCTTCTCCTGCGCGTTCGCGTGGCTCAGAAGAGCGGCGGAAGCGGTTGCCGCCAGAAGGAATGTGCGCATCATCAATGTGGCCTCTCATTTCGGGTGCGCCTGGGCGCGCCAGGCTCTTCCATGAAGACGGCTTTCGTTGCAGGCCGTTGACGGGCGGATGAAGCGACGATGAAGAGCCCAGGAAGGCTTGCCGCCGCGGTTGGTGTTTGACAGCAAGCGATAAAACCCATAAGTGAGCCGCGGCCCGGCGCTTTCAGCGCGCGGGGCCCGCACCCGTGGGGTCACTTCCGCCAACTTTTGTTCGGATCGGAATTTCGGCGAGCGCTTCGCCGAGCCCCTGTCAGTCGTTTGTCCGCATGGGCGGCACGGGCGGCAGAGGAGGGCGCGTTTCGAAACGCGAAACGGTAAGGATATCAGCGTTATGAGCAAGCGCCAGAGCGCCAAGTACAAACTTGATCGCCGCATGGGCGAAAATATCTGGGGTCGCCCGAAGAGCCCGGTCAACAAGCGTGAATATGGCCCGGGCCAGCACGGTCAGCGTCGCAAGTCGAAGCTTTCGGACTTCGGTGTGCAGCTGCGCGCCAAGCAGAAGCTGAAGGGCTATTACGGCGAGATCCGTGAAAAGCAGTTCCGCAAGATTTACGACGAGGCCGCGCGCCTGAAGGGCGACACCTCGGAGAAGCTGATCGGCCTGCTGGAGAGCCGTCTCGACGCAATCGTCTACCGCGCGAAGTTCGTGGCGACGGTCTTTGCGGCACGGCAGTTCGTCAATCACGGTCATGTCCGCGTCAACGGCCAGAAGGTCAACATCCCGAGCTATCGCTGCAAGCCTGGCGACGTGATCGAAGTGCGCGAGCGCTCCAAGCAGATCGCCGTCGTGCTCGAGGCGACCGATCTCGCCGAGCGTGACGTGCCGGATTACATCGATGCCGACCACAACAAGATGACGGCCACCTTCACCCGCGTGCCGGCCTTCTCCGAAGTGCCGTATCCGGTGACGATGGAGCCGAACCTCGTGGTCGAGTTCTATTCGCGCCAGTAAACGGTTGCGATCCCAAAGCTTTTCAAGGGCCGCCTTCGGGCGGCCCTTTTTGTATCCATGGGCTTGAGCGAGCGGGCGGCTTCGGTGAAGGTGCGGGCGATGAGCGACGTTCTGGACGACATCGACGACGTGCTGGACGGGGCCGTGCCTCAGCCCGAGCCCGAGGAAGCTTCGGAAGCGACCCATCCGCTGTTCCGCCATGCGCCGGGCAGTGTCGCCTTCAAGAAGCTGCGCAAAAGGCTCCTGCGCGAAGTGCGCGAGACGTTGTCGACCTACGGGATGGTCGAAGAGGGCGCCCGGTGGCTCGTCTGCCTCTCCGGCGGCAAGGATTCGCACGCGCTCCTTGCCGTGCTTCTCGACCTCAAATGGCGGGGCCTCTTGCCGGTCGATCTGCTTGCCTGCAATCTCGATCAGGCCCAGCCGGGCTTCCCGGCCGAGATCCTGCCCGACTATTTCAAGCGACACGGCATTCCCTACAGGATCGAGCGGCGCGACACCTATTCGGTCGTGACGGAGAAGATCGCGCCGGGGCAGACGATGTGTGCGCTGTGCTCACGCCTCAGACGCGGTCATCTTTACCGGATCGCGCGCGAGGAAGGCTGTCAGGCCGTCGTTCTCGGCCATCACCGGGAAGACGCGCTCGAGACCTTTGTCATGAACATGCTGAACGGCGGCCGGCTTTCCTCGATGCCACCGAAGCTCAAGAACGACGCGGGCGATCTCCTGGTGCTGCGGCCGCTCATTCGCTCGGCCGAGGCGGATCTGGAGCGTTTCGCTGCAGGCCTCGAAGCCCCGATCATCCCGTGCAATCTCTGCGGATCGCAGGACGGGCTGGAGCGCCAGCGGGTGAAAGACATCCTGGCAGAATGGGAGCGCGAGCGGCCCGGCACCAAGGCAAACATGCTGCGAGCGCTCGCGCATCTGCGTCCCTCGCATCTGCACGATCCGACCCGCTTCGATTTCGGCGCTTTGTAGGTGAGCGGCGCTTCTTGCGCTCAGGCCATGGCGCGCCCGGTTCTGCGCGCTTTTTCGTTACGAATAGCGCTGGCGAAACAGAACGCCGTGTTCAGCGACGAGCACGGTCGCGATCGCCAAACCGGAAAGAATGGTGAGACCGAAGGCGAAGGGCGTGACGCTGCCATCGTAAAGGTAGCCCACGAACGCCCCGAAAAAGCCGCCGCCGAAGGTCTGCATGAAGCCGAGCACGGAGGAGGCCGTTCCGGCGACATGGCCGAGCGGCTCCATGGCGAGCGCGTTGAAATTGGTGCCGACGAAGCCGAAGAAAAAGAAGGCTGCGCTGATCAGCGGAAAAAACAGCCAGAACGGCATCGGGCCAGCATAAATGACCGACAGGATGGCCGTGACGAAGCTCAAGGCGCAGAAGCTGATCAGCGCCGTGTGAGCGAGGCGGCGCATGCCGAAACGGCCGACAAGGCGGGAATTGGCGAAAGAGGCGCCCGCGATCAGAACGGCGCTGCCGGAGAAAGCCACGGGAAACCAGGGGCCTAGGCCAAAGACCTCGACAAAGATCTGTTGCGATGAATTGAGGTACGAGAACAGACCCCCGAAGGCGAGAGCCGTGGCAAAGGCGTAGCCGAAGGCCTGCCGGTTGGTGAGCACGATGCGGAAGGCCTCGATGACCTTGCGTCCGTTGAGAGGGCGGCGGTTCTCGTCGGCAAGCGTTTCGGGCAGGCGCATTCCAGACCACAGCAGGACGATGGCGCCGAAGATTGCCGTGAAGAACAAGATCCAGTGCCAGCTTGCGACGAAGAGCACGAGCTGGCCGAGGGTCGGCGCAAAGATCGGCACGGCCATGAAGACCATCATGACGAGCGACATGAGGCTCGCCATCTGCCGTCCGCCGAAGGTGTCGCGCACGACTGAGATTGCAACGACGCGGGTTGCAGCTGCGCCCATTCCCTGCACCGTCCGGCAGGCGAGAAGAATGCCGAAATCGGGCGCGAGGGCCGAGGCCGTGCCCCCGACGACATAAATCACGAGGCCCGCGAGCAGGATCGGACGGCGGCCGAAGCGGTCGGCCAGTGGACCGAAGACGAGCTGGGCGATGCCAAAGCCCACCACGAACGCCGTGACGACGAATTGCCGGGAGTTCTGATCCTCGATCGAAAAGCTGCCTGCGATGTTGTCGAGGGCCGGCAGAATGATGTCGATCGCCATGGCATTGAGCGCCATCATCGAGGCGGCGAGGGCGACGAACTCGACATAGGGGATTGTCAGCCGGGAGGCGGCAGGCGTGGAGGATGGCATTGAAACGGTCTCCCCGGGCAGGACGTAGGCCCGCGCGGAACGAGTGCGGCAGAATTGTTGGGAGACCGGGTTCTAGGGCCCGCGGCGGACCCCTGCAAGGTCACGGGGCAAGCCGAATGCCCCTTCGCTGCGCCGGGAAGCGGGTCGCCTCAAAATGAAAGAGCCGGCTTTCGGCCGGCTCGGTCTTTGCAAATGAGATAATCCGCAGCCCGATTTAGCAGGAAATCAGGAGACTCGCTTATTCAGCCGCAGCTCCCGTCAGGCATCGCTGAGCGGTGATCGAAGACGCGCGAGCGCGACCTCCGCTCGCCCTTACGCCGCTTTGGCGACGCCTTTTTCTTCCATCAGGTTCTGCAGCTCGCCCGCCTGGAACATCTCGCGGATGATATCGGCGCCACCGACGAACTCGCCCTTCACGTAAAGCTGCGGGATGGTCGGCCAGTTGGTGTAGTCCTTGATCCCCTGGCGCAGATCGTCGGATTCCAGGACATTGACGCCCTGATAGGCGACGCCGAGATAATCGAGGATCTGAACGGTCTGGCCCGAGAAGCCGCATTGCGGAAAGGTCGGCGTGCCTTTCATGAACAAGACGACATCGTTGGACTTCACCTGGCTATCGATCCATTCGTTGATCGCTGACATGATCGCTGGTCCTCCAGACTGCGGGCGCGGCCGCGCAGTCTCGTCGGTTATTCCGGGATGCTGGTCTGCAGGGCGAGGGCGTGCAATTTGCCACCCATGTCTCCCTTGAGCGCCTCATAGACCATCTGATGCTGCTGCACGCGGCTCTTGCCGCGAAAGCTTTCGGATACAACCTCTGCGGCGAAATGGTCGCCGTCGCCGGCAAGATCCCTGATCGTCACACTCGCATCGGGAAATGCTTCGCGTATCAGACGCTCGATCTCCCCTGCATTCATCGGCATTCTTGGTTGCTCCTCGTGCGTATGCGCCGAATGTGGTCAATCGACCCTGAAACGTCAATCCGGCGACCCTGAAAGGTCAATCTCGCCTTTCGCATGGGGAGGGCCGCTCAGGCCCCCGCCATGTATTTGGGAAACCAGCCTTCGAAGGCTTCGCGAAGCGCGGCGACGGCGGCCGAGCCGGCATTGCGGAACGTCAGCGCATCGCCCGCCACTTTGCCGATTTGAACGGCCGGTACGCCCGCCTTCGCGGCGGCCTGCAAAACTCTTTCCGCCTCTTGCGGCTCAAGCGTCACCACATAGCGAGCCTGATCTTCTCCGAAGAGAGCACGATCGGCACGCCCGGGCGCTTCCTCGATTTCGGCTCCGAGATTGCCGGCGAGTGCCATTTCGGCAAGCGCCACGGCAAGCCCGCCATCGGAGCAATCGTGCACGGCGGTGACGGTGCCCTCGTGAATGAGACCGCGGACGAAATCGCCGTGCTTCATCTCCCTGGCGAGATCAACGCGCGGCGGGGCACCTTCCTCGCGGCCGAAAATCTCTCGCAGATAGACCGACTGGCCGAGTTCTGAGCCCCAGCTTTCGGCGTCCGCACCGATGAGGAGGATAACATCACCCTCTTGTTTGAACGAGATGGTGGCCGCCTTCTTCCAGTCATCGAGAAGGCCGATACCGGCGATCGTCGGGGTCGGCAGGATCGCCTGACCAGAGGTCTCGTTGTAGAGCGAGACATTGCCGGAGACGATCGGGAAGGAAAGCGCCTTGCAGGCCTCGCCCAGCCCCTGCAGCGCCTTCACGAAGACGCCCATGATCTCCGGCTTTTCCGGATTGCCGAAATTCAGATTGTCGGTGACGGCGAGCGGCGTTGCGCCGACGGCCGTGATGTTGCGCCAGCATTCGGCAACCGCCTGCTTGCCGCCCTCGAAGGGATCGGCTTCGACATAGCGCGGGGTTACGTCGGAGGAGAGGGCGAGCGCCTTGTCGCCCTTCGCGCCGAAGCTCCGGTCGATCCGGACGACGGCGGCGTCGCCGCCCGGCCGCACGACGGTGTTGCCCTGGACGAGGTGGTCGTATTGCTCAAAAACCCAGCGTTTTGACGCGAGGTCCGGCGTGCCCATCATCTGGATGAGGGCGAGGCCGAGATCGCCCGGCGCGGGAAGGGAGGCGAGGTCGAGCGGCGCGGCCTTGGCAGGTTCCACCCAGGGACGGTCGTATTCCGGGGCTTCGTCGCCCAGATCCTTGATCGGCAGGTCCGCCACTTCCTCGCCGTAGCGCGACACACGGAAGCGGAGATCGTCGGTGGTTTCGCCGACCTCGGCGAAGTCGAGGCCCCATTTCTTGAAGACCGCCTCGGCCGCTTCGCGCTTGTCGGGGCGCAGCACCATCAGCATGCGCTCCTGGCTTTCCGACAGCATCATCTCATAGGCCGTCATGGCGCGTTCGCGGGTCGGCACCTTGTCGAGGTCGAGACGGATGCCGAGATCGCCCTTCGCGCCCATTTCGACGGCGGAACAGGTGAGGCCGGCGGCGCCCATGTCCTGGATGGCAACGACGGCGCCTGTCGTCATCAGTTCCAGGCAGGCTTCCAGAAGACGTTTTTCGGTGAAGGGGTCTCCGACCTGGACGGTCGGGCGCTTCGACTGCGTCTCTTCACCGAACTCGGCGGAGGCCATCGAGGCGCCGCCGACGCCATCGCGTCCGGTCTTGGCGCCGAGATAGACGACGGGAAGGCCGACGCCTTCCGCCTTGGAATAGAAGATCGCATCTTTCCGGGCGATGCCGAGGGCGAAGGCGTTGACGAGGCAATTGCCGTTGTAGCGGGGATGGAAATTCACCTCGCCGCCGACCGTCGGCACGCCGAAGGAATTGCCGTAGCCGCCGACACCGGCGACGACGCCCGCCACGACGTGGCGCGTCTTTTCATGGTCCGGCTCGCCGAAGCGCAGCGCGTTCATCGCCGCCACGGGCCGTGCGCCCATGGTGAAGACATCGCGCAGGATGCCGCCGACGCCGGTCGCGGCCCCCTGATAGGGCTCGATGTAGGAGGGGTGGTTGTGGCTTTCCATCTTGAAGACGGCCACGAGACCATCGCCGATATCGACGATGCCGGCGTTCTCGCCAGGGCCGCAGACGACCTGCGGTCCGCTCGTCGGCAGCGTTTTCAGCCACTTCTTCGAGCTCTTGTAGGAACAATGCTCGTTCCACATGGCCGAGAAGATGCCGAGCTCGGTGATCGTCGGCGTGCGCCCGATCAGTTCCAGGATCCGCTCGTATTCGTCGGGCTTGAGCCCGTGGGCGGCAATGAGGTCTTCGGTGATCTCGGGCGCGTTCTGTGGATGCATGTCTCTGCCTGATGCTTCTGGCCGCCGTGTCTTAGCGCGTGATGGCGCGCGACACACCCGCTCTTGCGAAAAATCCCCATGCATGGAGGCGCAGCAGGTTTTGGGCGTCGCCGGAAGCGTTCAGAGCGACCGCCTCAATTGTAGCTGTCGTAGGCGGCCGGACCCTGATCCAGAAGGCGGCGGAGCGTGCGGAAGCCCTCGGCCGTGCGGTCGCTATCCTTCACGGTGGTGAAACCGACGCGCACGCCATGGAAGGAGGTGTCGGAGCGGACCGGCTTGTACTCGTCCTCCTCGTCGATGCGGATGTTCTCGCCCAGCGCGGCGTTCTTGAACGTGCCGGAAAGCCACGGCTCCGGAAGATTGAGCCACAGGAACGGGGACACGTCGTCCAGATAGACATCGAGGCCTGAGAAAATCTCGCGCGCCAGGCCAACACGCCGTGCGATTTCCGCCTGGGTCTTCGCCATCAGCTCGAAGGCCGCGCCGGAGGCGATCAGCCGGGCGACGAGCTCGGCCATCAGGAAAGGCTTTCCGCCGGTCAGCATCTTGTGGGCGATGTTGATGCGATTGGCGAAATGCGGAGGGCAGGCGACGAAGCCGCCGCGCAGGCCGGCCGCGACGGCCTTCGACAGGCTGCTCACATAGAAGACGCGCTCGGGTGCAATCGATGCAATCGGTGGCGGTCCTCCGCGCGACAGGACCCCATAGACCGCGTCTTCGATGATGTAGGTCTGATGGCGATAGGCAATGTCGGCGATCTCCCGTCGGCGCGTTTCGCCCATTACGGCGAGAGTGGGGTTCTGCAAGGCCGGCATGACGAACAGGATTTTCGGGTGCTGCTGTGCGCAGAGGCGCTCGAAATCCTCCGCTATCGGGCCTTCGCGGTCGGCGGCCACCTGCACGGGGCGCCGACCGAGGAGTGCTACGCTGCGCGCGATCGAGGCATAGGTGAGGGGCTCGAAGGCGATGCGATCGCCCGGCGACGTCACCGCGGCGACGATGGTCATGATGGCGGCATGGGCACCGAATGTCGGGACGACGTCTCCCGGAGATGGCTCCCAGTCGTGTCGTGTCAGCCAGCGGGCTCCTGCCTCGGCCCATCGTTGCGGCACGTCCCGAATGTAGTTGGAGACCGCGTTCGGGTATTCCCGGCATATCTCGCCGGTCAGCCGTGCCATCACAGCCGCCGCGCCGTTCTCGGGCGCCGCCGTCGTGTCGAATCTGAGGGCCCCCTCCGGCCCCGGCCGATCGCCGGTGGCATAGGTGATCGTGGGCGGCAGAGGCGCCTGGCGCGCATGCGCGGCCTGCACATAGGTGCCGCGACCGACTTCACCGGACACGAGGCCTCGCTCCCGGGCGAGGGAATAGGCGCGGCTCACCGTGCCGATGGTCACGCCGATATCAAAGGCGAGATTGCGCTGCGGCGGCAGCCTCGTGCCCGCGGGGAGCTGACCCGCGTCGATCGCCTGCTCGAGCTGATCGGCGAGGCGGACATAAAGCGGCCCCTGGCCGGAGGAGAGATCGGGAAGCCAATTTGTCATGGTGTCAATGTTGTATATTGCACCAATCAGCAGGGTCAATCAAAACATTGCCTGTCGCAAGTCGTACCGATGGAGACGAACGATGGGTTCAATTGCTACATTTTCCAGTGTCAGGCTTTCCCGCTTTCAGCAGGCGCAGCTGGGCATGCGAATTGTTGTGGTGCGCCTGTCGAGCCGGCTTGCGCTTATGATTGAAAGGCGACGCACGAGGCGAGCGCTGCTGTCTCTTACGGATGACCAGCTGAAGGATATCGGTGTCTCACGAGCCGATGCGTATCGCGAGGGGCTTCGCCGTCCCTGGGATGTCTAGGCTTCGCGCTCGCGCCCTGGCAGGTGCGTCGCCGCTCGGCGGGCGCCCGCTGCCGCGTCAGCGGAAACCGAGAGTCTTATGAGAGACTTCGGCGTCTTGATTGAGATATCGAATCAAGCTGTGCAGGCGCTGGAACCGGCGGACCAGCGCGCGATGTCGGCCCGTATCCGCGGAGCCGCCTCGGTGGCGAGGAGCGGACCGAAGAGTTTGACTTCGGCGCCGCGGCCATCTTCCTGAGCCTGGACGACCAGCCGCGGCAATCCGCCGGGCTCGTTCTTCGGCAGGACGAGAATGCGCGGCTGCCCGGAATAGGAATTGAGTTCCGGCGCGTAGATGTAGGAGGCGAAGGTCGCATCGCCCGCGAACCAGCATTGCCCCATGGCGCGGGCGATGCGCGTCGATGCATCGAGCGGCCGATCGCTGGCCGAATAGCTCAGATAGTCTTTTTGAGCCTGGGTGCAGCCGGCCGCGACGAGTGTCGCGATGGCGATGCCGGCAAATCCGCGCAATGGGGAGCGGATTGGCCGAACCTTGCGGCCGGATGAGCCGCTCAAGCGGCCTTCTCCTGCAGGCCTTCCACGAGCCCCTTGAAAAGGGCGAGCCCGTCGTCGCCGCCATGTGCGGCTTCCACGAGATCTTCCGGGTGTGGCATCATGCCGAGCACGTTGCGGCGCTCATTGGTGATGCCGGCAATGTCGCGCTGCGAGCCGTTGGGATTGGTGCCGTCGGCGTAGCGGAACACGACCCGATCCTCGGCTTCGAGCCGATCGAGGGTTTCCGTGTCGGCAAAATAGTTTCCGTCGGCATGGGCGACGGGGCAGCGGATCACCTGGCCGGAGCGATAGAAGCTCGTGAAGGGCGTTGCCGTGTTCGTTACCTTGAGCTTGACCTCGCGGCAGACGAATTTGAGCGAGGCGTTGCGCATCAATGCGCCGGGCAGAAGGCCCGCTTCGCACAGGGCCTGAAATCCGTTGCAGACGCCGAGCACCATGGCGCCGTCATTGGCGCGCCTGGCCACGTCGCGCATCACCGGAGAATGGGCGGCGATCGCGCCGGAGCGCAGATAATCGCCGAAAGAGAAGCCGCCAGGGAGCACGATCAGGTCGACGCCGGAAGGCAGGCTCGTCTCTCCGTGCCAGACGATGTCGGCATCGCGCCCGGAGACGAGGCGGAGTGCCGCCGCCATGTCGCCTTCGCGGTTGGTGCCGGGAAACTGGATGATGGCGGCTTTCATGCGTGTATCCGATTTGTCAAAGAAGCCAGCGAAAGGCGCGACGAAGCTCCGCCTCTGCGTTCGTTAGATAGCATCGGCCATGGGCGATAAGAACCCGTTCCGGTTTGCGCTCCAGCATTTCTTTCACGGTCTGGCGCAGCTTCTTTTTGTGGCCGAGAAAGGTGAGGCGAACGTCGCGTGGCGTCGAACCGTTCGGATCCAGCACGCCGCCGATCTTCATAAGCGGCGGCATGTGGCGGCAGGTGACGCGGTCGCGCTCGAAGTTCTCGATCATGTCGGTCAGAACGAGCGTTTTTGACGGAACATGGAAGAGCTCGAGCTCCGTCATGAAGCTGCCGATGAGCGGAAACAGCTCGACTTCGCCAGCCCATGCCGCCGGGGCTTCCTCGCAGAGTTCCGCATCGAAGCCTGAAAACCGCTCTTTTGCGGCCTCGCGTACGCCGGGGGCGGCATAGGCGATCGCGTTCGGGAAGCGCGCCTTCCACTCGCCGATCCACCAAAAATGCAGACGGTTCGGGGCGACGAGGAAGCGGACCTCTCCGAGCGCCGCGAGGGCTTCGACGAGATCTTCGCTGAGTGGCGTCGGGGAGTGCAGGAGAAGGGCGCCGTCGGCAAGACGGATCACGGTCATGCGGGTCGTGAACGGCAATGTGCCGATCACGTAGCTCATGGCGATCTCCGGCCCGTCGACGATCCACACATTCTCGGCGATGGGCTTGAGAGCGTTGAGCGGTTCGTAAGGGATGAGGCAGCTCATCTGGCGGTTCTCCGAAGGATGAGTCGTCCCTCTCTCAGATCAACTTGGCGGGCATATGACGGTGCGTCTGCCGCGAGAAGCCGCTTCAACCTGCCTGCAGATCGCCTGGGGGAGGAGCTTTCCGGATTTTTTGTTCCGTCGGCCATTCCGGTGGACGGTAACCGCCGACCATCCATTCCAAAACGCGACAGGCGATTGGATTGGGCGGCCTCGCGGTTGCCACGCTTTCGGCTTCCCATTTGCGCACGGTACGTCCGTTTGTGTTGAGGATTGTGCCAAGTTCTGACGCCGAGAGGCCTAATCTCCGCCGAGCCTCTTTGAATTCGCGGGGAGTCCTTATCACTTTATAACGCCAGTCGCCGAGAGTACGACTATCGTGCCGACAATCGTAGCAAATATAAAGATGTTCACTGCAAGAACAGCCTGAAAGACGTCTGCCTTTGTGACCGCACGCTCTTCGATCTGATCAAGGCGTCTGGCAAGCGCGTCAAATTCGGTTTCGGTCATATTATGTGTCACCGTTCAAGCCGCGATTTGGAGGAGCTTGTTGTCCTCTGATGTGCGCAATATAGACCTGTCGGGCCTCATGACTAAATGCGTCTTTGCGTCTCCGATCGTCTCGGAACACGCTTTCGTTCGGTGGCGACGAAAGCTAGGCGGTTGTTGAGTTTATCTAGGAGGCAGGCGTTTTCGAGGCGCTGCGGTTTCCGCCCGTGCCGCGATTACAGCATTTCGATGCGATAATCTTCGATCACGGTGTTGGCGAGAAGCGTCTCGCACATTTCGCGGATGCGTTCTTCGGAGGCGTGCTCCGGCGCGAGCTCGATGTCGATGACCTTGCCCTGGCGCACCGATTCGACACCGGAGAAACCGAGAGCGCCGAGCGCGCCCTGAATGGCCTGGCCCTGCGGGTCCAACACGCCGTCCTTCAGCGTCACGAAAATGCGGGCTTTCATGCCATCTTCCGCGCCGGTTCGGCCGGGCGGCCCCTCTATGCTGCGGTGCTGCCGACTGCGTCGGCTCCGTCTGAATAAACAAAAACGCGGCGCCGGGGCGAGCCCGCGCGCCGCGCGATCAACATGTCTTTTTCAGGCCCACGGACGGTGCCGAGCCTACTGAACCAGGACAGGGCCCGTGCCGGTGACACGCTCGTTGGAGTTCAACAGGCCGAGCCGGCGCGCAACTTCTTGATAAGCCTCTAGGAGGCCGCCGAGATCGCGGCGGAAGCGGTCCTTGTCGAGCTTCTCGTTGGAGCTCATGTCCCACAGACGGCAGGAATCGGGCGAGATCTCATCGGCGACGACAATGCGCATCATGTCGTTCTCGAAGAGGCGGCCGCATTCCATCTTGAAATCGACGAGGCGGATGCCGACGCCGAGGAAAAGGCCCGACAGGAAGTCGTTCACACGAATCGCGAGCGACATGATGTCGTCCATCTCCTGGGGCGTGGCCCAGCCGAAGGCCGTGATGTGTTCTTCCGACACCATCGGATCGTCGAGTTCATCGTTCTTATAGTAGAATTCGATGATCGAGCGCGGCAGCGGCGTGCCTTCGTCGATGCCGAGCCGCTTCGAAAGAGACCCTGCGGCGACGTTCCGGACAACGACCTCGAGCGGGATGATCTCCACCTCGCGAATCAACTGCTCGCGCATGTTGAGGCGCCGAATGAAATGGGTCGGGATGCCCATGTCATTGAGATTGTTGAAGATGTACTCGGAGATGCGGTTGTTCAGAACGCCCTTGCCATCGACGATTTGATGTTTCTTGGCGTTGAACGCGGTCGCGTCATCCTTGAAATGCTGAATGAGCGTTCCCGGCTCCGGCCCCTCGTAGAGGATCTTGGCCTTGCCTTCGTAGATGCGGCGACGACGGTTCATAGGTTTCAGTCTAACGATCATGATGAGGAAAGATGGGCTGGCGAGTGTCGGCTCCGAAGCGGCGATCCGCCATTTGCTGTCGGAACCTAGCCGAAAGCTCGGGGAAGCACAATGTCGTGTTAACGGCGGCGGTTGGCGGCATTGCGGAGCGCATACTCTCCCGCTAACAGAGCCGTAGTCGTGGGAGGGAGTGAGCGGCTATGACAACATTCGACGATCGCGAAAACGCTTATGAGAATAAGTTCGCGTATGACGAAGAGCTGAAGTTCAAGTCGATCGCGCGGCGTAACCGTCTTCTTGGCCTCTGGGCTGCTGAAAAGCTCGGAAAAGATGGCGAAGATATGGAGGCTTACGCTCGCGAGGTGGTGAGGGCAGATTTCGCCGAACCTGGTGAAGAAGATGTCTTTCGCAAGGTAAAGACCGATCTGGAGGCGGGCGGCGTGTCCTGCTCCGACGAAGAGCTCCGTCAGCTCATGCGCCGTTTCCTGGTGGAAGCGGCCGAGCAGATCGAGGCCGCACGCTGAGCGAGGACAATAACGCCAGGAGGCTGCCGACGCTCGCGGGACGACTGCGGGCGGGCGAGAAACTCGTTTCCGCCTGGTCGGGCCTTCCTGATCCGCTCATCGCCGAGACGCTCGCAAGGCTCGGCTTCGATGCGGTCACGCTCGATATGCAGCACGGCTTTCATTCGACCGAAAGCGTGCTGAGGGGAATCGCCGGTGCGGCACTCGCCGGCAAGCCTGCGATCGTGCGCATCCCGGTCGGCCGCTTCGACATGGCGAGCCGCGCGCTCGATATGGGCGCTGCGGCGGTGATTGCTCCGATGATCAACGATATCGACGATGCGCGTGCCTTTGCGGCGGCGACGAAGTTTCCTCCGCTCGGCGAACGCTCCTGGGGGCCGCATCGGGCCATGCAGCTTTCGCGGCATGGGGACGTCTCGACGTTCATGCGGACAGCGGATGGCGAGACGCTTTCCTTCGCCATGATCGAAACCCGCAAGGCCTTTGACCGTCTCAACGATATTCTGGACGTCGAGGGGATCGATGGCGTTTTCGTCGGCCCTGCGGATTTTTCCATCGCCTGGAGCGAAGGGGCGAAGGTCGATCCTCGCCTTGAAGAGATGATGCCGGCAATCGAGGCGATCGCAGCGGCTGCGGATCGGAGCGGCAAGCTCGCCGCCATCTATGCGGCAGATCCCGGCCTTGCCGGGCGCTACCGCCAGATGGGGTACCGGCTCGTGGCGACCGCGTCCGATACTGAAAGTCTGGTTTTGGGGGCCACGAGCCTTCTGGAGCGTGCGAAGGCGGAATAAAGCCGCTCGCCTCCGCCACTCCGGCGTCCGCCACTAAAGACTCGCACGGGACGTTCGGGTCGGCTCCGCTTCGGGGTCGCGCCTGCCTGCGGTCGAGGCGGCCTAAAGAACCTGACGCAGGATGATAAACCCGATCGCTGAGAGGATCGCGGCTGCTGGCAGGGTCACGACCCAGGCAAAGGCGATCGGCCGCATGAGCTTCCAGTTCGTCTGACGGTTGACGAGGCCGATCCCTAAGACCGAACCGATCAGGATATGCGTGCTCGACACCGGCAGACCGAAGATCGAGGCAAGCAGGACGACGGCGGACGCGGACAGCTCGGCGGAGAAGCCCGAAGCCGGATGCATGGTCGTCAGGTTGTGCCCGACCGTCTGAATGACATGTTTGCCGATGAACCAGAGGCCGGCCACGAGCGCGACGCCGAAGGTGATCATGGCAAGCGCGGGCACCGGCACATTCTGCTCGATCGAGCCGCTGCGCAAAACGTCAAGGATCGCGGCGAAGGGACCAATGGCGTTGGCAATGTCGTTGGAACCGTGGCTGAAGGCGAAGCCGGCGGCGGTGAAGACCTGCATCCAACTGAACAAGAGAAAGGTCGCGCGTCCGAGCGGCTCACTTTTCAGGAGCCTGGCGACGACGAAGACGGCCATCCACACGGCGATCCCGGCCATCGCGATGATCAGGAGATCTTCGACGAGGCTGAGGCCGAGATGCAGGTTCTCCAACCCTTTCAGGAGAAGCACAGCAGCGATCACCATGGCGCCGAAAGATGCGATCGGCGGGACGAGCTTTTCGAGCGCGCGGTGGGGCCGGAGCTGTTCGCGCCGCTCCTCGATGCGCTGCAGCTCACGGTAATAATCGGTCTCGAGGTTCTCCGGCCCCAGATCCTTGTCGGCGACCACATTCATGTCGCGCGTCAGAGCGTGGGTGTAGGAGAGCTGCTGGATTTCCGACAAACGTTCGAAGGCTTCCTTGTGCTTCTTGTTGTGCTCGATCTTCGCCTGGCGGATCTGATCGAGCTTGGCGTTCATCGTGTCATTGTAGGAAAGAATGCGCTTCTTGATCTGCCAGAAGAGCAGATAGGCGACGGCACCGCCGAGAAGCGGTGAGAGAACCCAGGAGACCACGATCTGGCCGACCTTCGTCCATTGGACGAGAGAAAAGGCAGCTTCCGGCCCGCTCATCAGGATACCGAGCGTGATCGAGCTGCCGACGATCGCGCCCACGATCGAATGCGTGGTCGAAACGGGAAATCCGCGCGTGGTGGCGAAGAGCAGCCAGAGTGCGGCGGCGATCAAGGCCGACATCATGATGAAGACGAAATCCGCAGGGGCGACGTCGAGATTGCCCAGTTCGACAATGCCATCGCGGATGGTGTCGGTGACGGCGCCGCCGGCGATGATGGCGCCGCTGACTTCGAAGATTGCAGCGACGGCAAGCGCCTGGCGGATGGTCAAAGTGCCGGCGCCGACGCTGGTGCCGAACGAATTGGCGACGTCATTGCCGCCAATATTGAAGGCCATGAAAACCCCGAAAAGGGTAGCCGCGACGAGGACGGTGCTGCGATGGCCGTCGGTGTAGCCGTTTGCCCAGAAGAGAAAATACCCGGTTACGCCGACAAGGAGGACGAGAAAGACGATGCTAAGCCAGGAAAGCTCGTCGCGCAATCGTGTCTGCGGCTCGCCTGTATGGATCTCTGTCGCCATTCGATCGCTCTGCCTTTCCGGCGACGGTTTGCGAGGGGAAAATCCTCAACCTTCGTCATAAGTTGTCGCCGCTTCTAGGACTAAGCGGCTGGCGATTACATGCGTGTGACGTCTGATTTGATGCGGCACGTGAAAATACTTTCGCGGCTTAAGAAGTTGCGCGTCCGCTGTGGTCGAAGCCACCGGCCTCGGCCCCCGTCATCGGAGCGGCAACCGGATGTTTCTGAAAAAATGCCAGAGCGTCTTTGATGTCGCGGAGGAGAAGTCTGCCGAGATCGGCGCTGAAGCCATGGCGGACGAGAATGCGCTGCACAGCGAGGTCTTCGCGCTCGGGCGGCATGGAATAGGCCGGAACCTGCCAGCCGCGCGTGCGCAGGCGATCGGCGAGATCGAAGAGCGTGAAGCCGGGATTGATGTCCTTCTTCATCGACCAGGAGACGGCCGGGATGCCGTCGGTGCCACCCGTGTGGATCATGTCGAAGAGGCCGAAGCCCGCAATTGCGTCGGCGAGGGCCGCGGCATTGGCGTAGCAAGCCTCTTGCACGCGGCGGTAGCCTTCGCGGCCGAGGCGCAGGAAATTGTAATACTGGCAGATGACCTCGCCGCCCGGCCTGGAGAAATTGAGCGCGAAGGTGGGCATGTCGCCGCCGAGATAGTTGACCCGGAAGACGAGGTCCTCCGGCAGGTCTTCGGCCGTGCGCCAGAGAGCCCAGCCGACGCCGAGCGGTGAGAGCCCGAATTTGTGGCCGGAGGCGTTGATCGATTTCACGCGCGCAAGGCGGAAGTCCCAGGCGAGGCCCGGCACCGTGAAGGGGGCGAGGAAGCCGCCGCTTGCCGCATCGACGTGCACCGGAATGTCGAATCCGGTTTCGTCTTCCAAAGTGTCGAGCGCCGCGCAGACGCCGACGACATCCTCATACTGGCCCGTGAAGGTGACGCCGAGGGTCGGAACGACACCGATCGTGTTCTCGTCGCAGCGCGTGATCACCTCGTCGGGGGAGAGGATGAGGCGGTCGCCCTGCATCGGGATCTCGCGCAGCTCAACGTCCCAATAGCGGGCGAATTTGTGCCAGCAGACCTGCACCGGACCGGTGACGAGGTTGGGTCGGTCCGTCGGCCGGCCGGCTTGCCGGCGTCTTTCACGCCAACGCCATTTCATCGCCATGCCGGCGAGCATTGCCGCCTCGCTCGAACCTGTGGTCGAGCAGCCGACGGCGGCGCCGTCCGGGGCGTTCCAGAGATCGGCCAGCATGCGGACGCAGCGCCCTTCGATTTCGGCCGTCTGCGGGTACTCATCCTTGTCGATGATGTTCTTGTCGGCCGTTTCGGCCATCAGGCGGGCGACTTCAGGCTCCATCCAGGTGGTGCAGAAGGTCGCGAGATTTTGGCGTGAATTGCCGTCGAGCATGAGCTCGTCGCGGATCGCCGCATAGATGTGGCGGGGATCGTGCTCGCCTTCCGGCAGCCGCATCTTCGGAAGCTCGCGGATCGAATCCGCCGAGGCATAGATGTCGTCGATCTCGGGCGAGGAGATTTTGTGCCGAGGCTTCTGGTGGTGGAGGGGCATATCGGCCTCCCTGGTGGCGCAGCGTCGTTTCGTCCGCAGAGCTTCGCCGCTTCGGGTTGCCAGAGAATGACCGGCCGCGGTTTTTGCGACCGGGAGGCCGTCAGAGCTGTCCCATCATGCGGGCGAAGACCATCAGGCCCTCCGGCCAGGGCCCGTGACCGGAGTCTGAGTTCATGTGGCCGGACTCGCCGCCGTCGATGAAAAGAGCGCCCCAGGCAGCGGCCCAGTCTTCCGACGTCTCGAAGGCGCAATAGGGATCGCTGCGGCTTGCGACGACCAGGGTGGGGAAGGGCATTGGCTCTCTTGGAACCGGGAGAAACGTGCGCCCCTCCGGGAGCTCGTCGCCGCAAAGATCAAAGTCTGGCGGGGTCACCAGAAAGGCCGCACGCACCGCCGTACCAGCGAGATGCGCAGCCGCATGCACGATGGTGAGCGCGCCGGCGGAATGGCCGACGAGCACGACCGGTCTTTTGGCGAGCTTCACCGCGGCGATCAGATTGGCCGTCCAATCGGACCGGTCGGGTCGCGACCAGTCCTGCTCGATCATCTCCGCAGTCCCTATCTGTCTCGCCCAACGCGCATACCAATTGTCGGGCTTCGGACCGTAGAGGCCGGGATGGATCAAAATATCGGCTTCGCGGGCTTTCATGCGCTCGAGACTTGGTGAAGCGGTGGGAGGGTGTCGTGCAGCTCAGTTTGCGCCGAAAACGCGGGCAAAGATCGTGTCCACATGCTTGGTGTGATAGCCAAGATCGAACATCGCCTCGAGCTCGGAAACCGGAATCTTTTGAGTCACCTCCGGGTCGGCCTTCAACTCCGACAGGAAGTCGGCGCCGCGCTCCCATGTCTTCATGGCGTGCTTCTGGACGAGGCGGTAGGAATCTTCTCGCGACATGCCGGCCTGGGTGAGGGCTAGCATCACGCGCTGCGAATTGTGCAGGCCGGCAAGCTTGTCGAGATTCTGCTGCATGCGCTCGGGATAGACGACGAGCTTCTCGATGACGCCGGCGAGGCGGGCGAGAGCAAAATCGAGCGTGATCGTGGCGTCGGGGCCGATCATGCGTTCGACGGAAGAATGCGAGATGTCGCGCTCATGCCAGAGTGCCACGTTCTCCATGGCCGGCACGGAGAAGGCACGCACCATGCGGGCGAGGCCAGTGAGGTTTTCCGACAGAACCGGATTGCGCTTGTGCGGCATCGCCGAAGAGCCCTTCTGGCCCGGCGAGAAATACTCCTCCGCCTCCAGCACTTCGGTGCGTTGTAGATGCCGGATTTCGGTTGCGAGCCTTTCCATCGAGGAGGCGATGACGGCAAGCGTGGCGAAGAAGGCGGCATGGCGGTCGCGCGGGATCACCTGCGTGGAGACGGGTTCCGGCTTCAACCCCATTTTCTCGGCGACGTATTCTTCAACCTTCGGGTCGATGTTGGCAAAAGTGCCGACGGCGCCGGAGATGGCGCAGGTGGCGATCTCCGCGCGTGCTGCGACGAGGCGCTCGCGGTTGCGGGCAAACTCCGCATAGGCCTGGGCGAGCTTCAGCCCAAAGGTCGTCGGCTCGGCATGGATGCCGTGCGAGCGGCCGATCGTCGGCGTATCTTTGTGCTCGTAGGCGCGGGCCTTGAGAGCGTCGAGCAAACGGTCGAGATCCGCGAGCAGAAGATCTGCCGCGCGCGCAAGCTGCACCGAGAGACAGGTGTCGAGGACGTCGGACGAGGTCATCCCCTGATGGACGAAACGCGCCTCCGGTCCGACGATCTCCGAAAGATGCGTGAGGAAGGCGATGACGTCATGCTTCACCTCGCGCTCGATTTCGTCGATGCGCTCCACATCGAAGGTGGCGGAGCCGCCCTTTTCCCAGACTTTTTCCGCAGCGTCCTTGGGCACGCGTCCCATTTCGGCCATGGCGGAGAGGGCATGCGCCTCGATCTCGAACCAGATGCGGAATTTCGTCTCGGGCGACCAGATCGCCACCATCTCGGGGCGTGCATAGCGCGGAATCATGGGAAGGCTCCTTCAATCGCCCTTCCGTTTAATGACGGTATCGGGCTGGGGCAACGGCAACGGCACCGCTTGCTGGCGCTTCCGGCCTCGCAATAGGTATGAGGGCGGGCGGGTGACCGATGGGATTGCGCCTGCACGGGAAAATGAAAGCTGCGATTCTTGCGGGAACGGCATGAGATGGTAGACGCGGAGGTGCGGACAGCAAGTCGGCTGCTTCAAGGAGAAAAAGTGTGAAGCCGTGTCTCATGCTCGACGTCGACGGCGTTCTCGTCCACGGGCATCCTGAGGGAGATTCCTGGGTCGAGAACGTGGAGCGCGATCTCGGTGTCACGCCTGCGATCCTGGAGACCTGCTTTTTCGAGCCACACTGGGCCGATGTCATCGTCGGCAAAAAGCAGCTTCTGGACGTGCTGGAGAGGTGTCTGCCGCCTGTGGCGCCCTGGCTCGCACCGCAGGACTTCGTCGATTACTGGTTTGCCCACGACAATCTGCTCGACGAGGCTCTCTTGTCGGAGGCGGACAATCTGCGCCGCCACGGCATGCTCGTGTTTCTTGCGACGAACCAGGAGCATATGCGGGCGCGCTACCTGTTGGAGCATCTTCGCCTTGGCGAACATGTCGATGGGATCGTCTATTCGGCCGCCCTCGGCGTCAGGAAGCCCGACCGAGCCTTTTTCGACGCCGCTCTGGAGCAGAGTGGGTCGGTCGCCCGGAACACCGTTCTCGTGGACGATATGCGCGCAAATGTCGAAGCTGCGCGTGACGCCGGCTGGATGGCGATCCAGTGGACACGCGGCAAGAGCCTGGTCGGCCTCCTCGAGGCCGAGTGCGCCTGCGACGCCGAGGCCTGAGCCTGCGGTTAGCGAGGCCGGCGAAACTCCATGCTTGTGATTAGCCGGAGCACGAGTGGCGAGATCCGTCGCGGAGGCGAGGAGTGCTCAAATCTGTCGGCGCCGTCTCCAGGCTCTTTCATGAGGGGGGCGAGAAGGATCGAAGCCTGCGGATTTCAGATTGGCGCCCGGCGACGGCTGGATGCGAAGAATGCGGAGAAGAAATAGGCGGTTGCCCTCACGCCTCCCGGATCGGCAGGGACGGGGTGTCTTTCACGGTGGCGACGACGATGCGCGACTGGACATCGGTGACGAGCTCGTTGTCGAGGAGCTTGGAGCGCAGGAACCAGTCATAGGTGTGGATGTCGGTGGTGACGATCTTGAGCAGATAATCGACCGCACCCGTTACCCGCTCGCAGACAAGCACTTCCGGCCAGGAATTCACCAGCTTGTCGAATTTCTCCATGTTCTGCCGGCTCGGCACGCCGAGCTTGACGAAGGCGTACGCGACGAAATCGAGCCCGACCGCGTTGCGCTCCACCAGCGCCACCACAGCGCGGATGATGCCCTCTTCTTTCAGTCGCTTGATGCGCCGCCAGGCCGGCGTTTGGCTCATCCCCGCTTCGCGCGCGATATCTGCCACCGACAGGGACGCATCGCGCTGCATGATCCGCAGAATGCGAATCTCGCCTGGGTCAAGTTCAATCTCCTGAGGCCTCTGCACGTTATTCTCTCCTCCCGCCGCGGAAGCTAATTTTTAGGTCTCCGGCCGCTCAAGCCGTATCGCCAAAACGCCCTTTCCAGGTCGGGAGACGATCGCTTTGCGTGTCTGTCGCCCAGTAGACGGCGCGAGCGACCGCCCGTGCCAGAACCACTGGGGCAGCTGCGCAGAGCTCCAGCATCATGGAAAGGGGCTCCATGTTCGGATCCGTTTGAGCTTTGCCTGTGGACAATGCGAAGACCGTGTCGCCGTCGAAGGGTGTGTGGGCCGGATAGATCGACAGAGCAAACCCGTCATGTGCGACCATAGCAAGGCGCTTTGCCTCAGCCTTCGTCAACGGCTGATCGGTCGCAATGACGGCAATCGTCGTATTGGCGGCCGGTGTCGGATCGAATTTCGTGATGCGTGCGGCCGTCTCCGGACTGGCTGTGCCTGGAAAACCGAGGCCGCCGAATTCGTGGTCGACCTCGAAAGGGGCTGCACGGAAATGAGGCCCGTCGCCGAACGTCACGGCACCGACGGCATTGACCGCGACGAAGGCGGCGATGGTGGCGCCCGAGGCGAGTTGCTCGCCGGCATGGCCGAACCCGCCCTTCAGATTGGCGGTCGTCGCACCCGTGCCGGCTCCGAGAGTTCCCACCTCCACCGCTCCCCCCGGCGCCGTTTCCAGAGCGGAGGCGCAGGCGCGATAGGCCAATTCGGGGTAGGGGTTGGCGACAGCCGCTCGTTCTTTTGCCGGAAGAAAGCTCTTGTCCCCGCCATTGGCGAGATCGAACAAAATTGCTGTCGGAACGATCGGGACGCGAAGCCCCGCCACCTCGAAGCCGCGACCGTTCTCCGCAAGAAAGGACATGGCGCCATCGGCCGCCGCAAGCCCGAAGGCGGAGCCGCCTGACAGGACGATCGCGTCGACTTTCGACACGCTCGCTTCCGGCTCGGCAAGGCCGAGCTCGCGCGTTCCGGGCGCGCCGCCGCCGATATGCGCGCTCATCACCGCAGGTTCATCCGGCAGGAGGACAGTGACGCCCGATTTCAGAGTTTCATCGGAAGCGTGGCCAATGCGCAGACCTGCCGGCATTCCAGAAAAGGGTACCGGATAACGATTCATGCCGGATCAAAACGCAGCGGCAGGCAAAAGAAAAGCCCCGGCGGAGATACCGCCGGGGCCGATCGAAAAAGCGGGTTAACGCGCTTACGATTTCTTCTCTTCGGTAGCTTTTTCGTCGCCCGCGTTGAGGTAATCGTAGCTGCCGTCGTGCCATTCGTAGAAGACGTAGCCCGGCAGCGACACGTCGCCCTTGTCGTCGAAGGAGAGCTCGCCGAGAACCGTGTCGAAGGTTCCGGTGTTCAGAGCCTCGTTGACTTCGTCATAATCGGCCGCGCCGGCCGTTTCGACTGCCTGAGCCCAGGCCTGAATCGCGGCGTAGGTGTAGAGGACGTAACCTTCGGTCGGCTTGCCGGCATCTTCCAGCTTCTTCACGATCGGGGCGGCCGTCTCGCTCTTCCGCGGATCCGGCGAGAAGGTCATCATCGTGCCTTCGCCGGCATCGCCGGTGATGGCCCAGTATTCGTCGGTGACGAGGGCGTCGCCGGAGATCAGCTGCACATCCATGCCCTGATCCTTCATCTGGCGCGCCATCAGGCCGGCTTCGGTGTGATAGCCGCCGACATAGAGGACGCCGATGCCTTCCTGCTTCAGCTTGGAAACGAGGGCCGTGTAGTCCTTTTCACCGGCCGTGTAGGCCTCGTACATGTCGGCCTTCTTGCCGGCCGCTTCCATCGCCGCCTTGGTCTCGTCGGCGAGGCCCTTGCCGTAAGCCGTCTTGTCGTGGATGACGGCGACTTTCTTGTCCGGATAATGCTCGGCGATGAATTCGCCGGCGACCTTGCCCTGCTGGTCGTCACGGCCGCAGACGCGGTAGGTGCCGCCGTCCGGGTTCGGGCGCTCGTCCGTGAACGTCGGATTGGTCGAAGCCGGGGAAATCTGGACGATGCCTTCTTCCGCGTAAACTGCGGAAGCCGGGATCGACGATCCCGAGCAGAAATGGCCTGCTACGAAGACGACGCCCTTGCCGGCCATCTGGTTGGCGACGGCCACAGCCTGCTTCGGGTCGCAGGCGTCGTCGCCGATTTCAAGAACGAGTTTCTCGCCGAGGACGCCGCCCTTCTCGTTGATGTCTTCCACCGCCTGCTGGGCGCCAGCCTTCATCTGCTCGCCGAAAGAGGCGTACTGGCCGGTCATCGGCCCGACCGTGGCGATCGTGATATCGGCCCATGCCGCACCCGTCATTGCGAAGCTCAAAGCGACGCCTGCCAACATTGCTTTTTTCAATGGATTCTCCCTCTTTCTTAGATGGCACCATGATCTAAAAGACCCGCGGTGCACGTGCGGGTGATTGAGGCGAACCTCAATTGTCTCGATCTAAGCCCATTCTCCTCCCGGATGGTACGGCTTTTGCTGACATCCGGATCTATGCCTAGACCTTACGTTTCCAGCCAAACGGCCCTGAACGGTGGTAAAGGAAACTATACTGCTCGCTCATCTGGTGCGAGCGATTCATCTGCCGGGCCGCGGCTGCAATCAGCATCAATGCGATGAAGTCGACGACATAATAGTGAAGACCCGTCGCAAAGCCTGCGGGCGGCAAGAGAAACGTGCCGTTGAACAGGCTGTAATGGATGAAGCGTACAGCCAGAGACAGAAGCGCGATATAGACGGCAAGACGCAGCCAGGAGCCCCAGGTGAGCGCGACGGCACGCCCTGTCATCCAGGCCGCAAGCCCGCCGAGCACGAGCGTGACGAGCGCGAATTCCGTGAGCGAAACTTCCCAGATCAGGTTCATTCGGCCGCCTCTTTTCTGCCGCCCTCGAGATAGGCTGCCCGAACTTCCGGCCTTGCCAGAAGCTCTACCCCCGTGCCCGACATCGTGATCTGTCCGTTGACCATGACATAGCCGCGATGGGCGAGGCGGAGCGCATGAAACGCGTTCTGCTCGACGAGGAACACGGTCAGGCCCTCTTCTCGGTTCAGCTCCTTGATGACTTCGAAGATCTGTTTGACCACCATCGGCGCGAGGCCGAGGGAGGGTTCGTCGAGAAGCAACAGGCGAGGCCGGCTCATCAAGGCGCGACCGATCGCGAGCATCTGCTGCTCGCCGCCCGACAACGTTCCCCCGCGCTGATGCTGACGCTCCTTGAGGCGCGGGAAAAGGTCGAACACCCGCTGAAGATCGGCATCGAAGCTCGCGCCGTCGGTGACGAGAGCGCCCATCTGCAGGTTCTCCATCACCGTCATGCGCGGGAAGATGCGGCGCCCTTCTGGAGACTGTGCGATGGAGCGCTGCATGATGTCATGCGTCGGCAGATGGGTGATGTCCTCGCCATCATAGACGATGCGTCCCTTGCGGGCCTGCGGGTTGCCGCAGATCGTCATCATCAAGGTGGACTTGCCGGCGCCGTTGGCTCCGATGAGGGTGACGATCTCGCCTTCGAAGACGGCGATATCGACGCCGCGCAGGGCGATGATGTTGCCGTAATAGGTCTCGACGCCTTCAACGGCGAGAAGCGGATTTTGGCCCGTCATGGCTTCGTCTCCTGCTCGCCTGCGGGCTCTCCGGCAGACGCCGCCTGTCCGGCCGCTGCTGCGGCTGCCGCTTCGGCTTCCGCCTCGGCGACCTCCTCGTCCTCGACGCCGAGATAGGCGGCGATCACCGAAGGATCGTTTCTGACGTAATCGGCCGAGCCGTCGGAAATCTTCTCGCCGTAATCGAGCACGACGACATGGTCGGAAATCTCCATCACCACGCCCATATCGTGTTCGATCAGGAGCACGGAGGTGCCGGCTTCCGATCGAATGAACTGAAGAAGCTCGTTGAGCTCGCTCGATTCGCGCGGGTTCAGTCCCGCCGCCGGTTCGTCGAGGCAGAGAAGCTGCGGGTCGGTGCACATTGCACGGGCGATCTCAAGCCGGCGCTGGTCGCCATAGGGCAGGGCGGCCGCGGGTTCGTCGGCGCGCTCCTTCAGGCGAATGTGCTCCAGCCAATAGACGGCCTTGTCGATCGACTTCTGTCTTGCCTTACGGAACCCCGGCAGGTTGAAGATCCCGCCGATGGTGAATCCCGAGGCGGCCATCAGCGCGTTGTGCTGGGCGACGAGCAGATTTTCCAGAACCGTCATGCCCCCGAAGAGGCGGATGTTCTGGAAGGTGCGGGCGACCTTTGCATCGCGTGAGATGCAGAAATCCGGCATCCGCTCCAGCAGGAAGATCGCTCCCTCGGCGGTGCTCATCGATTGCTCACCGCTTTCCGTCAGCTTGCGGACCTCCGCGTCGGAGATGGTGCTGCCGTGGCGCATGATGATGCGCCCTTCGGTCGGTTTGTAGAACCCGGTGACGCAGTTGAAGACCGTCGTCTTGCCGGCACCGTTTGGTCCGATGAGGGCGGTGATATCGCCCCGACCGACATTGAAGGAGAGATCGTCGACGGCCACGAGGCCGCCGAAGCGCATGGTCAGGTTTTCGACCGTGAGGACCGGGCTTTCGTCCCAGCGTCCCGGCTCGCTGACATTGTCTTTGAGAGCTGCAGACATCAGTGGCCCTCACCTTGAGAGACCATATCGGCGCTGATCGTCTGACGTTCCTTCAAAATGGCGGATGGCTCGCGCGTGGCGATGAGGCCGCGGGGACGCCAGACCATGATGATCACCATGAGAAGACCGAAGATCAGCATGCGGTATTCGGCGAAATCACGGAAGAGCTCGAAGCCGCCGATCATGACGATCGAGGCGATGACGACGCCCATCTGCGAACCGAGCCCGCCCAGCACCACGATCGCCAGGATCAGTGCCGATTCCATGAAGGTGAAGCTTTCCGGCGAAATGAAGCCCTGACGCGTGGCGAAGAAGGCGCCGGCGAAGCCACCGAACATGGCGCCGATGGCGAAGGCCGTCAGCTTCGTATTGGTGGTGTTGATGCCAAGCGACCGGCAAGCGATCTCGTCTTCGCGCAGGGCTTCCCAGGCGCGCCCCAGCGGCAGTTTGCGGAGCCTGAGCGTCACCAGGTTGGTGATCATGGCAAGCGCCAGGATGATGTAGAAGAAGTAGGCCTGCTTGTAGGCGGAATCGTAGCCGATCCCGAGAAGGCCGGGCAGGTTTTCCGCGCCCCGCTTGAATTCCAGCCCGAAGAATGTCGGATCGGGAATGCCGGAGATGCCGTTCGGCCCGCCGGTGAACGTATACCAGTTCAAGAGCACGACGCGGATGATCTCACCGAACGCGAGTGTGACGATGGCGAGATAATCGCCTCGAAGCCGCAGCACCGGGAAGCCGAGAATGAGGCCCCAGCAGGCCGCCAGGATGCCCGCGATCGGAAGAGCGAACCAGAAGCCGACTTCGAAGAACTGGGCGAAGAGGGCGAAGGAATAGGCGCCCACCGCATAGAAGGCGACGTAGCCGAGATCGAGGAGGCCCGCGAGGCCCACCACGATGTTCAGCCCCCAGCCGAGCATGATGTAGGTGAGAACGAGCACGCCCAGATCGATGAACTGCTTATCCTTCATCGGGAAGAGGGCGAGGATGATGACCGGGTAGAGGACCGCCGCGACCAGTGCCACGACTCCGACCGACTTCGAATGGCGCGCGAAATGCTCAGATAACGGTGTGCCTTCGCCGGAGCCGAAGGCGCGCAGAAGAAGCGGCCTCGTTCCGGTCTTGGTGGCCGGCCGCCACAGCAGAATGCGAAAGAGGAGACGGCCGACGAAGACGACGACGATGGCGGTGCCGAAGGCTTGCCAGCGGGTCGACAGGTCCAGTCCACCGATCGCGATGTCGGTGCGGAAGCCGATGAAAAAGAGGAAGAGAGCTGCTGCGATCGCGGCGGCGATGGCGGCATCCTTCAAGGCAGCGGCGATTGCGGAAAGACGCTGCGGTTCTTCGACGAAGGGGGGCTCGCCGGCATAGCCGGCGACGCGCTGTTCCCACTCCACCAAGGCGCCTGGCGCCTGCTTTTCGTCGGCGCTGCCTGCCTGGTTTATGTTGGACATGTCAGACTTTCTCGACTTCCGGTTTGCCGAGGAGCCCGGAGGGCAGGAAGATGAGCGTGATCGCCAGGATCGAGAACGCCGCCACGTCCTTGTACTCCACCGAGAAGTATCCGGACCAGAAGGTCTCGATGAGACCGATGGCGAGGCCTCCGAGCATGGCGCCGGGCAGAGAGCCGATGCCGCCCAGAACGGCCGCTGTGAAGGCTTTCACGCCGGCGATGAAGCCGATGTAGAAGTCGATCACGCCGTAGTAGAGCAGGAACATGACGCCCGCGACGGCCGCAAGGGCGGCGCCCATGACGAAGGTCAAAGAGATCGTCCGGTCAACGTTGACGCCAAGCAGCGAGGCCATCTTGGCATCCTGCTCGCAAGCCCGCTGAGCGCGTCCGAGCGAGGTCTTGGAGATCAGCATCGAGAAGCCGGCCATCAGAACGACGGTCGTGACGATGATGATGATCTGCATGTAGGAGAGCTGCACCACGATACTGCCGGTCTCCGCATCGCCCTGCATCAGGGTGATACCTCCGGTGATCTGCGGCGGCAGCGGCTTAACGCGCGCGCCCTGCGTCAGCTGCACGAAGTTCTGCAGCGTGATCGACATGCCGATGGCGGTGATGAGCGGCGCCAGGCGGAAGGAGCCGCGAAGCGGCCGGTAGGCCATGCGCTCGACTGTCCATCCCCAGACGGAGGTGAAGATCATCGCGATGATGAGGACTGCAAGCAGGATGAGCGGCAGTGCCGTCACTCCGATTGCGAGCATAATCAAGAAAACGGTGAGAGCGATGAAGGCGCTCACCATAAAAATATCGCCATGGGCGAAATTGATCATGCCGATGATGCCGTAAACCATCGTATAGCCGATGGCGATAAGGCCGTAGATCGAACCGAGCGTGACGCCGTTGATCAGCTGCTGAACGAAATATTCCATCGTTCTTTAATTGTACCCCTCTTATGGCCATTATTTTATTATAGGCTCACGTTCGAGTGCGGAACACTCGAACGCCAAAGAGGTCAATCGTTTAGCAAGCCGTCACACTGTGCACAATATGCGGCGGTGGACGGTGTGACGGTTTCGACGAAAGTCTGAAATATTCAGATTATGGAAGACGAACGGCGATACCGGCGCGCACCGTGTCTACAGATGGTTCGAAGCTCGCCGCACCTGCAACGACATCGCCGGTCACGTCTTCGAATTCGTCGTGGAGATACTCGAGCCGCCCAAACACGTGATCGGTAATCGCAACGTCGACACCAGCACCGACCGTCCAGCCTTTCGCAGGCTCGACATTGAGCGAAGACGTGCCTTCCTGTTGGAAGTGGACTTGCGTGATGGCAAAACCGCCCGCGAGGTAGGGCAGGAACCGGTCCCAGGCATAACCGATACGGCCGCGCACATGCGCATCCCACATCGGCTCCTTGTCGAGCCGCACGCCCGCGATGGTCGATGTCGATTCGCCCTCGCGGAGGCTGAGATCGGCATCGAGGCCCGTGACGACATTGCCAAACTGGTAGTTCGCACCAAGGAACATGCCCGTGCCGAAGCTGCCGTCGCTCGCATCATCGCTGCCGAGGCCGGCGATCTCTGCATCGTCCTGGAGCATCGACGCGCTGACCATCGCACCGCCGTAAAAGCCCGACCAGGTGTTTCCGGGCCTCGTCAGGAAGCTTTCGGGATAGTCCTTAAAGCCGTTGCCGAGAGCGAAGATGATGGCGCCACGAAACTGCTGGGCCTCCGGCTCGAACTCCGTCGAGCCGCCGCTGAAGACGTAATCCTCGGCGCCGAAGCGGGTGTAGAGGTATTCCGCGCGCAGGCGGATCGGATAGTAGACCGCAACTTCGAGGCCGGCGCCGACCGACCAGCCGAGATGGCGGGTCACATCGCCCTGGGTCATCGGCGCGAGAGAATGGCCATGGATCTCGGCCACGCGGCCGCCGGCCATGACGTACGGCATGAAGCGGCCCCACGTATAGCCGAGGCGCCCATAGACACCGGCATCCCAGATGTAATCGCTGCCCACTGAGACGGACGCATTTTCCGTCTTGGTCTCGTGGATGGTGATGTCACCTTCCAGGCCGAGGACGACATTGCCGAAGAGCCAGTTGTAGCCGCGCAGTCCGCCGCCGGAAAAACCGCCATGGTCGCTCATGGAGAAGTCGGTGCCGGCGGGGGTCCGACCGTCGATATTGTCCGACGACCAACCGAAATGCATGCCGGTGTAGAAGCCCTCCCATTGCGACACGGACACCGGAGATGTGACCGGAACATAGGGTGCGGGCGCTTCTGGAAGATCGGCGGCGAGAGCGGGGCCTGCAAGGACGACCATGCCGAAGACGGCTGTTCCAAGACCACGCATCCAAATCACCTCGAGCTTCCGCGAACTTCGCAATCGAGGGCAGCTATCTTCCCCGCAGGATCAGGCGTCAATTGAACGAGCCTGCCGAGGTGCAGTTCACGAAACGGTGTTGCCGATCGGCCATAGAGCCCGGGAAGGCGGTCGGTGAATATTCCGGGCTGGTCCTTTGTGCAGTACGGGGCCTGCGGTTTTCGCAAGCCCCGAGGTCGCGAGCTCCGGCATTCGCGGAGGCCTTCGATCAGTTTCCGCGCAGATATGAGAAGACAGCGCGGTTGAATTCCGCCGGCGCTTCGACGGCCGACAAATGCGCTGCGTGCACGATCTCCTTGCGGGCGCCTGCGATGTTGTCGGCAATAAGTTCGCCGTCCTGGGGAGGTGTCGAGGGATCACTGTCGCCGATGAGGATGAGAACGTCCGCCTCGATCGCCGACAGGGTTGGACGCAGATCCATGTCGCGGATCGCGGCGCAGCAGCCTGCATAGCCTGCGGGTTCGGTTGCCCGGATCTGCTCTGCGATGCGCTCCACTTCATCGGGATTGTCGCGGCGAAAGGTGGCTGTGAACCAGCGTTCGGTGACGCCGTCGACCTGGGCTTCCATGCCGTTGTCAGTGACGGCCTTGATGCGCTCGTTCCAGAGGTCGGCTGGTGGCATATGGGCGGACGTGTTGCACAAAGCGAGTTTGCCAAATCGCGCCGGGTGATCGCGCGCCAGGACGATGCCGGTCATACCGCCCATGGAGAGGCCGCAGAAATCGGTCTTGTCGATCTTCAAAAGGTCCAAGAGCTCGACGACGTCCTGGCCGAGGCGTTCCATGGAGAAGGCGTCTGCCGGGACGGGAGAGCGGCCGTGACCGCGCTGGTCGTAGCGGATGACCCGAAAATCGCCCTCCGCCTCGTCGACCTGGGCGTCCCACATGGCGAGATTGGTGCCGAGCGAATTTGAAAAGACGAGGGGCGGCGCCGAGCGGTTGCCGGCTTCCTCATACCAGATGCGGGCTCCATCGCTTAACTCACAAAACGGCATTCGGATTCTCCTTTGCGCGATTGTCGTGGAACGAGAGGGGTTTGGCAGGCAGGTCTAAGAGTTCGATTCCGCTTTCAGCCGCCGGCGAAACGATTCCTCTCGTCGCTCGGGCCGGTCGCAGACTTAGGCTTCGCCTGCGGCAGAGGAAAGGCGGATGGGGCGTTTTCATCAGGCGGATGGTCTGGTGAGCGGCTTGATCTATACTGGTAGCGAGAGCCCAAGCCGATAGGAGCCCCATGTCCGTCCGACCCTTGCCGCAATCGATCGACGAGACGCTCCAGCTTTTGAACGGTGCCGGATATGTCGCCGACCGCTCGCTCGCGACCGTCCTCTTCCTGTCTCTCAAGATGGGCCGGCCACTCTTCCTGGAGGGGGAGGCAGGCGTCGGCAAAACGGAAATCGCCAAGGTCTTGTCGCAGACGCTCGATCGCCGCCTGATCCGACTGCAATGCTATGAAGGCCTCGACGTCGCGAGCGCGGTCTATGAGTGGAACTACACGGCGCAGATGATCGAGATCAGGCTCGCGGAGGCCGCCGGCGACAGCGACCGGCGGATGCTTGCGGAGGATGTGTTCTCCGAGCCGTTTCTCATCAAGCGTCCCGTCCTGCAGGCGTTAGAACCGGATCTGAACGGACCGCCGATTTTTCTCATCGACGAACTCGACCGTGCCGACGAGGCATTCGAAGCCTTTCTCCTGGAAGTTCTGTCCGACAATCAGGTCACGATCCCCGAGATTGGGACGATTCGCGCGCCCGAACCGCCGGTCGTCGTCGTCACGACCAACCGCACGCGTGAGATCCACGACGCTTTGAAGCGGCGCTGCCTCTATCATTGGGTGGATTATCCGGACGCCGAGCGGGAACTGCGCATCGTCAACGAGCGCGTGCCGGGCGTTCGCGAGCGGCTTGCCCGCGAGGTCGTCGGCTTCGTTCAGCGGCTGCGCCGGGAAGATCTGTTCAAGAAGCCGGGTGTTGCGGAGACGCTCGATTGGGCGAGTGCGCTCACCGAGCTCGACATGGTGGCGCTCGATCCGGAGGTGATTTCCGATACGCTTGGCGTGCTTCTCAAATACCAGGACGATATCGGCCGGATCGAGGGCAGCCGCTCGAAGCAGCTTCTGGACGAGGCGCGGGCCGAGCTCGCCGCTGCCGAGTGAGGGACGGGTAGCGTCGTGACGGAGACAGGCGGCAAGATCGCCGACAACATCGTCTATTTTGCCCGGGCGCTGCGGCGCGCGGGGCTGCCGGTCGGCCCCGCCGCGGTCGTCGATGCGATCCGTGCGGTCGAGGTTGCGGGCATTTCTTCGCGCGACGACTTTTATTGGACCCTGCATGCGGTTTTCGTGAACAAGCGCGCCGATCGCCCGGTCTTCCATGAAGCTTTCGAGCTGTTCTGGCGCGAGCGCGGGCTCGTGGAGAAGATGCTCGAGCTCTTGTCGCCGGTGGCCCCGCCACGGCCCGCGGAGACCGAAAAGCCGAAGCCTGGGCAGCAGCGCGTCGAGGAGGCGATGCAGGCGCTGAAAGAGCGCCGCGAGGAAGAGGTCTTTCCCGAAATCGAGATCGATGCACGCATGACGGTGAGCGAGAAGGAGATTTTGCGCCGCAAGGATTTCGCGCAGATGAGCGCCGAGGAGATCGCCTCCGCGATGCGTGCGCTCGCCTCTCTGCAGTTTCCCGACGATCAGATCGTGACCCGGCGGCTTGTCGCTGCGACACGGGGCAAGGTCGATCCGCGCCGCACGGTCCGTGCCACCATGCGTTCGGCGGGCGATCTGATCCTGCCGCAGGCGCGCAAGCGCAAGGTGCAGGAGCCGCCGCTCGTGGCGCTTGCCGACATTTCCGGTTCGATGAGCGAATATTCCCGCGTGATGCTGCATTTCCTGCATGCGCTGTCGTCGCGCCGGAAAGTTCACTCGTTCCTTTTTGGTACGCGGCTCAGCAACGTGACGCGGCAGCTGCGCTACAAGGATCCCGACGAGGCGCTTGCGGGCTGCTCCGACGCGGTCGTCGACTGGTCGGGCGGCACGCGCATCGCCGATGCGCTGCACGTCTTCAACCGCGACTGGTCGAGGCGGGTGCTGGGGCAGGGCGCGACGGTGCTTTTGATCACCGACGGGCTGGAGCGCGAAGAGGGGGCGGATCTCGGGGCGGAGGCTGCGAGGCTCGGCCGCTCCTGCCGTCGCCTGATCTGGCTCAATCCGCTCCTGCGTTTTGAGCAATTCGAGGCCAAGGCACGTGGCATTCGCGCGATCCTGCCCCATGTCGATGACTTTCGGCCGGTGCATTCGTTGGAGGCGATTGAGGATCTGGTGAAGGCCTTGTCGACACCGGCCAAGAGGCCGCGCCCGGCAGTGAGCCGGGCCGCCTGAGGGAGAGGACCATGGCAGAGATGTTGGAACACGACGCGCTTGCCACAGCTGAAGCCTGGCGCGCGGCCGGACGGAAGGTGGCGCTCGCCACCGTCGTCGAGACCTGGGGTTCGGCGCCGCGGCCTGTCGGCAGCCACCTCGTCATCGACGAAGAGGGCAATTTCGAAGGCTCGGTTTCGGGAGGTTGCGTCGAAGGCGCCGTCGTCGGCGAAGCGCTCGAGCTTCTGGAGAGCGGGGCGACGAAAATGCTCGAATTCGGCGTTGCCGATGAGACGGCCTGGCGGGTCGGTCTCTCCTGCGGAGGCCGCATCCGCGTCTTCGTCGAACCGGTGGCGTGATGGAGCTGTCGCTTCTCAAGGCGCTCAACGAAGAGCGCGCCGCCCGGCGCGCCGCCGTCCTCATCACCGATACGGCAAGCGGCGAGGCACGTCTCGTCAAAGAGAGCGAGGCTGCGGGAGATCCGCTCGCGGGGGAACTTTCAAGGCGTCTTCGCTCCGGCCGATCCGGGATGCTGGAGGATGGCCGGACTTTTCTGACCGTCGCGGTGCCGCCACCACGGCTCGTTGCGATCGGGGCCGTGCATATCAGCCAGGCCCTGGCACCGATGGCGAAACTTGCGGGCCTCGACGTCACAATCATCGATCCGCGCACGGCCTTTGCGACGGAAGAGCGGTTCCCGGGTGTTTCGCTCATCGCAGAATGGCCTGAAGAGGCGCTCAAGAATATCCCCTTCGATGCCTATACGGCGGTCGCCGCGCTCACCCATGATCCGAAGATCGACGATTTCCCGCTGCGGGAGGCGCTCGCCGCCGGCTGTTTCTATGTCGGGGCTCTCGGGAGCCGGAAGACGCACGGCAAGCGTGTGGAGCGGCTTCTCGAAGCCGGTGTCGGCTCAGCCGATGTCGAGCGGATTCATGCGCCGATCGGTCTCGACATCGCTGCGGCCTCGCCGGCCGAAATCGCCGTCGCCGTTCTTGCGGAAGTGATCGCGGCGCTCCGCAAGGGCCCGTCGATGGCACGTGAGGCCGCTTGAAGTTCGGCCCGATCGCGGTCGCAGAGGCCGAAGGTGCCATCCTGGCCCATAAGGTCCGGGCAGGCGACCTGTCGCTGAAGAAGGGCGCGCGGCTGAGTGCCGAGGACATCGCACGGCTTCAAGCTGCCGGGATCTCTGAGGTCATTGCGGCGCGGCTCGATGCCGGCGACGTCCATGAAGATCAGGCCGCCGAACGCATCGCCCGCGCGATTGCCGGCGGGCATCTCCGCATCGAGGCGCCGTTCACCGGACGCTGCAATCTTCACGCCGAAGCCCCTGGAGTCTTTAGAGTCGACAAAGATCTGATCGACGCCCTCAACCGAGTTGATCCGGGGCTGACGGTGGCAACGCTTGCGCCGTTCGAAGCGGTCGAAGCGGGCCGCATGATCGCGACGGTGAAGATCATCCCTTTCGCACTCTCTGAAGAGGTTCTCGAGACGGCCGAGAGGCTTCTCGCGAGCCATGGACCGCCTCTGTCCGTGGCGGCGTTCCGCCCTTGCCGGGTCAGCCTCGTGTCGACATGCCTGCCATCGACGCAGGCGAAGATGCTCGACAAGACGCGGCGTGTGCTGGAAGCCCGGCTCGAGAAGGCGGGGGCGAGCCTCACCGACGAGACGCGCGTCGCGCATGTGACCCAAGCATTGGCGGAGGCGTTGCGGCAGCCGGCGTCGGAAGGTGCGGATATGATCGTCGTCTTCGGGGCTTCCGCGATCACCGATCAGGACGACATCATCCCGGCTGCGCTCCGCATGGCCGGCGGTCGCGTTCTGCATTTCGGCATGCCGGTTGATCCGGGCAATCTTCTCCTCATTGGCGAACTCGGCGGCCGCCCGGTGATCGGGGCTCCCGGTTGCGCCCGCAGCCCGAAAGAGAACGGATTCGACTTTGTGCTGAATCGCTTCCTGGCGGGACTTGAGGTCAAGCCTGAAGACATCATGGGGATGGGCGTCGGGGGTCTGTTGTCGGAGATCGTATCGCGGCCGCAACCTCGTCAGCCGTCCGAGGGGGATGGCGGTGTGGCCGCCATTGTGCTTGCGGCCGGGCGTTCGCGGCGTATGGGCGGTCCGAACAAGCTTCTCGCCCGGTTCGACGACGTGCCGCTCGTGCGTCGCACCGTGGAGACGGTCACAGCTTCCGGCGTCTCGGAGGTCGTGGTGGTCACCGGCCATATGCGCGAGGCAGTGGAAGAGGTGCTTGAAGGAAGCGGAGCGCGCCTCGTTCACAATCCCGATTTTGCCGAAGGGCTCGCAAGCTCTCTGCGGGTCGGATTGCGCGCCTTGCCCGAAGACGTGTCGGGTGCGCTCATCGTCCTTGCCGATATGCCAGGGCTGACACGCGAAGCGATTGGCCAGATGCTCGCGGCCTTCGAGCCCGACGCCAGCCGCAGCATCGTGCTTGCGACCGCGTCGGGGAAACGCGGCAATCCGGTTCTCTGGGCGCGCCGCTATTTTGACGAGTTGTTGCAGGTGAGTGGTGACACCGGCGGCCGGCATGTGATCGGGCTTTATCCCGACGACGTCTTTGAGGTCGAGATCGGCGCGGCCGCGCGGCTCGACGTCGACACGCCCGAGGCGCTGCATGCCGCCGGTGGTGTAATCGATCTAGCCCGCGAGGGTTGATCCTGGTCATGGTGAAGTCGGAGGTCGCCGCTATTCTGCGCTCATGAGGGGATCGATCGCATTGGCGGGCCTGCTTCTGCTGGCAGCCGCGCAGGGGGCTGCGGGCCAGAACATCGCCCGCGGCGAAGCGCTGGCTGAAGAGTATTGCTCCCGCTGTCACGCCGTCGGATCGACGGGCACGAGCCCAATGCCGCCTGCGCCAGCCTTCCGCGATCTGTCCGAGCGCTATCCGATCGACACATTATGGGAAGCTCTTGCGGAAGGCATCGTGACCGGCCATCCGGCCATGCCGGAATTCCGCTGGCCGCCCGCCGATATCGACGACATTCTTGGCTATATCAGCTCGATCCAGCCGTCGGAGGACGGTCCGGCTGCTGGCAGCACTCCTGAGTGAAGGCTGCTAAGCCATTGTTCACGCTTATGATTTCGACCAAGGGCTAGTAGACTTTTAATCTCTGAGACGCAATCATTGCACCTCCTGACCCAGGAGGAGAGCATGCAGCAGAACAGCGAGGAGAGTGATCTCGGCCGCCAACTCGCCGGTTATGGCCTGACGACCGCCAGTGTTTTCTACTACATGCCGGAGCGCCCGAAGCTCATTCAGAGCTTCGTCTGGCAATTCTACGACGTAGCGCCCGACCATCCGCGATTGGAGCGCTTCCTCGATTATTGGCGCCGCGAGATCGATGCGGCCATCCATTCGGTTGAGATTGCCCATGAGCGTCTGATCAAGCCGTCGGAATGGCGTCTCGCGGCTTTCGAAGGGCGGCTCAACTAAAAGCCCGAAGAGGAATCGGGCGCTCGGCCATCCCTTGACTTTCCAGTGGCTGGAACCCTTATCCAGCAGGAAAGCGTGGGAGTTGGCGCATGAATATCGGCGATGCGGCGCAGGCCTCCGGCCTGCCCCCAAAAACGATCCGCTATTACGAGGATATCGGGCTCGTACAGCCGGACCGGCGCGGCAACAATTACCGCGACTATTCCGATACCCACGTCCACAATCTGCAGTTCCTGGCGCGCGCCCGATCTCTGGGATTTTCCATCGAGGAATGCCGTCAGCTTCTGTCTCTCTACGCAGACCGCTGCCGGGCGAGTGGCGACGTGAAGGCGATTGCGATCCGCCATATCGGTGAGATCGAGCGCAAGATCGCCGAACTTCAGGCGATGCACGATACGTTGTCCAATCTCGTCGAGGCCTGTCATGGCGACCATCGTCCCGATTGCCCGATCCTCAAGGATCTGGCCGGGGGTGGGACGTGACGTCGAAGGCGATCTCTTTCGTCGTCCTGGCGCTTGCGATCGCCGCTTTCCTCGCCATCCGGGCGTTTGTGCCTGGCAATGGCGATGCCCGGATTGCGGACGTCAAAGTGCCGGAACTTTCGCCCGACGCTGAGGCGGGCAGGGCGCTCTTTGCGGAGAACTGCGTCGCCTGTCATGGCGAGAGTGCCGCCGGGACAGAAGCCGGGCCGCCGCTCGTGCATGCGGTCTACGCGCCTCAACATCACAGCGATCAGGCGTTTCAGCTTGCCGTGGCCCGCGGCGTGAGCGCGCATCATTGGAGCTTTGGCAACATGGCGCCGGTGGAAGGTCTGTCTCAGGCCGAGGTGAGCAAGATCGCCGCCTATGTGCGCGAATTGCAGCGCGCGAACGGGATTCTGTGAGCGCGGCCCAAGCCGGTGCTACATCAGCCCCATGCCGCGAAAGCTCGCATGGCCGTCACGGCCGATGATGATGTGATCGTGCACAGTCACCCCCAAAGGCTTGCCGACGTCGATGAGCGTCTTCGTCATCTGAATGTCGGCGCGAGACGGTGAGGGGTCGCCGGATGGATGATTGTGGACCAGAATGAGGGCGGTCGCCGAGAGTTCGAGGGCGCGGCGCATCACTTCGCGCGGATAGACCGGGGTGTGATCGACCGTGCCCCTCTGCTGCACCTCGTCGGCGATGAGTGCGTTCTTCTTGTCCAGGAACAGGATGCGGAACTGCTCGCGATCCTCAAATGCCATCGCCGTGCGGCAATAGTCGAGAAGCGTCGACCAGGAGCCAAGAACCTGACGGCTTCTGACTTCGTGACGCCCAAGACGTTCGGCGAAGGCGCGCAGCAATTTCAGCTGCAGGATGACGGCGTCGCCGACGCCGTCGATTTCCTTCAGACGTGTCGGCGAGGCGGCCAGAACTTCGCCGAGAGAACCGAAGGTGGCGAGCAGAGCCTTGGCGATCGGCTTCGTGTCGCGCCGGGGTAGGGCGCTGAACAGAGCGAGCTCCAAAAGCTCGTAATCCGCCAGCGAGTCGGCTCCTGCCTCGCGAAAACGGCTGCGCAAACGGTCTCGGTGGCCGTGATAATGGATCCGGGCAGGGCCGGCCTCTTCGAAATCAAAGCCCACGGAGGTCTCAGGGCCGGCCGTAGCCGGCCGGCGACAGCGTGAAGATTTCCACCCCGTCCTCCGTGACACCGATGGAATGCTCGTATTGCGCGGTGAGGGACCTGTCACGGGTCACAGCCGTCCAGCCGTCGTTCAGGAGTTTAACGTGCGGGCGTCCGAGATTGATCATCGGTTCGATCGTGAAGATCATCCCAGGTTCGAGCGCGAGCCCTTCGCCGGGACGCCCGTAATGCAGGATATTCGGCGGTTCGTGGAAGGCCAGCCCGACGCCGTGGCCGCAGAAATCGCGCACGACCGAACAGCGCTCGGCTTCCGCGTAGCTTTGGATGGCATGACCAATATCGCCGAGCGTCGCGCCGGGTTTCACCGCGTCGATCCCGCGCATGAGGCACTCATAGGTGACCTCCATCAGCCGTTCAGCCGCCCGCTTGATCTGGCCAACCGCGTACATGCGGCTTGAATCGCCATGCCAGCCGTCGAGGATGAAGGTGACATCGATATTGGCGATGTCGCCCTCTTTGAGCGGTTTCTCGTTGGGGATGCCGTGACAGACGACATGATTGAGCGAGATGCACGAGGCTTTGCGGTAGCCGCGATAATTGAGCGTTGCCGGGAGTGCATCATGCTGAAGCGCGAAATCGTAAACGAAATCGTCGAGCTCTTGCGTGGTGACGCCCGGTTTGACGCGCTCGGTCAATTCATCGAGGCAGGTGGCAGCGAGCTGACCGGCCCGGCGCATGCCGACAAAACCTTCCTCGCCGTAGGTATGGATGGAGGCCTTTTCGCGCTGGCCTGAAAGTGCGTTCTGCATAGGATGGAACCGTCCTTATTCGGCGACAAGCTAGCCGATTGAGGCGTCCCTTTTAAAGGGGAGATGGAGCATTTCAGCTTCCATATGGGGAAGGGGGCGGCGGCAAGCCAGATTGGACTTGCCGGCAGCTACGACAAAGGGCACTCAGTCTCAATGAGCGAGATCGAAGCGAATACCGCACACCCGACTGGGGCCGCGCCCCGGGCAGCCATGCTGGTGATCGGCGACGAGATCCTGTCGGGCCGCACCAAGGACAAGAACATCGGCACACTTGCCGATTTCTGCACCGACCTCGGGATTGATCTGGAGGAAGTGCGGATTGTCGGCGATCAGAAGCATGCGATCGTGGCGGCGCTGAAGGCGCTGTCGGCGGCTTATGACATTGTCTTCACCTCCGGCGGTATCGGCCCGACGCATGACGACATCACGGCGGATGCGGTTGCGAGCGCGTTCGATCGTCCGCTCATTCATCATCCCGAGGCGGTTCGGATTCTGCGGGAGCGGGCCGAGGCGCGCGGCTGGGAGCTCAATGAGGCGCGCCTCAGAATGGCGCGGACGCCGGAAGGCGCCGACCTCATCGCCAATGCGGTCTCGGGCGCCCCCGGCTTCAAGATCGGCAACGTCTATGTGATGGCGGGCGTGCCGGCTGTGATGGAGGCAATGCTTGCGGCACTTGCGCCCATACTGCCGCATGCCGCGAAGATCATGTCTGTGACGATCGAGGCGGGACGCGGGGAAGGAGAGATCGCTGATTGGCTCTCCGACCTTCAGGACGAGCACCCGGAGGTGCGTTTCGGTTCCTACCCCTACCAGGACGGAAGGCGCTTCACGACCCGCATCGTGATCCGCTCACGGGATGGAGAGGCGCTAAAAAAGGCAGCCGAGGCCGTGGAAAGCCGCCTGCAAAGCGGATAAGAGGCCGGAAAGAACGAGAGAGATATGGTGCAAGAAAAGGCCTTCCCGGTTTCCTGGGAGCAGTTTCATCGCGACGCGCGGGCGCTGACCTGGCGGCTCGCCGGCGCCGGCCCCTTCGAGGCAATCGTGTGCATCACGCGGGGCGGGCTCGTGCCGGCGGCCGTCGTGTCGCGCGAACTTGAAATCCGGCTGATCGAGACGGTCTGTGTCGCGTCCTATCACGACTACAAGACACAGGGCACGACCGAGGTCCTGAAGCCGATTTCGGAGCAGGTGCGCCATCTCGGCGGAGCGGGCGGCAAGGGCGTCCTCATCGTCGACGATCTCGTCGATACCGGAAAGACTGCCGCCATCGTGCGAGAAATGTTGCCGGATGCGCATTTCGCTACGGTCTATGCAAAACCCAAGGGGCGCCCGCTGGTCGATACGTTCGTTACGGAAGTGTCCCAGGATACCTGGATTTATTTCCCGTGGGATCTGGGGTTGAGCTTCCAGCCGCCGATTTCCGGCGCACCCAGCTGACGCCACGCGCGCAGGCGACATCTTGCTTCGGTATCAACCTATCCTGGCGATAACCGGCCTCCTTCTGGTGGCGCTGGGCGTGGTGATGATTCTGCCGGCCCTCGTCGATCTTTCGGCCGGCAATCCCGACTGGATGGTGTTTGCGCTCTCAGGCGTCGTGACGGCCCTCGTCGGTGCGGTGTTCGCCATTGCGGGGCGCGAGGACGAGCCGGTCGGTCTCAACCTCAAGCAGGCCTTCATTCTCACCACCGTCCTGTGGTTCGTACTGCCGGGGTTCGCGGCTCTGCCGTTCCTCGGCCTCGATGTCGATTATGCGGACGCCTTCTTCGAGACGGTCTCCGGCATGACGACGACGGGTTCCACCGTCCTCACGGGCCTCGACAGTCTGCCGCCCGGCATTCATCTCTGGCGCTCGCTCCTGCAATGGATCGGCGGCGTCGGCATCGTCGTCATGGCCATCATCATGCTGCCGTTCCTGAAGGTCGGCGGTATGCAGCTCTTCCACGCGGAAAGCTCCGACCGTTCGGAGAAGGTGCTGGCGAAGTCGTTCGATCTCGCCGCCTGGATCGGCGGCATCTATGTTGGCCTGACGCTCCTCTGCGCGCTCGCCTATGCGGCCGGCGGCATGACCTTCTTCGATGCGATCTGCCATGCGATGACGACGCTCTCGACCGGCGGCTTTTCGACCCACGACGCGTCCTTCGGTTATTTCGGCGATAATCCGGAGCTTCTTTGGACAGGCAGCTTCTTCATGCTGGCGGGGGCCATGCCTTTCGTGGCCTATATCGGCGCGTTGCGTGGTCGTCCGTATGAGATCTTTCGCGATCCTCAGGTGCTTGCGCTTGTCGGTCTCCTGCTGATCGTGTGTACGGGCCTTGCGGTCCAGCTGACGCTGACGGGCGAGTTCACTTTCGGCCAGGCTCTTCGGCACTCCACTTTCAACGTCGTTTCCGTGGTGACGACGACCGGCTATGCCTCGCTCGACTACACGCAGCTCGGCACTTTTTCGGTCGGCCTTTTCTTCGTGCTCACCTATGTGGGGGGCTGCACCGGCTCCACGGCCGGCGGCATCAAGATCTACCGTCTCGTAATCCTGTGGGAGATCATCCGGCGCCAGATCCGGCTTCTCGCCCATCCTTCGCGCGTCGATCCGCTGCGCTATGCCGGCCGTCGTATCCCGGCCGATGTTCCACCCTCGGTCCTTGCCTTCCTGACGCTTTATGTCGGGACCACGGTGATCATCACGATGATTCTCGCGGCGCTCGGCCTCGACTTCGTCACCGCCATTTCCGCGGCGGTGACTGCGGTCGGCAATGTCGGTCCCGGGCTTGGCGAGATCGTGGGGCCGGCCGGCAATTTCGGGTCGCTTCCGGATGCCGCCAAGATCGCGCTCACTTTTGCGATGGTGCTGGGGCGGCTGGAGCTCTTCACGGTCCTGGTGCTTTTCGACCCGGCCTTCTGGCGCTGGTGAGACGCCTCTTGCCGGCCGTCATAAGCCCGGCTAGGCAAAGTGCTACGCGCGGGCGTGGCGGAACAGGTAGACGCAAGGGACTTAAAATCCCTCGGTTGGAAGACCATGCGGGTTCGAGTCCCGCCGCCCGCACCATTCTGCCACCTCAGTTCTCTGCTCCCCCTTGTTGGAAAGGGCAGGACCCGGGCCGCTCGGTCTCAAGCCCCTGATTTCGTAGGGGCCAAAGAAAAACCCGCCGGCCGGAGCCGACGGGTCGTGTCTGTCTGAGTGAACGCTGGGTGCTTACTGCACGCCTTCGTATTCCGGCGCGTCTTCCAGCTGATTCTCGGTGGCATTGATCGAATAGCGGGTTTCGCCGTTCGCATCCTTCTGGACGTTGAGCGTGTCATACTCAACCGCAACCGGCTTCTCGCCGATGCCCAGGAAGCCGCCGACATCAATGATCACAGCGCGGACATCGCCATTCTGGCCGACAATCACATCGTCGATATCACCGACGCTCTCGTCGTTGCTGCCATAAACAGTGGCGCCCATAATGTCCTCGGCGCTCATGCCGCTCGGCTGCGCACCACCCGGAACGGACTTGCTCGAAGCCATGTCGTTCTGATCGCGCGAAGCGGTGGTCATCGATCCCGCGCCGGCACTTTCATTTGTGCCCGATGTGGTCGTGTCGGTCTGACGGTTCTGTGCCGTCTGCGAACCTGTGGTATCTGCGTTCATGTCGCTGCTGTTGCTGGCGACATCGCCTTCACGGTCTGACATGTCCCACTTCGGCGCGTTCTCCAGATCGGCGCGCGTCATCGGGATCGTGAGGCGCGGCTCATCCTCGTTCGATGCCTGGGTCATTTCGATCTGGTCGAATTTGACGGCCACAGGCTTCTCGCCCACGCCGAGGAACCCGCCCACATCGATCACGATCGAGTCGATCTTGCCGTTGTCGGCAAGGATGACATCGTCGATCTCGCCGACGCTCTGCTGCTGAGCATCCGGGTTGGCGGCGAGCTGGTTATTCTCGCCGCTCTGCCCAGTACCCGTGGAGCCGTCGCCAGTCGCCGAAGCCGGACGGTTCGTCGCCATTTGCTGGTTGGTGCTATCGCCGGAGGCCGTTCCGTTCGTGCCCATGGCCGTCGTCTGGCCGCTGGCGTCGGTCTGGACCTGGTTCTGCATATCGGTCACAGGTTCGCCGCTCGCCATGGTGTCGTTCTGACCCGTAGAACCGCTGGCCTGACCGCTGTCGGTGTTATTCTGCATGGCCTGCTGCTGGCCGGCCTTGTCACCCATGGAGCCGGCGCCCGTCGCGTCCTGACCCGTGGTCGACGAGTAGACTTCCCGTCCGAGCCAGTCGCTCAGGCGGGTTTCGCCCTGCTCCGGTTGCGCAAACGCGGTCTGGCGATCCTGGCCGCTCATTGCGCTGTCTTTGGTCGTCTTTGTGCTCGAGGCTGTCTGCTGCGACTGATCCTTCGTCATGGCCCCGCTTGCAGCGCCAGCCGAAGAGGCGGTCGTCGCGGACGCATCCGTGGAGCTCGCGCTGTCGTTGCCGCCTTCTTTCTGCATATTCGCATAGCTGCGCTGGTTGTCGTTCTCCTGGAACTCAGGAGCGTTCTTCAGTTCTTCCTCGGTGGCATCCACGACCAGGCGCATTTCGCCATTCTGATCCTGGGTCACCTGGAACTGATCGTAATCCAGGGCGACTTCTTTTTCGCCGAGGCCGAGAAAGCCGCCGACGCCGATAATAGCGGCAGTGATGTTGCCGTTCTCGTCGACGAGAAGATCGTCGATATCGCCGACTTCTTCAGCGTCCGGTCCGGCCGAGGAGTAGACGGTCTGGCCCATCCAGGATGAGGCGAGATCCTCGCCCTGCTTCTGCTGCGTCTTGACGCCCTGGGTGGTGGACTGAGCCTGCGTCGTCTCGTTCTGAGTGGCCGGCTGCGTCTGGGCGATCGCGCCGGTGGTCAACAGTGCGGCAATCGCCGTACTCGCCATCAATGTGCGGATCATATAGTAATCTCCTTGCATCTCGGATGCTATTGAGGCCGCGCGGATATGTGTGGAAGCCGTTCGCGCGGCCGTTACCACCCGACAACGTTAAATGGTCGATCGGGTTCCGATTGCGGAGATGTATTACGCTCTGAAATGCTTAGGCGGTAAAAGAATATAGCCAATCCTGGCGGCGCATCAAAACTTCGCCGGGAAGCGCCAGAAGCGCTGTGTTCCTAAGGCCCGCGACGAGACTGGGCATGGTGTAGATCTGGAGATTGCTCTCCGCCATCGATACAACCTTACGGACGCGTGTCTTGCGCGAAAGCTCGTAGCGGGCGAGTTTTCCAGAAAGCGCTCCGTCGCCTGCGAGCTCGGCGGAAAGCGTCGCGGCATCCTCGATCCCCATTGCTCCTCCCTGAGCGGCTGTCGGCAACATGGCGTGGGCGGCATCGCCGATGAGAACGGCACGCCCTTTTGTCCAAGCGAGGCTCGGGTCGACGGTCTGGAGCGGCCAGGGCAGCCATTTGTGGCGTAGGGTCTCAGAGCCGAAAAATGCTGTGAGCTCGGGCGCCGCATGGGAGAGTGCAGGTCCCGATTGGCCGGTCGCTCTTTGCGGCTCGATTGCCACGATGTTGAGGCGTTCGCCCCGCCGGATGGGATAGTAAACAACGTGCCAGCCGGGGCCCATCCATAACGTGGTGCAACTCGTATCGAGCCAGTCGGGCGCGGCCGAGACGTCGATGCTCACGCGCCAGGCGACATGTGTCGAAGAGGAGGGGTCGGCCCCGGAGACGAGCTTTCGGCGTACGACCGAACGAAGCCCGTCTGCTCCGACGACGAGATCGGCGTGATGTTCCGTGCCGGCAGCCTCGAAGGCGACACCGCTCTCTTGCTCGTCAAAAGCCTCCACACCTGCGCCGAGATGAAGGCGCACCGTGGCCTCTTTGCGAACTGCCTTCAAAAGGACGTCTTGCAGGTCGGCGCGATGGATCAGCCAGTAGGGCGCGCCGTAGCGCGCTTGCGCCCATTCTCCCAACGGGAGCGTTGCGAGGAGGTTGAGGCGCTGGCCGTTGCCGATCTGCAGCTTGTCAGGCGCGACGACGCATCTGCCGAGTTCCTCTCCGAGTCCCAGCGCGAGGAGAATCCGGGAGGCGTTGGGCGACAACTGGATGCCGGCGCCCACTTCTTCCAACGTCTCGGCACGCTCGAAGAGATCGAGCTCGAAGCCCCTGCGCGCCAGCGAAAGTGCGAGAGTCAGGCCGGAGATGCCGGCCCCGATGACGGCGATGCGCATTCTATAAGAAAGGGCAGGGACGGGTGCCCATGCTCCCCTTCAGCCTCATTCCTGGTAAACGGCTTCGGTCGGACGCGCCTGCTTCGGGCTGAGCGAACGATCGAGCTTGTAGAGGGTCGAGCAGTACGGGCAGATGATTTCGTGCTCGTCGCCCATGTCGAGGAAAACATGCGGATGGTCAAACGGGGGCAGAGCGCCGATGCACATGAATTCGCTGGCGCCGACCGAAATCGCCTCCACTCCGCCGGTATTATGAAAATGCGGAACCACGTTCTCCGCCATCGTCACTCGTCCTGTGCGCTGTTGCTGGTTTGCGGAACATAGGCGTGCACGGGCGGCGGGCCAATGTCAAAATTCCAGCTCCTCGCGGTGCCGGCTCGTGCATCGCGTTGACCGTCTGCCACATGAAGGGCTAAGCGGCGGCATGATCCATTTGCACGTCCATCCTTCTCATGCCCTCCTTTGAAACGTCAGACGGCGTCGCCATCGCCTATCTCGACCAGGGAGAGGGCGAACCGCTTCTCCTTATCCATGGCTTCGCTTCGAGCCACCGGGTCAACTGGCAGTCCACCGGCTGGGTGTCGGCCTTCAATGAGGCCGGATATCGCGTCATCGCGCCTGACAATCGCGGCCATGGCTGGTCCGACGCACCGCATTCCGCCGACGCCTATGGCATGGACCGGATGGCGCGGGATATGCTGGAGCTTCTCGATCATCTCGGCCTCGAACGAGCCCTCATGATGGGATATTCGATGGGCGCGCGGATCGCCGCGCATCTTGCCGTCGCTGCACCCGAGAAGGTTGAAGCCCTCGTTATCGGCGGGCTCGGCGATCAGCTCATCCAGGGGTTCGGCGAGGCTGATGACGTTGCAGCCGGCATGCGCGCCGCCTCCATGGACGAGGTCGTTGGCGAGACCGCAAAAGGATTTCGCGTCTTCGCCGAACAGACCGGTTCGGATCTCCTGGCGCTTGCCGCCTGTATGGAGGCGGGCCGCGAGAACCTTACTCCCGATATGCTCGGCAAGCTCACGATGCCGGTCCTGATCGTCGTAGGGTCCGAGGATGAGGTGGCCGGCGATCCGGAAGCGCTGGCAAAACTCATCCCCGGCGCCGAGACCGCGATCATCCCGCGGCGTGACCACATGCGCGCGGTGGGGGACAAGGCGACCAAGGCCGCCGTTCTGGAGTTTTTGGAGAGGCTGCGCAAAGCAGCTTAACGGCGTCAGCGCGTGGTGGGCGATGGGTGCGAACCGGCGCCGATCATGTCGGCGAGCTGTTGACCCCGGGTCGCGCCGGCATATGCTGATTTTCAATGGAAGCTATATAACACGGTGCGTGGTCCGCGAGAGCGGTGGCGAAGGCAGAGAGAGCCTGCAAAACCTCTCTGGCCAACTGGGCGCACCGCACCAGATATCCGGGCGCCGGAGAACCGGATCGTGACGCAGCGAGAGGAGCCGATATGGCTGTCGAACAAACCCGCCTGAGCTCGGGAGCCGAAACGGTCGATCCGGTCTGGGCGCAGCTGCGCCGCGAAGCCGAGGACATCGTCGCCCGCGAGACCGTGCTGGCCGCCTTCATCTATTCGACGATCTTGAACTATCCGCGGCTGGAGGATGCGGTCGCTCACCGTGTCGGCGACAGGCTGCGCCATCCCGGCATTTCGACGGGCCAGATCATCCGGTCCTTCGGCGAGATGTATGAGGATCAGCCGGAACTGTCGGAGGTTCTGCGCATCGATCTGATGGCCGTCTATGACCGCGATCCGGCTTGCGAGCGGCTGATCGAGCCGGTCCTCTATTTCAAGGGTTTCCACGCGATCCAGTCGCACCGGCTGGCGCATTGGCTTTGGCAGCAAGGTCACAAGGATTACGCGCTTTATCTGCAAAGCCGGGCTTCGGAAGTTTTCCAGGTCGATATTCATCCCGCCGTTCCTCTCGGCCGGGGGATCTTCATCGACCACGCGACGGGTATCGTGATCGGCTCCACGGCCGTGATCGAAGACGATGTCTCGATCCTGCAGAACGTGACGCTCGGTGGGACAGGAAAATCCTGTGGCGACCGCCATCCGAAGATTCGTCATGGCGTCCTCATCGGCGCCGGCGCCGAGGTTCTCGGCAATATCGAAATCGGCCATTGCTCGCGGGTGGCGGCCGGCTCGGTCGTGTTGAAACCGGTGCCGCCTATGGTCACGGTTGCGGGCGTGCCGGCGCGAATCGTCGGAAAAGCGGGCCGCGACGAACCCGGTCGTTCCATGGATCAGCTCTTGCGCGAGGCGGAGCAGGGCAGCGACGACGTTTCCGGCTGAGCCGGTTGAGATCGGCCCCTCGTTATGTCAGGACGGGCCAAACCAAGTTAAAGGGTGTCGCGTTGAGCATCGACGAACTGAAAAAACTCCAGGCCTACCTGCAGAGGCTTTTCGACAACGAGAAGATCCAGGTGAAGGCTCGGCCGCGGAAGGACGATTCGGCGGAGGTGTTCGTCGGCGAGGAATTCGTCGGCCTCATTTTCCGGGACGATGAGGATGAGGATCTCTCCTACAATTTCTCGATGGCGATCCTGGATTTCGACCTGCGCGCCTGAAGGCCGCCGCAGACGAACATGACGTGAAAATGCGGGCGGTCGCGGTGAGCGGCCGCCCGTATCTCGTTGGGCCCATCTGAGACGGTTACGTTATCTTTCCAGCGATCGCGACGTGCACCTTGACGTGCTTCGTCGCTTTGCGCCGCGGGGAAGCAGGGCCTGAGATCGTGTGTCTCGGACTTGTGGTGGCGGGGCTGTGGAGTGCATGTTCAGGCACGGTGTTTCTCAGTTCCTGGTGGCTGCCCGCACATGAGCATTTATTGTCTGAAAGAACGGAAGCCTGACCTGCCCGAGAGCGGGGCGTATTGGATCGCGCCCTGCGCAAGTGTGATCGGCGACGTGCGCCTGGGAGAAGACGCGAGCATCTGGTTCGGCGCTGTCCTGCGGGGCGACAACGAGCCGATCACCGTCGGCCCTCGTTCCAACGTTCAGGATCTCAGCGTCATCCATACCGATCCCGGGTTCCCCTGCACGATCGGTCGCGATTGCACGATCGGCCACCGCGCCATCCTGCATGGCTGCACGATCGGGGATTTTTCACTCGTCGGGATGGGCGCGATCGTTCTGAACGGCGCCAAGATCGGCCGTTTCTGTCTGATCGGCGCCGGCGCCCTCATCACCGAGGGCAAGGAGATCCCAGATTATTCTCTCGTCGTCGGTTCCCCGGGCAAAGTGGTGCGCACGCTCGACGAGGCTGCGCAGGAGGGCCTGCGGGAATCGGCCGCGAGATATGTCGACAACGGCCGACGCTTTCGGGAATCGCTCGGAGAAATATAGAACGCTCCTGCCTGACACCCAGAATTTCCCCGCTCGATAAAGCGCCGGCCGGCCTCCTTTCGGAGACCGGCCGCTGAGCCCGGTCGGGGACGGGAGAGTTTGGAGGCGACCAGGCTAGGTCAAATTCAGCGTACGCGACCTGTGGCGTCGAGCGGCTGCCAGCGGGAATCGTCGATGGCGACCCACTTCTTCGGATCCGCGATGTCCTGCCGTTTCACGTAACGGTAGCCGGTCTCGCTCCACAGCCGGATATCGGAGACCTTGTTGTCGAGCACGTAGTCGCCGCGATCGGTGCGCACCACGAGCACAGCATGGCCGGCGCCCACTTCGTCGAAAACGACGGCGACCAGAAGGTCGGATGTGGGCCAGCCGCGTGCCACGAGCTGCTTGCGCTTCAGAAGTACGTAATCCTCGCAATCGCCGTAGCCCTGCGGGAGTGTCCAGACTTCTTCCTGCCCATAATATTCTTCGTCCGTCACCGCTTTGACAGTGTCGTTGACGTAATTGTTGACTCGCACAAGATCCTGCCAGCGCGACGGCGTCAGCTGTATGGGCGAGCGGCCGCCATGAACCGCGCATTCGTCCGGAAATGATTTGCAGAAGGCACGATGTCCGATGGGTGGCGAGGCATAGCGTCCCGTGCGCATAACCGGCGCGCTGATGCTGCCCGTGATCCTGATGCCAAGACCGGAGCTTGTCTGTTGGGCCTGGACCTCCGCCGGGGCCGCCACAAAGATGGCGAGGGCAAAAGCTGCCCCAAGCACTGTTCCGGTCACTCTGTTCAACCGCATATCGCGATCCCCCGTTTTGGGAGACCGTATCCCCGGCCGCTTATGCGTGGGCTAAGCGGTTCTTTCGGAGTTTCACGCTTTCGGCAAGCTCTTCTTTACGCTGCCTACCATTTGGTTGAAATCAGGAAGTTTTCCTGAAATTGTCGGCAAGTTGAAGTGCTTTTACATCAGAGTCGATTATCGGTCTGGTTAAAAAGATGTTGTTACGAAGAGGGGCAAAGAGGGGCGTCATAGACTCCCGTCTGTGAAGAACTCTTCCTCGATAATCTGCTCGATCTCTTCTTCCGACATGATGCGCATAAATTCGATGGCGATGCCGTCGCTGAAATGGCGTACGACGCGTCCTCCAAGTCGGCCGAGATTGACGCGGGAGCCGATCGGCGGGCGCTCTGAAATCGCCAGCGCTGCGCCGGTCTTCGACATGTCGATGATCTTGCAATCGACCTGCCTGCCGCCGGGCAGGGTGACCCGAGTTTCCGTGGTGGCCGGCACACGCCGCACGGAGCGGCGGTCGTCGCGGAGCTTGAGCACGTCGCGCCGTCCGAGCCAGGCGAGCGTATTCGCGAGCTTTTCCCGTTTGCGCGCAGACGCCGTGATCGTGATGGCGAAGCCATTTTGCGTGTGCCGCGTAATGATGCCTTCGATGCGCCCAATCTGCTCGGCATAGATGATGATCTTCTCGCCGACATTCCCTTTGAGAGGACTGATGATCGCGGCCCCGCCTGCGGAGACGTTGCGCATCTCGCATGGGTTCTCTTCCTGATCCGCAAACATGCAGCGGCCGAGCAGGTTGACCTCGACACGCTCGTGTTGACGACGATTGCCTTCAGGGTCCTCCACGGTGATCTCCACCGTCTCTTCGGGCATGTCAGTGTCTGTGGAAGCGATGGTCATTGCTCGTGAAGCCAGGCGCCTGTGGCAAAACTATCATAGTGCAAGTTAACCATCTGTAAGCGTGTGTGGCAGAAAGAAACAGTGTTTTTCCAAGTCTTTTCCTTGCCCGGACGCTCTGTGCTTGCGAAGGGGTGGGCCGTAATCCCCCGGATGCTCCACCTTTTCGCCTGTCTCCGAAGAAGCGACCCGCCCATGCAAGAACGAGAACGAGAGAGAATGTTCAACCTGCCGACGGTCCTCGTATGGACGGTCGGTGCGCTCCTTATCGTGCATGTCATCCGCGCCCTGTTGCCTTACCAGAGCGACGTCGAGGTGCTCATGACGTTCGGCTTCGTGCCGGCACGCTATACGGGTGCGGCTTCATTCCTCCCTGGAGGGATCGCTGCCTGCTTTTGGACGCCCCTCACTTATGCGCTGCTGCACGCCGACTGGCTGCATCTCGGCGTGAACGTTCTTTGGATGCTGAGCTTCGGGAGTGCCGTGGCGCGGCGTTTCGGAGCCTCGCGCTTCCTCGTCCTGCTGCTGGTGACGATCGCCGCGGGTGCGCTCGCGCAGTTTCTGGCGATGCCGGGGAACGAGACCCTCGTCATCGGAGCTTCCGCTGGCGTCTCCGGCATTACGGCTGCGGCCGCGCGTTTCGCCTTTGCGCCGGGCGGTCCTCTGGCGGGGGGAGGCGCGCGCCCGGAAGCCTACCTCGTGCCAGATCCTGGTCTGAGAGCGAGCCTTCTCAATCCGTACTCCGCTTTCTTCATTTTGATGTGGTTCGGCATCAATCTCCTGTTTGGAGTCGGCGGGCAGATGCTCCCGGGTGTGGGAGGCGCGATCGCCTGGCAGGCCCATATCGGCGGGTTTCTCGCAGGCCTTCTTCTTTTTCCTTTTTTCGATCCGGTCGGACGCCAAACTCGTTCATAGGCTCCTAGGAATCTTGGTTCTTTGAGAAAACTCGATCTCAGAAGAGTTCAAACTTATGCCGTCTCGCCCTAGGATACCGATAAGCGGACGAAACAAACGTTCGCATTCGGGCAAATGTCCGCATTCGGGGAGGACTAGATATGCATGTACGGCAATTGCTGGAGAGCAAAGGCAATGACGTCGTGACGTGCCGGCCGCAGATGAGCCTGCACGAAGTCGCCGTCACATTGTCAGAACATCGTATCGGCGCGGTCGTCGTGACCGAGGACGCGGCCATCAAAGGTATTTTGTCGGAGCGCGACATCGTCTCTGCTGTCGCCCGCGAGGGGTCAGGGGCGCTCAGTCAGCCGGTGGCCAATTTTATGACGGCGCGCGTGCGGATCTGCCGAATGCATCATACGACCGACGATCTCATGGAAATGATGACCAATGAGCGGTTTCGCCATCTGCCCGTCGAGGAGGATGGCAAGCTCGTCGGGATCATCTCGATCGGGGACGTAGTCAAACGTCGGATCGCCGAGGTGCAGAACGAAGCCGAAGCGATCCGGGAATACGTGACGCAGGGATGATCGGAACGCCTAATCGCGAATGCGGAGGCGCAGTCCCTCGGGCGTTGCCTCCGCGGTGCGGTAAAAGCAGTCGGTGCGGCCGGTGTGGCAAGTCCTGGCGCGATCGGCCACCGCGACGCGCGCGAGAAGACAATCCTGGTCGCAGTCGATCCTGAGCTCGATCAGCTTCTGGATGGCGCCGGAGGTCTCTCCCTTCTTCCACAGGGAGTTCCGAGAGCGGCTGAAATAGTGCACCTCGCCAGTGGCGAGCGTGAGATCGATAGCCTTGCGGTTCATCCACGCCATCATCAGGACATCGCCGCTTTCGGCATCCTGGGTGATGCAGGGCAGGAGGCCCGCTTCGTTGAAGCGGGGCCGGAAGTCCTGCGTCTCTTCGATGACGGCCTCGGGAGAGGCCGTTGCCTGATCATCCTTCATCGACACCGGCGTCCGTGATCAGCGGCCTGTCGGACGCACGAGATTGAGGAATTTTTCGCGTTCGGCTGCCTCTTCATGGAAGAGGCCGGTGAAGCGCGACGTCATGGTGGACGAGCCCTGCTTCTGCACGCCACGCATCGACATGCACATATGTTCGGCTTCCACCATCACCGCGACTCCGCGCGGGCTCAAAGCGTTTTCGAGCGCATCGGTGATCTGAGCCGTCATCGTCTCCTGCGTTTGCAGGCGGCGCGCGTAGGCTTCCACGACGCGAGCCATCTTCGACAGCCCGACGACGCCGTCGTTCGGGTAATAGGCGATATGCACATGCCCGAAGAAGGGGAGCATGTGATGCTCGCAATGCGAGTAGAAGGCGATGTCGCGGACCAGCACCATGTCGTGATAGCCGCCCACATCCTTGAAGGTGCGCGCGAGCAATGTCCCCGGATCCTGGGGGTAGCCGGCGTAAAGCTCCTCATAAGCCGAAACCACGCGCCGCGGCGTGTCGCGCAGACCCTCGCGGTCGGGGTCGTCCCCGAGCCAGGCGATCAGCGTTCGCACGGCAGCTTCTGCCTCCTCGCGGCTTGGCCTCCGACCCGCCACCGCGGCCGAGGAGAAGAGCTTCAACGTGCTGTCCATCTTGCGTCCTTTCGAGACGTGCCGGCCGCTCTCGGGTGGAGGTGTGACGCCGGCCTGTCGAACCTATATAAGGCGAAGTAATGATTTTGCCCAAGCTCGGCCACCCCCCGAGCGGAGTGACCTATGATCGACGACGTCTATAACGCCAAAATTCTGGAATTCGCAGGGAACATTCCCCGCATCGGACGGCTTGCCGATCCCGACGCGAGCGCCAAGGCGCATTCGCGCTTGTGCGGCTCGACGGTCACCGTCGATCTGAAGCTGGAGGATGGCCGGATCGCGGATTTCGCGCATGAAGTGAAGGCCTGTGCGCTCGGCCAGGCGTCTTCCTCCATCATGGCGCGGACGGTGATCGGTTCGACGCCCGACGAGCTGCGGCAGGTTCGTGAGGAAATGCGCGCCATGCTCAAGGAGAACGGCCCGTCGCCGCAAGGCCGCTGGGCCGATCTTCGTTTTCTCGAGCCGGTGCGCGATTATAAGGCGCGGCATGCCTCGACGATGCTGACATTCGACGCCGTCGTCGATGCGCTCGATCAGATCGAGGCGGCTGGCCACGAAGGTTCGTCCTCGTTCGAGAACGGGCAGAGCCGGAAAGCCGCCGGCGCCGGTCAGGCCGCGTGACGCTATGGAGAGGGCCGAAGGATCAGAAGGCGGTCGGCTGAAGCCGCGGCGTTTCTCGCCCGTCGCCAGTGGTCTCCTCGGAATGATCAGGATTTATCAGCTCTCGCTGTCCTCGATCATGGGCCGCACGTGCCGGCATTTGCCGAGTTGTTCGGAGTATACGAGCGAGGCGATCCGCACCTTCGGCGCCTGGCCCGGGCTGTGGATGGGGCTTGCCCGCTTCTCGCGCTGTCATCCTTTCGGCAGCAATGGGCTCGACCCGGTGCCAGCCCGCTTGCCCGACAATGCCCGCTGGTATACGCCGTGGCGCTACGGCCTATGGACGGGCCGACACATCACCGAACGCTTTTCGGATTGAACTATGGAGCGGGCCGATGGGCCCGGACTTTGCTGTCATGAGCCGGATTAGACTTCCCGACGGCCAGGAGCGCAGCTTGCCCGAAGGGGCGAGCGGTGCCGATCTCGCTGCGTCGATCTCCAAATCTTTGGCGAAGAAAGCCGTTGCCGTCGAAGTCGACGGGCAGCTCGCCGATCTCGCCGACAGGCTGCCGGAAGGCGCTACGGTGAAGATCGTCACGCGCGAGGATCCGCAGGCGCTGTCCCTCATTCGTCACGATTGCGCCCATGTCCTCGCGGAGGCCGTGCAGGAGCTCTTCCCCGGCACGCAGGTCACCATCGGGCCTGTGATCGAGGACGGCTTCTATTACGACTTCTTCCGCCAGGAGCCGTTTTCGACCGAGGACTTCACCGCCATCGAAGCGAAGATGCGTGAGATCATCGCGCGCAACCGCCCCTTCACGAAGGAGGTGTGGGACCGCGACGAGGCGAAGCGTGTCTTCGGCGAAATGGGCGAGCAGTTCAAAGTGGAACTCGTCGATGCGATTCCCGAAGGCGACGACGTCAAGATCTATCGCCAGGGTGACTGGTTCGATCTGTGCCGCGGCCCGCATATGGATTCGACCGGCCGGATCGGGGACGCCTTCAAGCTGACGAAACTGGCCGGCGCTTATTGGCGCGGCGATTCCAGCCGCCAGCAGCTGCAGCGCATCTACGGCACCGCCTGGACCTCCAAGAAAGAGCTCGACGCCTATCTCACCATGATCGAGGAGGCGGAAAAACGTGACCACCGCCGTCTCGGGCGCGAGATGAACCTGTTTCATCTGCAAGAAGAGGCGCAGGGGTCGGTCTTCTGGCATCCGAAGGGCTATGCCGTGTGGCGGGTGCTGGAGGATTACATTCGCCGGCGCCTCGATGAGGATGGCTATGTGGAGGTGAAAACCCCGCAGCTTCTCGATTCGAGCTTCTGGGAGAAATCCGGGCACTGGTCGAAATTCCGTGAAAACATGTTCGTGGTCCCCGATCAGACCCCGAATACGGAAGAAGATGGGCCGGTTCTCGCCGACGAGGTCGATACCTGGCTGGCGCTCAAGCCGATGAACTGCCCGGCGCATGTGCAGATCTTCAAGCACGGGATCAAATCCTACCGCGACCTGCCGATCCGCATGGCCGAATTTGGCTGCTGCCATCGCAACGAAGCGCATGGTGCACTTCACGGGCTGATGCGCGTCCGGCAGATGACCCAGGACGATGCGCACATCTTCTGCACGGACGAGCAGGTGGTGAGCGAGACCGAGCGCTTCCTGAAGCTGTTTGCGCGCGTCTATACCGATATGGGCCTCACCAATATCCGCTATAAGCTCGCGACCCGGCCGGAGACCCGCGCCGGCGACGACGCCACCTGGGATCGTGCCGAAAAGTCGCTCGCCGATGCTCTGACGGCGGCCGGTGTGGAGTTCGAGATCGCCGAGGGCGAGGGGGCGTTCTACGGCCCGAAGCTCGAGTTCCACCTGACCGACGCGATCGGCCGGACCTGGCAGTGCGGCACGTATCAGCTCGATTACGTGCTGCCGGAGCGGCTTGATGCGTCTTACGTCGGCGAGGATGGCGAGCGTCACCGTCCGGTGATGCTGCATCGGGCCGTCTTCGGCACGTTCGAGCGCTTCATCGGCATCGTTCTGGAGCATTATGCCGGGCGCCTGCCGCTCTGGCTTGCGCCGGTGCAGGCGGTGGTCGCGACGATCGTCTCGGAAGCCGACGATTACGCGCGCGAGGTTGATGAGAAGCTGAAGGCTGCGGGCCTTCGCACTGTCGCCGACCTCAGGAACGAGAAGATCAATTACAAGGTCCGCGAGCACTCGGTCGGCAAGGTGCCGGCGATGCTCGTCGTCGGCCGTCGTGAAGCGGAAGAGGGAACGATTTCTCTGCGCCGTCTCGGCCAGAAAGATCAAATGACACTGCCTCTCGAAGAAGCGCTTCGCCGCCTGAAGGAAGAGGCGACGCCGCCTGATCTTCGGCCGGCCGGGGAAGCCCAGGCCGCCGCGGCATAAGTCTCAAAGTGCCTGGCTCTAACGAGCCAGGCGCATCCCCTCCGGGCGAACGAGGTCGGTCAGCCGGACTTCGACGTCGCGGTTCATGCCGGCCTTGATCTCGAAATCACGGGCATAGGTCGTGTCGTCGTGGCGCGCGACCGCGGTGTAGGTGCCTTCGGCAAGGATGATGTGAGGGAAGGCGCCGACCGATTCGTGAATCGTGTCGCCGCCTTGCGTCAGCACCGTCCAGCGTGTGTTGGCGAGCGCTTCGCCGCCCTCTTGTTCCACCAACTTCAGCGTCACCTCGGCACCGGCGTGGTGGATGACCGCCTCGGTCAGCTCGCCGGGTTTCACCTCGATTTCCGCACGCACGATGGCGTTGAGGGTGCCGTACCGGCTGACGACGCTGTAGGTGCCCGCATGCAGCCGCACGATGTGACCGGCTTCCGCGTCGGGCGTGACCAGCTCGCGCTTGTCGTTTTCCGCCTCATAGAAGATCTCGAAGGTGACCTTGTCCTCGTCGACGGGGAAGTCGTCACCGACCACTGCCGAAAGTCGAAGCCCTCCCGCCTCCAGAACGAGATCCTCGGTTTCCGGAACGCCGTTCAATTCGATGCGCTGGGTAGCGCCCGCCCGGCCAAAAGCGGCATGCACGTAATAGGCGCCGTCGGGCAGGGTGAGTCGCGCCGTTCCGCCGGATGACGTTGCGATCAGCGGCAGGCTGCCGTCTTCGCTCGGTGTGGTGCCGAAGATCCTCCAGGTCAGACCCTGGGTGAGGTCGGGGCTGTCATCTGTCAGGCGCGCATTCAGCGTGAGGACGTTGCCGCCGAGCAGCAATCCCTTTGCATCGCCGTCCGGATTGTCCGGAAAGATGATGGTTTCTTCCGGTCCGGGCAGATTGAACTCGCTCGAAGGCGCGACGAAGTCGAGCTTGTGAGGCGGATCTTCCTGCCGGGGAGGCGGGGGCCCGTCCTTGCGAAAGATGCTCCTCGGCTCGTCTCCTTGCGGAGGAGCGCCCGGACCGAGATCTGAGGGGCCGGGCCCGAAAAAGCCTGCTCCGCTACCGCCCAGGCCGTCTTGAGCAGAGGCTGGTGCGGTTGCGAGCGCTCCGCCGAAGGCGGTCGCCACGGTCGCGAAAGCTAGGACAATAGCCGGGGTGAAGCGGATCATCGGCTCATGCTGTTGATGGTTCTTCCTGGTCGTAAGCGGCGAACCATGTCGATTTCAAGGTTGAAACGGCCCGAGCCATGATGGAAACCGTTCGGCACAAAGGCAAAATGACACAGGCGACGATGCACGACCTTCTCGACCATTTGCGCAAACGTCGGAGCACACCCTCCGTCCAGCTTGGCGATCCGGGGCCGGATCCAGAAACGTTATCCGATATTCTGACCATTGGTGCGCGTGTGCCCGACCACGGCAAGCTCGCACCCTGGCGCTACATTATCTATGGCCGCGAGGACCGGCAACGTTTGGCGGAAACGCTGAAAGCCTTGGTTCTGAAGAGCGGTGATCCGGAAGCCGAACGCAAAGCGGGAAAGGCCGCCCAGTTTGCGGTTGCGCCGGTCGTCATCGGCGTTGTCTCGACAGCGGCCGCGCATGCGAAAGTGCCGGTCTGGGAGCAGGAGCTGACGGCGGGCGCCGTTTGCATGAACCTCCTGCACGCAGCCGCGGGCCACGGTTTCGGCGCCCAATGGCTGACGCAATGGTTCGCCTTCGATGCGGAAGCGCTTCGCGCGCTCGGCGTTGGTGAGAACGAGAAGCTTGCCGGCTTCATCCATATCGGAACGGCGAGCCAGGAAACGCCGGAACGCGACCGGCCGGATATCTCCGCGCTCACGACTTTCTTTTCTAACTGAGGATTTTAGATGCGTTATACGCCGCGCCTGCGGGACCACGGGCTCGCACATGATCCGTTCAAGGCGATTGTCGCGCCCCGTCCGATCGGTTGGATTTCGAGTCTCGATCCGGAAGGGCGTCTCAATCTCGCGCCCTATTCCTTCTTCAACGCCGTCTCCAACGATCCTCATATCGTGATGTTCTCGTCCTTTGGCGAGAAAGACAGCGTGAAGAACATCGAGGCGACAGGCGAATTCGTGTGCAATCTCACGACGTTCGATCTCCGCGAAGAGATGAATGCAACCTCTGCCGCCTATCCTTGCGGGGTGAGTGAGGCGGAAGAGGCGGGGCTCGCCATGGCGGAGAGCGCCGTCGTCAAGCCGCCGCGCGTTCGCGATGCGCCGACGGCGCTCGAATGCCGGCTTCTCAAGGCGGACCGTCTCGCCGGTCTCGACGGGCAATGGTCCGGCAACATCGTCGTTTTCGGAGAAGTCGTCTCGATCTATGTCGATGACCGCTTCATCCGCGACGACCGCTTCGACATGGCGGCGGCCCGAACGATCGCGCGCTGCGGCTATTTCGACTATGCCGTGGTCGACGGTGTCTTCGAGATCATTCGCCCGAAGGATCCGAAGGTGAGGGGCTGACGATCTTACGGATCTGGGTGATCTGAGCGGCGCGCGCGACAAGGCGTTCGGCTCGTCGCAGATCGCTCTGATCGCAGGCATGCCCCTCGATCGCGAGCAAGCCCGGGTTTCCTGCTTCTCGGAACGCGGCAATCAAAGCCTCGGCCAGCGCGACCGCGTCGGGATCCGGCGTAAACGCAGCGTTGATTGCCGCCACCTGTGAGGGATGGATGGCGATCTTGCCCGCGAAGCCTGCGTCAGCAGCCTTCGCTGCTTCGGCGGCAAGCCCCTCTGAGTCGGCAAAGTCCTGATAGGGGCGATCGATGGCATCGACATGTGCTGCACCGGCGGCAAAAAGGCACAGATTGCGTGCAAGCGCAGCTGGGTTTCCCCAGTCGTCGTCTTCATCGCTCTCCCTCTGGCGCCCGATTCCCGCCGCAGACCTGTCGCCGCACCAGACAAGGCCGCAGAGGCGCGCAACGTCGCCGGCATAGCTTCCGAGCGCCAAGACGGAATCGGGCCGATCTCCTGCGATTGCGAGAATGCGTGTGCCGCCGTCTGGAAGACCGTGAAGCGCTTCGCGAACGGCGATGCGTGCGCCGAGGAGCATGACATCGTCTTTTCCAGCCGCGGCCGACAGTACGATGCCGGTGGGCGCACCGGTCATGACATGGTCGAGATCGCCCTCGCTCAGAGGGCTCGCGAGAGTGTTGATGCGCACAAAGAGGCGAGGGCGCATGAGACCGACATGCTTGCGCAAAAAGTCTGTCGCCAGCTTTCGGGCCTTTCCCTTGTCCCGCGGGGCAACCGAATCGGTGAGATCGAGGATGAGCGCGTCGGCGCCGCTCGTCAGCGCTCCCGCGAGCTTCCGCTCGCTGTCTGCGGGCACGAGAAGGTAGGAGCGCATCATTTTTCACCCATCGTTGGGGCCATAGTTGGGGACTGAGGAGGACGCTGCGCAAAGGCCGACGCTATGGTGAACCGATCATTAATCATCCCCGTGCACGATCCATACCGAGGAGAGTGTCTTGATGATCGTCGAACGGTTTTTGACCTGGATCGAAAGTGCCGCACCGAGGCGACGTGTGGAAGCCGCGAGTGCGCTCGCACGTGCTTTTCTCACCTCCGAATTGTCGCCGGAGGAGCATGACGGCCTCGAAGCAGCGATGACCATCCTGCTCGACGATCCGAATCGTCTGGTACGTCTGGCGCTCGCGGAACAGCTGGCAGACAGCGAGAGGGCGCCGCACCATGTCATTCTCGCGCTGTCTGCAGATCACTTTGACGTGGCGACGATCGTGGTCGAACACTCGCCGCTTCTCCTCGACGGCGAACTCGTCGATCTCGTGGCGACACGCGAGCCGGAAGTGCAGGCGGCGATCGCGCGTCGCAGGACTGTGTCGCGCGCGCTTGCCGCCGCGATCGCGGAAGTCGGCTGCCTGGAAGCCGTGATGGATCTCCTCTGCAACGATGGGGCCTGCGTGGCGCGTTTCTCCCTCGATCGGATCGTCGCACGTTATGGCCACGAGGCGGAGCTGCGCGAAATGCTCTTGGCGCGCCGCGATCTGCCTGTGGCCGTGCGCCAGGTCCTTCTGGAAGATCTGGCTGACAGCCTGTGCGCCTTCGTCTCCGCGAGAGGCTGGCTTTCTCCGATGCAGGCGCGTGCGGTTGCCGACGAAACGCTCGAACGCGCGGTCCTCGTCTTGGCCGAAGACGCCGGACCTGCGGGCCTCGTGCAACTCGTCAACCGACTTCTCGATTCGGATCAGCTGACCCCCGTGCTCCTCGTGCGCGCGGCGGTCTGCGGACAGATCGATTTCTTCGAGCAAGCGATCGCCGCGCTTGCCGATATGCCGCGACGGCGGGTTTCCGCTCTCGTGGCCGCCGGGCGCTCCTCCGGGCTCGGCGCACTTCTTCGAAAGGCCGGACTGCCCGCGAGCGCCGTGCCTGTCATCGTGACCGTCATGGAGGTCCTGCGCGACCTCGATTGCGAGGCCGGTTCCGGTCACGATTATCGGCGCGCGACCCGGCTGATCGACGCCGTGCTCCTGCGTTACGGAGCCCGGCCGACGGGTGAACTCGACGATCTTCTCGCTCTTCTGAGGCGTCTTGCGATGGATGCAAAGCGTGATGCAGCGCGCGGCTATGCCCTTCAGATCAAGGCGGCCGCCTGAGCGTCAGTAGCGGAACTGCTCGGCCAGGATGCGTTCGTCCCAGCCGTGATCGGGATCGAACATGATAAAGCCGGTCACCGTCTTGTCTTCGACGATCGAAACCTGACGCACGCTCTTGAATTCCGTGTGGTCGGCGACCGCATTGACCGGCCGCTTGTCGGTCTCGAGCACTTCGAGCGTCACTTCGGCCCGATCGGGCAGCAGGGCGCCGCGCCAGCGACGCGGCCGAAACGGACTGATCGGGGTCAAGGCCAATAAGGGCGCGTTGATCGGGATGATGGGCCCGTGGGCGGAGAGATTGTAGGCCGTCGAGCCTGCCGGTGTCGCGAGCAGTATGCCGTCGCAGATGAGCTCTTCGAGGCGGACATGGCCGTCGATGGTGATCCTCAGCTTTGCGGCCTGATAGGATTGGCGGAAGAGCGCCACTTCATTGACGGCGTGCGCCGTGATCGTTTCGCCGTCCGCGGTGAGAACGCTCATGCGTAGCGGATGGACCGGCTCCACCTTCGCTTCCGAAATGCGTTCCATCAGACCTTCCGGCCTGTACTCATTCATCAGAAAGCCGACGGAGCCGCGGTTCATCCCGTAGATCGGCTTGCCCGAATCCATGTGTGCGTGCAGCGCCTGCAGCATCAACCCGTCGCCGCCGAGAGCCACGACGACATCTGCATCTTTGGGCGGGACCTCGCCATAGGTTTCCCGCAAAAGGTCTGCCGCCCCCACGGCCTCGGGCGAATCGGAGGACATGATGGCGATCTTCTTGATCGGCGATACGATCGTCATGACGGGCGTGTCGGTAGCGGCGGTTGTGGTGAGCCCAGCTTCGGGTCACGTTTCGCCTAGCACGGAGCCGGCCGCTTCGGCAAAGCTGTAGTTGTGTGCGGATCCTGGAAGGCCCTCGCGGACACGGAAATCAAAGGCGAAAGACTATGGACTACGAAGAGCAGCGGAACCGCATTGCGGGCGGGCAGCAGGAGAGGGGGCAGTTGATGCTCCTCTATATTCCGTGCCCGGACATGGAGACGGCGAAAGAGCTCGCTGCAGCCGCGGTTTCCGAAAGGCTGGCAGCCTGCGCCAATATCCTTCCCACAATGGTCTCCGTCTATCGCTGGCAGGGCGCCATCGAGGACGAGGAGGAGACGGTGTTGATCCTGAAGACGCCGCCCGAGAGGGAGGCGGACCTGCGTCGCCTCATCGAGGCAAGACACCCTTATGACGTCCCGGCCATCCTGACGCTTGCCACGGTGCAGGTGAACACACCCTATCTCGAATGGGCTCAGGCGGAGACGGCATGAGCCGCAGCCGCAAGCGCGGGCTCCTCGTGTCTCTCTCCGGTCTTCCCGGTGTCGGCAAGTCAAGCATCGCGAGTGTGCTGGCCGCCGAGATCGAGGCCATCTGGCTTCGTATCGATTCCATCGAGAACGCCATTCGCGCGTCCGGCGTCGTCGATGACGATATGAAGGATGCCGGTTACCGCGCGGCCTATGCCGCTGCCGCGGACAATCTCGCCTTGGGTCATCGCGTCATCGCCGATTGCGTCAATCCGTGGATGCTGACCCGCGATGCGTGGGGCGAGGTCGCGCGCACAGCCGACGCAGAGCTTCTGGAGGTGGAGATCATCTGTACGGATCGTGATGCGCACCGCCAGCGGGTCGAAACCCGAATGATGGTTTCGGACGGCTGCGCAGGACCGACCTGGCAAGAGGTTGTGGCGCGGGATTACCGGCCCTGGACGCGTCCCGTCCCGGTGGTCGAAACCGCGGGCAAAAAGGTTTGCGACTGTGCGGCCGATATTCGGCACATGCTGGCGCTTTAAGGGGCTCGCCTGCGCAATCAGGCGGCGCCGCGTTGTCTTCCTTCGATCAGCATGTCGTTGATCGCTTCTGGCGGGACCGGCCCGGAAAACAAGAAGCCCTGGATTTCGTCGCAGCCGATGAAACGCAGATATTCGCGCTGCCGCTCGGTTTCGACGCCTTCAGCCGTCACCAAAAGTCCAAGCGCGTGGCCGAGTTCGACGATTGCGTCGACGATCGCGGTCGAATCGGCCGTTTCTCCGATCGGTTGCACGAAGGAGCGGTCGATCTTCACTTTGTCGACCTTCAGCATCCTGAGCCGGTTGAGGCTCGAATAGCCCGTGCCGAAATCGTCGAGCGCGACCCGCACGCCATGGCTTCTCAGATGCAGCAATTCCTCTGCAGCACTTCTGCCTTCCTTGAGGAGGACGCTTTCCGTGATTTCGATTTCGATCTGGTTCGGATTTACCCTTTCCTCGTGCATGATCCGGAGCAGGCGCCCGGCAAGCCCATGCCGTTCGAACGAGCAGGGCGATATGTTCACGGCGACGGTCAGCTTCGGCCATTCGCGCGCCTGACGACAGGCGTGGCGCAGAACCCACTCGTCGAGCTTGACCACGAGGCGGGTGTCTTCAGCGAGGCCAATGAAGGCGCCGGGCAAAAGGAAGCCGAGCCGCGGGTGACGCCAACGCAGAAGCGCTTCCACCCCGCGAATTTCGCCGTCGCGCCCCGCCACTTGCGGCTGATAGTGAAGGACGAGATCGCGACCGCCCCGCAGCAGCGTCGCCGCGAGTTCTTCTTCGATGAGATGGCGGGCGCGCAGGGCTGCGTCCATCTCCTGGGAGAAGGCGACGAAGCGGTCGCGGCCTTCGCGCTTGGCCGCATAAAGCGCAATGTCGGCGCGCCTTAGAGATTCGCTTCGGGGCTGGTCGGGATGAAGGAAGGTGTAGCCGATCGAGACGCCGACATGGGCCGTGCCTCCTGCGATCGAGAAAGGCGCATTGGCGCATGCGAGGATGCGCTCGCAGATCAGCGAGATATCGTCTGGCGTGGCGAGATTGCGAAGAAGGATGGCGAATTCGTCGCCGCCGAGGCGCCCCAGCGTGTCGTTATCGCCGAGCAGGCTCGTGACGCGGGCTGCGAACTGCTGGATGACATCATCGCCCGCTGGATGACCGTAGGTGTCGTTCACTTCCTTGAAGCGGTCGAGATCGGCGAAAAGGAGGGCAATGGTCTCTCCGCCTGCCAGAGGCAGGACGCGCTCCAGCTGTTGGATGACGCCTGAGCGATTGGGCAGGCCGGTCAGCCCGTCGTGCGACGCGAGATGGAGTGCGCGTAGGCGCCCAGCCTCGATCTCGGCCGAGCTTCGGTAGACGTTGCGGGCGTAGAAGGCGATAAGCGCAAGCATCGCGAGACCCGCGATCACGGCTGTCGGAAGCACCTGGTTGAGGATTTCGCGACCGGGCAGGTCAGGTGCCCAGGCGAGATAGGCGAGCGTGTTGCCCTTGTAGTCCAGAACCGGCAGAGAGGTTTCGTCGAACCTCTCTGGCTCTTTCGCCTGGATGCGGGCCTTGGTCAGAAGGTAGCCGTCACGTATGTGATCGAGGAAGGCGCGGTCGATGAACTGCACGCTGACGAGCACGTACTCCGAGCCTGGTGTGACACGCAGCTCTTCCGAATAAGCCAGGAGCGGGAGGAGGCTAATGATCGCGGGGTGTCCGCCGATCATCTTGACACTGCGCTCGACGACGGCGTCGCGGCCTTCGACTTCCGCGAAACGGCGGTGGAGGGTCGCCAGTTCGGGCTCTACGATGTCTAGCACCTCACGGGCATTCCCGAGATCCGCTGCCCTGCCTCCTTCCATCGCGTAGATTGGGCGGTTGTCAGGGGCGACGACAAGGGTGCGGTCGTGGCCGAAAAACTGATACATCCATTCGCCGAGATTCTCGTGAATCCATGGCATATCTCGGGCGTTGACCGCCTCGACGGCTTCATCCCACCAGGTGACGCTCTTCTGCTCTTCGGAGACGCGCGTCGTCTGGGCCTCCATGGCATGTCGCACGAGCTGCTGCTGTCTTTCGATGGAGACATGGTCCGTGCCCACGAGCGCTTGCAGAACGACGAACAGCATCCCGCCAACAGCCAGGAGGGCGAACAGGCTCATCACCCACAATACGTGGGTGGAAAGCGCTTTCGCCTTGCGGATAGCTCCCATGTCGAAACCTCTTTGAATCGAGATCTAATGGGATGTCTGTCTGATCTGAGGCTGACCTCCTGAACGCAAAGCGTCGGGGCAAGGCAGAATGTGGTTGAGAAACAACGAATTTTAGGCGTGGGTGGGTGCTGCCGCTGGGACTTCAGCGGCTCGCGATCAGCGGCGCTCCTGGTCTGGCCGCAGCCAGGCGAAACCGTAGGGCGCGAGCCTCAGGTTGGCGCCTGGTTTCAAGTCGCGAGGGGGGGCGCCGGGTCCGAAGAGAACGGAGGTATAGGCGGTCTCCCCGGTCTCGCTTTCCTGCGCGGGTTCGAGGGTTACCTCCACATCCTTGTCGGAAAGGTTGTGATAGGTGAAGGTAACGTTTCCTTTCCATTCGCAACGCATGGCGAGGACTCGCGTATCGCCATCCATCAGCGTCCATTCTCCCCATCCGATCTCCGGCAGAGAACGGCGAATGCGCACGAGCTCTCGCACGAAGGAGAGGAGTGAGTCCGGGTCGTGCATCGCGTCGGCGATGTTGACCTTGTCGTAGCCGAAAGGGCCGTCGCTCAGGACAGGACGAACGAGAGCCTCGGGATCGGCTGAGGAAAAGCCGCCGTTCTTGCGGTTCGACCATTGCAATGGCGTGCGCACGGAATTGCGCTCCTCAAGGCTTAGGTCGTCGCCCATGCCGATTTCCTCGCCGTACCAGATGACGGGTGTGCCGGGCAGCGCGAACATGAGGGCGTAAGCGAGCTTGAGGCGGCGCACATCGCCTTCGAGCATCGGTGCGAGGCGGCGACGGATGCCCCGATCATAGACGATCATTCCCGGGTCCGGCGCCATCGCATCGAAGACCTCCTGGCGCTCTTGCGAGGACAAGCGGCCGAGATCGACTTCGTCGTGGTTCCGGAGGAAGGAGCCCCACTGACCTTCCACAGGCAGATCCGGCATGATCGACATGATGCGGCGGATCGGCTCGGCGTCGCGGCGCGTCATGGCAAGAAACATGTGCTGGTTCAGCATGAAGTTGAAGACCATGTGCATGCGGTTGCCGTCCTCCCCGAAATAGCTCGTCACCTCCTTCATGGTGACGTTGGCTTCGGCGAGAAGGACCGATTCCGCCTTTCGCCAGGAGAGGAAGCGGCGCATGTCGGAGAGATATTCGGCCGGGTCGCGGGCCGGAGCGTGATCGAGGCCGAGATATTCGATCAGGAAGGGCACGGCATCGATGCGGAAGCCCGAGACGCCGAGCTGCAGCCAAAAACCCATGATCTTGTCGATCTCTTCGCGCACCGCCGGGTTGGCGATGTTGAGATCGGCCTGGTGTTTGTAGAAGCGGTGCAGGTACCAGGCCTTAGCCTTCTGGTCGTAGGTCCAGATCGCCTCTTGCACGCCGGGAAACACGATGCCGTCGTGGATGTTCTCCGGCTTTTCCTCCGACCACACATACCAATCGCGATAGGGGGAGTTGGGGTCGGAGCGGGCGCTTTGGAACCAGGGATGGTCCGTCGAGGTGTGGTTGACGACGAGGTCGACCAGCACCCGCAGGCCTCTGTCTGCCGCGGCGCGCGTGAAGGCGACGAAATCCCCGAGTGAGCCGAGACGTGGATCGACATTGTAGAAATCGGAAATGTCGTAGCCGTTGTCGCGGTTGGGTGTCGGGTAGAAGGGCAGGAGCCAGATGCAGGTCGCGCCGAGCGCCTCGATGTGATCGAGGCGGTCGGCCAGCCCGCGGAAATCGCCGACCCCGTCGCCATTGCCGTCCATATAGGCGTCCACATCAAGGCAATAGATGACAGCGTTCTTGTACCAGAGATCGAGCATTGCAGGGCTCCTGCCTGAGGTTTGAGATCAGTCGGCGAGTTCGATGACGAGGCCTTCGTTTGCGGGTATCTCGATGGTGCCGGAGAGCTCGTCGCCGGCCTCTCTTCCGAGGCAAGACAGCACGACGTGGCCACGCACGCCCTCGTCCAGCATCAGCCGATGGGTGGTGCTGCCGAGGTTGAGGACGATCAGAAAGCGCTCCTCGCCGTGCTCGCGGCGAAACGCGAGGATGTCTCCTTCGGCCGTTACGGGCACGTAGCGTCCGACGGAAAGAGCCTTTCGCTCGCGCCTCAGCTCGAGCAATCGCTTGTAGAGGCAGAGAAGCGAGGATCGATCCTGCTTCTGGGCGGCGACGTTGCGGTCTTTCTCTCGGTGATCCACCGGCAACCAGGGCTCGACAGTCGAAAAGCCGACGTGGTCGCTCTCATCCCATTGCATCGGGGTGCGCGCCGGATCGCGGTTGAAGCCGAGGCCCGGCTCGTTCTTCTCCCACGGATCCTGCACGCGTTCGGGAGGGATCGGGACCTGCACCATGCCGATCTCGTCGCCGTAATAGAGCGTGGGCGTGCCTCGAAGGGTGAGAAGCAGCAAAGCCGCAACCCGCGCCTGATCCGGACCGAGACGATCGGCGATGCGCGCCTGGTCGTGGTTTCCGAGCACCCAATTCGGCCAGCCGCCTTCTGGAAGCGCCGTTTCGTATTCGCGGATGAGATTGTCGATGTGACGGGCATCCCAGGCCGACTGCAGGAGCTGGAAATTGAACGGGAGGTGCGCGCCTTTGAGGTCGTCGCCGTAATAGGCCATCAAGCGCTCGATCGGCAGATAGATTTCGCCGATCAGGACACGCTCGTCGTACTCCTCGAGCACGGCGCGCATCTCAGCGATCACCTCGTGCACTTCCGGCTGATCGCAGGAATGAACCTCGAGCAGGCGATTGAGCTCGCGCTGATGCGGCTCATAGGCGGGATTGATGGGGTTGTCGCGCAGGTCGGCATCCTTGATCAGATGCCAGATCACGTCGACGCGGAACCCATCGACACCCCGGTCGAGCCAGAAGCGCAGGGCGTCGTGCATGGCCCACCGCACTTCCGGGTTTCGCCAGTTGAGATCGGGCTGCTCCTTCAGGAAGGCATGGTAGTAATACTGGCCCGTCGCTTCGTCGAACTGCCAGGCGCTGCCACCAAAATTGGAGATCCAGTTGTTCGGTGGGCCACCGTCCGGAGCCGGGTCGCGCCAGATATACCAGTCCCGTTTCGGGCACTCGCGCGAAATGCGGCTCTCCTGAAACCAGGGGTGCCGGTCCGACGTGTGGTTCGGCACGAAGTCCAGGATGAGCTTCACGCCGGCTTTGTGGATGTCGGCGCTCAGGCGGTCGAAATCCTCAAGCGTCCCGAAGATCGGATCGACGTCGCAATAATCGGCAACGTCGTATCCGAAATCGGCCATCGGAGAGGGGTAGAAGGGCGAGATCCAGACCGCGTCGACACCGAGCCAGGTGAGATAGGGGAGGCGTTGGCGGATGCCTTCCAGGTCGCCGATGCCGTCGCCATTCGAATCTTGAAAAGACCGCGGGTAGATTTGGTAGATCGTTCCATGCTGCCACCACAGAGTGTCGGACATCTCGCCTCTTTCTCTCGCTCTTTCTTTGCTGTGAAACCGTCGTCGCCCGTCGCAAGCTGAACGCGTGAGGCCGCGCGAGGTTCGCATCTTCGGAAAACCGATTTCGCTTTCCGGCCAGCGGGTTTCTCCGGCCGGAAAGTTGGCGTTCCGAGGTTCTGTTAGGCGACGGCTAAGACATCTTGACGAAGATGTGGGCGAAGCAATCGAAAACCCGAAGAAGGGCGCCGGGGGACAGTCTCAGTGAAGCTATCAATTCGTTTTGTTCTCAATAGGCGGTGGACGGCACTGTCTCACTACGTGATGCTTTTGCTTGTTATCGTTCTCATGAGTGCTCCGGGCGATGCATTTGCCCAAACCTCTGACGGAGAACCGGCGGCCCCTGACGAACAGACGCAGGAGCAAGCATCTCCGCGTGCGGTCGATGTCGGGCTTTACATGAGCCCGCCTTTTGTCATGAAGCAGGACAGCCGCTATGAGGGCATGGCGATTGATCTCTGGGAGACGATCGCCGGGCGACAGAACTTCAAAACGAACTACCAGCCCTATCCGACCATTGCGGCACTTCTCGACGCGACGGCCTCTGGCGAGATCGACGTTGCGGTTACCAATCTCTCCATCACCGAACAGCGTGCCCTCCGGATAGACTTCACCTATCCCTGGTTCGACGCCGGCCTTCGGATCATGATCAACAAGGATGCCGGGGCCGGCTTCAGCGAGGTCGTGTCGGGGTTGAGGGATAGCGGCTTTCTGAGAGCCTATCTTTGGCTCGCCTTCGTCATTCTCGTGGCGACCGTCCTGAGCACCCTCTATTATCGGCGCTTCGATCCGGAGTTTCCTAAGACGTGGCCCGATGCGCTTGCCGAGGGCTTTTACTCCGTCATGTCGGTGGCGACGTCCGGGCGGGCTCCGATCCGCAAGAACCTGTTCGGCTGGGTCGGCCGGGTCTGGGCAGCCCTCTGGCTCGTCTGCGGTGTCGCTGTCGTCGCCTATCTGACGTCGACTGTCACGAGCGTCATGACGGCGATTTCGATCAACAGTCAGATCGACAGTCTAGCCGATCTGCCGGGAAAAACCGTCGGGGTGTTTAAGGGCGGTGTTTCGGAGGCTTTCGCCCAGCAGGCCTTTCTCGAGACGCGGGCCTACAATGATCTCGACGGGGCTGTGGCCGGTCTCCTTGATGGCGATATCGATGCGATCATCGCCGATGCGCCCGTCTTGGAATATTACGCCCACACGCATCAGGATGAGCCGCTCGACGTCGTGGGTCCGATCTTCGAGCCGGACAAATATGGTTTCGGCGTCAGCCGAAATTCCGGTCTGACGCGAGATTTGACCGTCGAGGTCCTCTGGGCCGAAGAGAGCGAGCTGGTGGAACGTTTGCGCACGCAGTATTTCGGAGACGATCCCTCCTGAGCTTTCTGCATCGCGGTCGGGGCGGCCCGCTGTCGTCGAAGGCGTCCATGCCCGTGGTCGTGCCTTCGGCGCTCGACGAGGCTCGCGATCCGCGCCATGAAGGAGCCTTCACGTGTTCGCGGCAGTCGGGGCGGTGCATCGATCGCTCTGCCTTCGTCCGCGCCAGAATGAAGAGCCGGCTGTGGTTGAGATCAAGAGTGAAAGGCTGATCGCAGATTTGCGGCGCCTCGCCGAATTCGGAAAGTACAAGACCGGGGTCGATCGGATCGCGTTTTCGCAGGCCGATGTCGCGTCGCGCGACTGGCTCAAAGAGAGGCTGGGCGAAATCGGTCTCGTCGTGAAGCAGGATCGTTTCGGCAATGTCTACGGGGCGTGGCCGGACGTCGACCGGGCTCTGCTGCTCGGTTCGCATTCCGACACGGTGCCGCGTGGCGGCTGGCTCGATGGTGCCATGGGCGTCATCTATGCGCTCGAAGTCGCGCGGGCATTTCGCGAGAGCGGCACGAGCGTTCCTGTCGGTATCGACGTCATCGCCTTCCAGGATGAGGAGGGCACCTATCTGCCTCTCCTCGGCTCCAAGAGCCTCGCCGGACTCCTGTCGGAGGGTGACGTCGGGCATGCGCACCGATCGGATGGCGATGCGCTCACCTCTGCCATCGCTGCGGCAGGTTTTTCGGGCGATCCGATCGTCGCCGACAGGCGTCGTCTCATTGGTTTCCTCGAGGGCCACATCGAACAGGGCCCACGGCTTCTCGCTGCTGGGCGGAGGATCGGCATCGTCACCGGCTTTGCCGGCACGCGCCGAATGAGCGTGAAGGCGGAGGGGCGTGCAGATCACGCCGGAACCACGCCAATGACGATGCGCCGCGATGCCGGCCGCGCGATCTTCGCTTTCGCGTGCTGGGTGGATTCGGCCTTTCTGGAACTCTCCGGAGCGGAGACCGTGTGGAATATCGGCAGTGTGGCGCTGAGGCCGGGCGCCCCGAACGTCGTGCCGTCTCAGGCCGAACTTGCGCTGGAGTTTCGAGACGGCGACCTGGAGCGGCTGGAGCGAATGGAATCGGCGGTGCACGACAAGGCGGCGGGACTTCAGCGCGAGACCGGGCTTGCTGTCTCCGTCGATGTGACCACGCGGGTCCCTCCGACGACGACCAATGCAAAACTTGCGGGGGAACTCGCCGAAGCGGCCGCAGATCTCGGCGAACAACCGCTGCGGCTTGCAAGCGGAGCCGGTCACGACTGCATGATTATCGGTCAGACGATGCCGGCGGCGATGTTTTTCGTACCGAGCATCGGTGGACGCAGCCATGATATCGACGAAGATACGGCGGAAGAGGATATCGTCTTCGGCTGTCGGGTGATGGCTCGTACGGTCGAGCGATTGATCTCAAACGAGCTGCCGTGACGAGGGGAAGAACGATGCGCGCCATTCACCGTCGAAAGGATACCTCCTCTTCGAACCTCGCCTCGAAGGTCGCGACGCAAGCCGCGCTGGCGCTTGGTCTTTTTGCCGTTCTTGGAACGCTTGGCGGATGCGGGATGGGCCGCACGGTGTCGGATACGTCCAACACGTTCGATGACCTTTCCGGCCTCGCTCAGAAATGGCACGAGCCGGACCGAAAGGCAGAGGACGGGAGCCCGGCCTCGGAAACGGAGCCCGCGTCGCGTTAGCCTCCGGCGAGGCGTTCCGACTGCGAAGTTTGGAATCGTCTCAACGACTTCGATCGAAACGTTCATCCAAGCATTGCGGCTTAGGACGGGCAGGGCGCTTCACCCCCGAATGGCCCATGGTTTGCCCTTGGGGACTCTGTGTGACGTCGTGGTCGTGCGAGGGAGGCCCGATGTCGCCTCCTTCATTTATGCCTCGTTGATGCGATCCGCCAAAAACGCGAATGGCCTGTTTATGGCCTCCGCTCCCATCCTCCGGTCACGTTTCGGATGATGGAGATGAAATGCTCGACGTTTTCTTTGTCGGCCTCGCGCTTGGCTTTTTCGCTGCCGCGGCCCTTTCGCTGCGCCTCATCGAGAGGCTTTGAGCGATGGCTTTCGACTTTGTGCTCGGCGCTGTCGTGGCGCTCGCCCTTCTCGGCTATCTCGTCTGGGCGCTCCTCAACCCAGAAAAGCTTTGAGGTGCGGCCATGTCTTCCGACATCCTGCTTTTCATCGTCTATTGCGTTGCGATCACGGCGCTCGCCTGGCCGCTCGGCCTCTTCATGGCGCGGCTCTTTTCGGGAGAACCAACACTCCTGACGCCGGTCCTCGGCCCGATCGAGCGGCTTTTCTATCGCACCGGCGGCATCGATCCTGACACGGGTCAGAATTGGGCGCGCTACGCGGCCGCCTGCCTCGCCTTCAACGCGGTCGGCTGGCTGATCCTTTATGCGATCCTGCGGCTGCAGGGCCACCTGCCGCTCAACCCACAAGGTTTTGGGGGGCTTGCGCCCGATCTCGCCTTCAACACGGCGGTCAGCTTCGTCACCAACACCAACTGGCAGGCCTACGGAGGCGAGACGACGCTTTCGTATCTCAGCCAGATGGCGGGGCTGACGGTGCAGAACTTCGTCTCGGCCGCGACCGGCATCGCCGTCGGCGCCGCCGTGATCCGAGGCTTCGCCGGTCGCGGGTCCGATGGCGCGGATGCGCGCAACCTCGGCAATTTCTGGGTCGATCTCACCCGGGCGGTTCTCTACCTGCTCTTACCGCTCTCAATCCTCTTCACGCTCTTTCTCGTCTGGCAGGGCGTGCCGCAAAACCTTTCCGCCTATGTGGACGCCACGACGCTCGAGGGCGCGCGGCAGACGATCGCCCAGGGGCCAGCAGCGGCGCAGATCGCCATCAAGCAGCTCGGCACCAATGGCGGCGGCTTCTTCAATGCCAATTCCGCCGTGCCTTATGAAAACCCGACGCCGCTTTCGAATTTCGCCGAGATGGTGGCGATCCTCCTCATCCCGGCGGCCTTCACCTTCATGTTCGGTCACATGGTGCGCGACATGCGCCAGGGCGTGGCGATCTTTGCCGCCATGGGCATCCTCTTTCTCGGCGCGCTTGCGCTCACCTATGGGGCGGAGAGCGAAGGCAACGCGCTCTTCGCGAACCTTCCCGTCGAGCAGGCCGCCGGCAATATGGAGGGCAAGGAAGTCCGCTTCGGCGTCGGCGAATCGGCGCTCTGGGCGACGGCGACGACTGCCGCCTCCAACGGCTCGGTCAATTCCATGCACGATAGCTTCACGCCGCTCGGTGCTCTCGCGCCGATGCTGCTCATGCAGGTCGGCGAGGTGGTCTTCGGCGGCGTCGGCTCCGGCTTCTACGGCATGCTCGCCTTCGTCGTGCTGACGGTCTTCCTGGCCGGGTTGATGGTCGGGAGAACGCCGGAATATCTCGGACGCAAGATCGAGACGAAAGAGGTGAAGCTCGCCGTCATCGCCTTCCTGGTGATGCCGCTCGGCGTCCTCGTTTTCGGCGCCGCGGCTGCGACGCTCCCGGTGGCGCTCGCCTCGCTCCAGGACAAAGGCCCGCATGGGCTGTCGGAGATCCTTTACGCCTATTCCTCGGCGACGGGGAACAACGGCTCCGCCTTTGCGGGCTTCGGGGCCGCCACGCCCTTCCACGACACGCTCCTCGGGATTGCCATGCTCCTCGGCCGCTACGTCTTCATCGTGCCGATGCTGGCGATCGCCGGCTCGCTGGCGGCCAAGAAGAAGGTCGCGGCCTCGGCCGGCACATTTCCGACGGACGGTCCTCTCTTCGTCACGCTTCTCGTCGCGGTCGTCCTGATCCTCGGCGGGCTCACCTTCTTTCCGGCGCTCGCCCTCGGGCCGATTGCCGAACACACGGCGATGCTCGCCGGGGAGACGTTCTGATGCCGCAAGCTCCATTGCCTGCCGCCACCCACGGCGATCTCCCGAGCGCCGACGCTGCAGCCCTCCATCCGCATCCTGTCAGAAAGCCAGGCGCCATGCGCAGAAAGCCCGACATTTCTCTCTTCGACATGCAGGTGACGGGGCCGGCTTTGCGCGTGGCGCTCGTCAAGCTCGACCCGCGTCATCTGATGAAGAACCCCGTCATCTTCGTCACGGAGGTGGCGGCGGCGCTCTCCACGCTCGTTTTCCTGCGCGGCGTCGTGACCGGTTCCGACGAGACGGCGGTGGTTGGCCAGATCGCAGCCTGGCTCTGGTTCACGGTCTATTTCGCGACCTTTGCCGAAGCGATGGCGGAAGGTCGTGGCAAGGCGCGGGCGGACACGCTGCGGGCGACGCAGACAGAAACGCCTGCGAAGCTTCTCGCAGCACTCGATGCGGTGGAGACGCGGAAGGTTTCGAGCCACACGCTGAAACCCAGCGATCTCGTTCTCGTCGAAGTGGGAGACATCGTCCCGGCGGATGGTGAGATCGTCGACGGCATCGCCTCGGTCGACGAATCGGCGATCACCGGCGAATCCGCCCCCGTCATTCGCGAGGCGGGGGGCGATCGCTCCGCCGTCACCGGCGGTACGCGCCTCGTCTCCGACTGGCTGAAGGTGAAGGTGACGTCGAAGCCGGGCGAGACGTTTCTCGACCGCATGATCGCGCTCGTCGAGGGAGCGGAACGGCAGAAGACGCCGAACGAGGTTGCGCTCGGGATCCTGCTTGCCGGCATGACCATCATTTTCCTCATTGTCACCGCGACGCTCGAGCCCTTCCTGCTTTATTCCGGTGCGACGGTTCCTGTGGCCTTCCTGATCGCGCTTCTCGTCACTCTCATCCCGACGACGATTGGAGGTCTTCTCTCGGCGATCGGGATTGCCGGGATGGACCGGTTGGTGAAGGCGAACGTCATTGCCAAGTCCGGTCGGGCCGTCGAGGCGGCGGGCGATGTCGATACGCTCCTTCTCGACAAGACCGGAACGATCACCTTCGGCAACCGGATGGCCGACGATTTTCTGCCGGTTGCAGGCACCGATGAACGGCAGCTTGCCGAGCTTGCGCATCTTGCTTCGGCGGCGGACGAGACGCCGGAAGGAAAATCGATCGTCGACCTTGCCCGCAAACGCCTCGGCCGAGAGATCGATCACGACGAGCGCGTGGTCACGACCATTCCGTTCAGTGCGCAGACCCGTATCTCAGGGGCGGATCTGAAAGACGGGCGTGAGATCCGCAAGGGAGCGAGCGACGCGATCCTCGCCTGGTGCGACAAGGCCGCGACGCCGGAGCTGTCGCGCCTCATCGAACGCATCGCCCGCTCCGGCGGCACGCCGCTCGTCGTCGCCGCCGACCGCAAGCCGATCGGCGTCGTGCATCTGAAAGACGTCGTGAAGCCCGGTATCCGCGAGCGCTTTGCCGAGCTCCGGCGCATGGGGGTGCGCACCGTCATGGTGACGGGCGACAACCCGCTGACGGCGGCTGCAATCGCTGCCGAAGCAGGCGTCGACGATTTCCTGGCGGAAGCAACGCCGGAAAAGAAGCTCGAACTCATTCGTGCCGAGCAGGCGGGGGGCAAACTCGTCGCCATGTGCGGCGACGGGTCCAACGATGCGCCGGCGCTTGCGCAGGCCGATGTCGGCGTCGCCATGAATTCTGGGACACCCGCCGCCAAGGAGGCCGGCAATCTCATCGATCTCGACAGCGATCCGACGAAACTCATCGAGATCGTGCTGGTGGGCAAGCAGCTCCTGATCAGTCGCGGGTCGCTCACCACCTTCTCGATCGCCAATGACGTAGCGAAATATTTCGCGATCCTTCCGGCGATCTTCGTCGCCGCTTATCCCGGTCTCGCAGCGCTCAACGTCATGCGGTTGGAAAGCCCGGCAAGCGCCATCCTCTCGGCGGTGATCTTCAACGCGCTCGTCATCATCGCGCTCATTCCGCTCGCCTTGAAGGGCGTGCGCTATGCGCCGGCGACGGCCGCGAGCCTCTTGCGGCGCAATCTTCTCATCTACGGCCTCGGGGGGCTCATCGTGCCCTTCATCGGCATCAAGGCCATCGACCTTCTCATCAACTCCATCGCAATCGTCTGAGCAAAGCCATGATCGACCAGCTTCGTCCTGCCATCATTCTTTCGGTCCTCATGACCATGCTTCTCGGCCTCTGCTATCCGCTCGCCATGACCGGTCTCGCTCAAACACTGTTTCCAGCCGAGGCCGCCGGCAGTCTCGTCGAGCGCAACGGACAGGTCGTCGGATCCCGTCTGGTCGCCCAGAGATTTTCGGCTCCGCGCTATTTCCATCCACGGCCATCTGCCGGTGAGGTCGATGCCGGCGCGTCCGGAGGCAGCAATCTCGGTCCCACCAGCGCGGCCCTCCTCAAGCGGGTTTCGAGCGAGGCGGAAAGGCTCAGCCGGGAAGCCGGCGGTGCGCGCGTGCCCGTCGATCTCGTCACGACATCGGGCAGCGGTCTCGATCCGCACATCTCTCCGGAAGCGGCTTTCTTTCAGGCGCCGCGCGTCGCCAAAGAGCGAGATCTTCCCCTGCAGCAGATGCGCGACCTGGTCAGGCGTCATATCGAGGGGCGTAGCCTCGGACTTTTCGGGGAGGCACGGGTGAATGTTCTTGCGCTCAACCTGGCGCTCGACGAGCTTCGTCCGGCCGGGAACAACGGCGTGCCGGTGGCGGAAAGGGCGAGCAGCAGAACGCAATGAACGAGCCGGATAACCGTCCCGAGCCTGAGGCTCTTCTCGCGGAAGCGTCGCGGGAAGGCAGGGGGCGGCTCAAGATTTTCCTCGGTGCGGCGCCCGGCGTCGGCAAGACCTATTCCATGCTCGAGGCGGCGCGCGAGCGCCGCACCGCGGGTCTCGACGTTGCCGTCGGCGTCGTTGAAACGCATGGCCGCGCCGAGACGGAACGCCTCGCAGCCGGGCTTGAAACCATCCCGAGACGGCGTGTCCTCTATCGCGGCCGGTTTCTCTCCGAGATGGACGTCGATGCGATCCTGAAGCGCCGGCCAGGCCTCGTCCTCGTCGACGAACTCGCCCACACCAACGTTCCAGAAAGCCGGCATCCGAAGCGCTGGCAGGATGTGGAGGAGCTGATCGGCGCGGGCATCGACGTCTATACGACGCTCAACATCCAGCACCTGGAGAGCCTCAACGACGTCGTTGCGCGCATCTCCGGCGTGCGTGTGCGCGAGACGGTGCCCGATCGCGTCGTCGAACTGGCGGATGAGATCGAGCTGATCGACCTGCCACCCGACGAACTGATCGAAAGGCTGCGTGGGGGGAAGGTCTACGTCCAGGAGCAGATTGCGCGGGCCATCCAGAACTTCTTCTCCAAGGGCAATCTGACGGCTCTGCGCGAGCTTGCCATGCGCGTCGCGGCCGATCGCGTCGATGCGCAGATGATGGCGCATATGAAGAGCCACGCGATCCCGGGACCGTGGCCGACGCAGGAGCGAATCCTCGTTTGCGTCAACGAATCGCCGGTCGCCGGAGCGCTGGTGCGTGCCGCGAAACGTGCCGCCGATCGTGGCCGCTTCCCTTGGATCGCCGTGAACGTCGTCACCCCCGCCTCGGAGAGCCTGCCGGAGGCCGCGAAGGATCAGATCGCCGAGACGCTGAGGCTCGCCGAGACCCTCGGCGGCGAAGTCGCTTCGCTCAATGCAGAATCGCGCATCGCGCAAGAGATTCTCGCTTTCGCACGCTCGCGCAATGTCAGCCGCATCGTCGTCGGTCGGCCGCGCATGCGCACCTTTTCAGCGCGGTTCTTTCGCGAGAACGTGGCGAACGAGATCATCCGCGCCGCGAGGGATTTCGAGGTCACGGTGATCGCCTCGGACACCGCGCGAGCGCGTCGCGACAAGGTGAGGGGGCCGCATCTCTTTCCGACCTGGGAGGCGGAAGCCTATGGGGTGGCGACCGTGGCCGTTCTCGCGAGCAGTGCGATCGGGGCCGCGGTTCATCGGGCTTTGCCGGTGGAGAGCCTGTCGCTCCTCTACCTCGCCTCGGTGATTGCCATCGCCACGCGGTACGGCCTCTGGCCCTCGGTCTATGCGAGCGTCCTGTCCTTCCTCGCCTACAACTACTTTCTGACCGAGCCGTATTATACGTTCAGCGTCCACAGCGAGACGGTGGTCCGCACCCTTTTCCTCTATCTCGCCGTGGCGATCGCGACCGGCAATCTCGCGGCGCGGTTGCGCGCGCAGGTGAAGGCACAGCGCAACATCGCTAGGCGTACGGCCGCACTCTATGATTTCAGCCGCAAGATCGCGAGCGCAGCGTCCCTCGACGACGTCGTGTGGGCGGCCGTCCACCACGTCGCCTCGACGCTGAACTGCTCCTCGCTGATCCTCGGGCCTGGCCCGGACGGGCAGCTGACCATCCTCGGCGGCTATCCACCCGAAGATCAGCTCGATGCGAAGGATCGTGGCGCGGCCGAATGGGCCTGGGAGCATGGAGAAATCGCCGGCTGGGGCTCGCCGACACTGCCGGCGTCCTCCTGGCTTTTTCTGCCCTTGAAGACGGCACATGGCAGGGAAGGGCTGCTCGGCGTCAGCTTTGCGCGCTCACAGCCGCTCGCCCCCGACGAACGTCGTCTTCTGGAAGCGCTGGTCGATCAGGTGGCGATCGCCGTCGAGCGCACCCGTTTGGCGGCCGACATGGAGGAGACGCGGCTTCTCTCTGAAACGGAGCGGCTTCGCGCGGCGCTTCTGTCGTCCGTCAGCCATGATCTGCGCACACCGCTCGTTTCCATCATCGGAGCCGCGTCGGGTCTCCTGGAGGCCGATGAAGCCCTTGGCCCATCCGGTCGCGTGGCGATGGCCGAGACCATCCGCGACGAGGGCGAGCGGCTCAACCGCTACATCCAGAACCTCCTCGATATGACGCGTCTCGGCTATGGCGCATTGCAGGTCCGGCGCGACTGGGTCGACATGCGGGAAGTGGTGGGGCGCGCCGTTCGTCAGCTTCGGCGGCGCCTTGCGGGACACCGGCTCGCCATCGAGCTGCCGCGTGACTTGCCCATGGCTGCGGGCGATCCCGTACTTCTGGAACAGGTCGTTGCGAATCTTCTCGACAATGCCGCGAAATACGCCGAGCCCGGCACGGAGATCGTGGTTTCGGGCCGCGTCGAGGCCGGACAGCTTCATCTGTCGGTGCGCGACGAAGGCCCGGGAATCCCGATCGAGGATCGCGCCAGAGTGTTCGACATGTTCTACCGTGTGCGTGCCGGTGACGCGCAAAGAGCCGGCACCGGCCTCGGGCTCGCCATCTGCAAGGGCATCGTGGAGGCACATGGCGGCGAGATCGCCATCGGTGCGGGCTCGGGTGGCCGCGGAACCGTCATAAATGTGAAGCTTCCTCTCGCTCCCGAGATGCCGAAGAAGGCGACGGCAGAACCATGAGCGCCACGCGTATCCTGATTGTCGACGACGAGCCGCAGATCCGGAAGTTCCTCCGGGTGGCGCTCGGAGCGCATGGTTTTGAGGTTTTCGAGGCGGAGAATGGCCGCAAGGGGGTGGAGGCTGTCGCCTTGAAGGAGCCCGACCTCGTCATTCTCGATCTCGGTCTGCCCGACATCGATGGCAAGGAGGTGATCAGGCGCCTTCGCGAATGGTCGAACCTGCCGATCCTCGTCCTCTCGGTCCGGGAAGGCGAGGACGAGAAGGTCGCCGCCCTCGATGCCGGGGCCAATGATTACGTGGTCAAGCCTTTTGGGATTCCCGAGTTTCTGGCACGCGTGAGGGTCCTCCTGCGTCCTGCGCGAAAAGCCGGGGAGGACAGCGCGGAAATCGTCGTCGGGGATCTGAAGCTCGATCTTGCCCGCCACGAGGTGTCGCTGGCGGGAGAGAGGCTCAAGCTGACGCCGAAAGAATTCGAACTTCTCGCCTACCTGATGCGCAATGCCGGCCGCATCCTCACCCACCGGCAGATCCTGACGAGCGTCTGGGGGCCTGCGAATGCCGACGACGTGCAGTATCTGCGCGTCTTCGTCGGACGTCTGCGCCAGAAACTCGGCGATGATCCGGCGAGCCCCCGCTACATCCTGAACGAGCCCGGGGTTGGCTACCGCTTCCTGCGCCCGGAGGAGTGAGGGCGACGTGCTGAAACTCATGCCCGCCGCCGCTCCATATGATTCTGCCTAAATCACGTTGTAAACCAATATGATGTTTGGTTTTGTTAATGCCATATGGAGGCCGTTGCCGTCGCTCCGTGGCTCCGCAGAACGCCGGCTCGCCTGTCACTGGTTTCCGCTAGAGTTCGGTGCCGGCTCTGTCTGCGGAAGCACGGCCGGAGCAATCTCCGTCTGGCCGGGAGCAGGTGCCGAATCCGCCGGCGGTGCGACGGGCGCCTGACCTGTCATCATCTCGTCGGCAGAGGCGGCGGGCCTCTCCTGGTGGGCAGGTGTGGAGGCCTGATCTGGCGCCGACGTTGTGCCAGATGGCGAAGCCGCCTCTGCCGATTGCTGCGGGCCGGAGCTGCCTGCTGCCGATCCCGAGGTTGCACCGGAGGCTCCGGCACTGCCCGCAGACGCGGCCGAGACCTGATCGGTGCCGATCGGCTGAGGCGTGACGGAGCCGTCGGCGGCTGCCACGCGCCAGACTGTGTTGCCGGCGTCATCGGCGATCAAGAGCGCGCCGGTGCCGTCGATCCCAACACCGACCGGGCGACCATGGGCTTCGTCGCCATCAATGAAACCGGTCACCACATCTTGCGCCATGCCAGAGGGTGTGCCGTTCTCAAACGGGATGAAGACGACCTTGTAGCCGTTGAAGAAGCTGCGGTTCCAGCTGCCGTGCTCGCCGACGAAGGCGCCGTTGCGATAGGCCTGTGGCAGGGCAGAGTTCAACGAAAAGGTCATGCCCAAAGGCGCGACGTGGCTCGAGAGGGCGTAGTCCGGCGCGATCGCCTTCTCCACCATATCGGGTCTCTTCGGGCGGACGCGCTCGTCGACATGGTCGCCGTAATAGCTCCACGGCCAGCCGTAAAAAGCGCCCTGCTGGACGGAGGTCATGTAGTCGGGGACAAGGTTCGGCCCGAGTTCGTCGCGCTCGTTGACGACCGCCCAGAGCGCGCCGGTCTGCGGATTGAAGGTCAGGCCATTCGGGTTGCGGAGACCCGAGGCGTAAACCCGCGCTGCGCCGGTTTGACGGTCGACCTGCCAGATTGCGGCGCGACCTTTTTCGGCCTCCAGTCCGTTTTCCAGGATGTTGGAGTTGGAGCCGACCGACACGAAGAGGCTCTGCCCGTCCGGGGAGAGGGCGAGATCCTTCGTCCAATGATGGTCGATCGGTCCGCCTGGAAGCGGGGTGAGCACTTCCGGCGAGGCCGAAATCTCGGTGTCTCCGAGCGCGTAGGGATAGGTGAGGATGGCGTCGGTTGCGGCCACGTAGAGCGTGCCGTCGGCCCAGGCGACGCCGAAGGGGGAGTTCAGTCCGGTCAGAAGATCGTGACGCTCGTCTATGGTTCCGTCCCGGTCGGTATCGCGCAGTAGCGTGATGAGATTGCTTTCCTTCGTATCGCCGCCCCCGCCATGAGCGAAGGACATGATCCATCCGCGGATGATGTCCTTGGGGCGCGACACGGGTTCGCCTCCTGGACCTCGCGATTGGATGACGAGAACGTCGCCATTCGGCAGCGTATGCAGCGCCCGCGGATTGGCGAGATCCTGGGCATAGGCGGTGATGGCGAGACCATCGGGGACGGACGGTGTTTTGCCCTCGGTCCAGCCGATCACCTCCGCCACCTTCATGTTGGCAATGAGCGGAGGATCCGGCTCCGGGAGAACCGGGTCGGGACCGATCTGTTGCGAAATGTCGAAGTCTGAGCCGTCGTCACCGCAACTCGCCAGCATGGCGGTCAGGAGAATGCTGCTGGCAAGGGCGAGGGTGCGGCCGGCGAAGGTGTCGTGTGGGCTAGGCATGGTCGCGATCTCCTCGGTGACTCCTTGCAGTCATGGAGCGACCGAGAAATCCGGTCGCTATCATGACGAGGACGGTGAGAATGGAGAGGGTGAGGCCCCACGGAACGACGGCCGTCCAGCCGTCACCCGCATGGATGAGGCTGTTGATGAAGGCGAGCACGAGAACGACGATGCTGCCAATCGCGTGCGGCCAGGCTGCACCGCTTCTGCGGGCCGACCTGCGGACGAGAATGTCGATGATACCGACGATTGCGGCGAGGACGCCGACGACGAGGCCGACGAAGAGGAGCCATGCGGAGAAATTCTTCCACATGAGATTGGCCGTCTGCCAATAGGCGAGGTCCGTGAGGAGGGCCAGCGTGAAACAGACGGTCGGGAACTGGACCAGCACTGCGTGGATCGGCTGCCCGGCGACGGCGTCGTCCGCGGCGGGATGTGATTGCGCCATGGATTGCACCTTCCGATTTGTTCGGTGGCATTGGACTGAGTGACAGTGAAATGACCCGTGGCCGCGCTTTCAGTTCCATCCGTTTCCCTGAGCCGGATTTCGCGATCTGGTCAATCAGGGGTTGTTTCGCCTGGCTCTCGATTGTCGAAGTGCGGCCCGGGATCGGCTGAGACGGATATTCTCGTCACCAACGGTGAGGGTGGAAGTCTCAAAAAGACGAGGAAACACAGGGGCATAATGCCGCGGACGCGCATGGGACTGCGATGCGTGGTGCCTTCAAAGAGCACGCATGCGGGCCATTTGAGACGTCGGAAGCGACGACAAAGCGCCTGAGATCGGTCGCTTCCGCGGTTGTCCGGACGATCCTGCCCGGGCCGTTCAGGCAATCGTGACCGGTCGCCAGCCTGCGGCGCGGGCCAAAGCCGGTCCGATCTGCCGACATACTACCCCTCATCGCTAGACGGGAGCGTGATGACGCTTCAGATGATGGCGCACTGATCCGAAACTGGATGCGATGTCGCTTGGGGCTTGATGCGATGGCGCGAAGGGACCGGTTTTCAGCTCCGGGCAACGCCGGACCTAAAAATGCGGGGGAGCTCTTCGGCTAAGGAGGCCAAGACGATGAGCGCCATGCATACGTTTTCACTCAAGACAGAGGTTGTCTCTGGGGTGGGTACCCTCGAGCGGCTTCGTGAGTTCCACGGCGAGCGGGTCGGTATCGTCACCGATGCGCTTATGGTGAAGCTCGGTGTGGCGGACCGGGTGCGCCAGTACCTTTCCGGCTCCGCCGTCACGATCTACGACAAAGTCACTCCCGATCCGCCCATTGCCAGCGTCAAGGAAGGGGCCAGGGAGCTTTCCGCCTTTCGCCCGACGATCATCATCGGCCTTGGTGGCGGCTCGGCCATCGATGCGGCGAAAGCGATTCTGGCCATCCTGCGGGAGATGAACAGTCGGAGCCGCATCACCTTCATCGCCATTCCGACGACGAGCGGCACCGGCTCCGAGGTGACGGCTTATTCGGTGATTTCCGATCCGGACAAGGGCACGAAGTTTCCTCTCGTCTCCGACGAATTGATTCCGGATATCGCGCTGCTGGAGCCGGAATTCGTCCGCACCGTGCCGCCCCAGATCACGGCGGATACCGGCATGGATGTGCTGACCCATGCTCTGGAGGCCTATGTCGCCCATTGTGCGACCGATTTCTCCGATGCTCTTGCCGAGAAGGCCGTCAGCCTGACCTTCAAGAACCTCCCCGTGGTTTTCGCCGATGGCCAGAACGTCGAGGGCCGGATTGCGATGCACAACGCCTCGTGCATGGCCGGCATGGCCTTCAACTCTGCCGGGCTCGGTCTCAACCACGGGCTCGCGCATGCCATCGGAGGCCGTCTGCATATTCCGCATGGGCGCATCAACGCCATGCTCCTGCCATACGTGATCGCGTTCAATGCCGGTCTCGACAAGAACTCTGCGGAGCCTGCGGCAGAGCGCTATGCGCGTTTGGCCCGGCTCCTCGATCTTGAAGGTGAGACAGCCCTGCAAGGCACGCAGAATTTGATCGACGCGATCGTGGGCCTTAACAAGCGCTTTGGAGTTCCGTTGACGCTCAAGGCTTTGGGCGCCGACATGGCTGTGCTGGCTGAGAGCAAAGATGCGCTGGTTGCTTCCGCCTTGGCGGATTTCTGCACGTCAGGAAATCCGCGCAAGGCGAGCGCGGAGGATGTCAGGCGGATCATCGACAAGGTGGCTGGCTGAGGCGCCCGCCCTGTCGATTCCCGGGCGATTAAGGCGTCGTCCGGGCCTTGCCAATCTCGTTGAGCCGCCTTCAACCGTCTCTCGGCGGCCCTTTCCTGGCGTTGCAATTTTACGGGAAAATGGGGGAATCCACACTTGGCGCTCGATTCCCCGGGACTGGGCTTATGCGCAGTCCAGGCCGCCAGACAAAGGCCGCGCCTCAACGGCGCGGCCGGGCGCTCTCTGGGGTGAGAGGGCTCTGTGGGGCCGTACAGGCTCTCGTCGCCCAATCCGTTCCACGGACCGGGACTAAAAAACGCAGTCTTTTCAAAGTGAAAATGGTGCCGGCTGAGGGACTCGAACCCCCGACCCCCTGATTACAAATCAGATGCTCTACCAACTGAGCTAAGCCGGCATGGCGCGTGACGGCGGGATCCGCCTGTGGCTTCCGTGCGCCTTCAGAGCTCCAAATTCGGCCATTTGAAGCCGCCTGGAGCGGATATTCCCTAACCGCTCCTTCTGACAGGTGCAACAGCTTCGTCGGCGTGCCCGCAAGCCTGTCACCATGAGCGCCTTTCGGACAACATGCGCTGCCAACAACGCCGCACGATCGGCGTCGCGATGCCCGTCGGGGGCGGAGCATGGGGCGGCGACGCTTGGGAGGCGGAAGCCGCGAATCGACCATGTTCCGACGCCTGCGGGTAAAAGAAACGTGATCGGACCTTTTCACTGGGGAACATGCAGCTGCTTAATTTGTTAGCATTCTAAGAATGGTTGGCCGCACGAGAATCTTGTGGTGCGGTCCTCAGGAGATTTTCGTTATGCAATCCAGGTCTACTCGGGCAGCAATCGCGATCGCGGCAGGGCTTTCGATGGTGATTGCATCTCTCTCGCCGACAATGGCAGCAATGCCTCGCGCTCCCCAGGCTTCGCCGGCGAGTGGCGTCGAAGCCCCGCTGATTAAGGTGCAGGATCGGCACTGGCGCCGCGGCCATCGCATAGGACCTCGGGTCCCGAGCCGTCATTACCGGGGCCACCGATATCGCGGCCATCATTACCGCGGGCGGCATCACTATCGCGGACGGCATTACAGATATGGGCGACACTACTACCGGCATCGCCACAGGAACAGCATAGGAGCGGGTGTCGCCGGCTTGGGCCTCGGGCTTGCTCTTGGCAGTGCCATGGCGCAGCCGCGCTATTATGCGGCTCCGCCGGCCTATGCCGGCGCGCGGCCCGCCCCTTGGTCGCGCGAATGGTATGCCTATTGCGCCTCGAAGTACCGCAGCTTTGATCCGCGCAGCGGCACATTCCAGCCCTATCACGGCCCGCGCCGCCTCTGCCGCTGAGGTACCTCAGCGGCTTTTGGGGCGGCTCGCTTCGTAAAGCGCGATGGCTGCCGCATTGGAGACGTTGAGACTTGCGATCGGCGGGCGTGTGGGAAGCCGCACGAGCCGATCGCATGTCGCAGCGGTTTTTTCACGCAGGCCTTTGCCTTCGGCGCCGAGCACGAGAACGGCGGGTTTCGGCACGGGCTTATCTCCGAGCGCGTCTGTGGCTTCTCCATCGAGCCCCAGAAGATGAAAGCCTGCATCGCGCAGTTCCTCCAACGCATTGGAGAGATTTCTCACCCGCACGATTTCGACATGTTCCAGCGCGCCGGAAGCGGTCTTCGCAAGAACGCCGGTCTCGGGCGGCGAATGGCGCGCTGTCATGATCAGGAAGCTCGCGCCGAAGGCGGCTGCAGAGCGAAGGACCGCGCCCACATTGTGCGGGTCCGTCACCTGATCGAGCGCGACGATCATGTCGGCTCCGACGCAGTCCGATAGTTCCGGCTCGGGGAGGGGATCGCAGAAAAGCGCGACTCCTTGATGCACCGTGTCGGCGCCGAGGAGTTTGTCCATCTCGCGGGTGGAGGAGGGCTCCGGCCATTCCATGTCGGGCGCGAGCCCTTTCAGCCGGTTGAGCGCATTGGCCGTTGCGACGAGGCGATGGATCTCTCTTTTGGGATTTTTCAAGGCTTCGCTGACGGCGTGAAAGCCGTAGATGACCGAAGGCGAATCGGCCGGGGGGGTGCGTGGGCTTCGTCGAGTGGGCCGTCCGCTCTTCTCGCCGGGGCGACGGCGCCTTCTCATATTCGTATCGTTGGACATCGCTTGCTTGCTCAATTTACCGGCTTCTCCCTTCGCACCGAACTTCAGGGAATGGCAACGGTGGGCTTTCGTGTTGCGGGCGTTGACAGGCCGGGGCGCCACCTGCATATACGCCGCCACCGACGGTTTCGGTTGACCAACCGAGACCTCGCTTTCGCCAGTCGTTTCGACGGCCGCACCGGAGGGGTGCCCGAGTGGCTAAAGGGGACGGGCTGTAAACCCGTTGGCTATGCCTACGTTGGTTCGAATCCAACCCCCTCCACCAGCGGCCCGCGAAGCGCTGTGCGGGTATAGCTCAATGGTAGAGCAGCAGCCTTCCAAGCTGAATATGCGGGTTCGATTCCCGCTACCCGCTCCAGATTTCGACAAGAGCCGAACCTGGACCCGCTTTCGCGTCGCGCATCGATTGCGTCGTGCGAAGATGGGTGCGTCACTTTGGGCTCTGCTGCGTGACTCCACCGAGATCCTGCCGCCTCATCTTTATGGCTTCTTGCCAGGATTGTCTTTGTCGCGTGCATGTGACGCACGGCCTCTTGCACCATCGCGCGGACCATCGTACTAGGCGCGCCGAAAATCCCCGTCGAACTCAGCCTTGGTAGAGGGAAATGGCAAAAGAGAAATTTTCGCGCACGAAGCCGCATGCGAACATCG